>DASRAP010000159.1:0-5395 GCA_035638155.1 Gemmatimonadaceae bacterium | reverse complement strand
TTCGCGTGCGCGCCGAGACGAAGCGGAGCGTTGAGCTCGTGAGCGGCGCGTGGCGAGAGGCGGTCACGCGCGCGTGCGCCCGGCTTGGTATGACGAGGCGCGTTCGTGTGCTCGCATCGCCACACGTCACGATGCCAATGGCCGGCGGCATTCTCCTCCCCACCGTGCTCGTCCCGGCGGACGCGACCGATTGGTCGGGCGAGCAGCGCGACATCGTGCTCGCGCATGAGATCGCGCACCTTGCGCACGCCGATCCGCTGCGTCATGTCGCCGCGCGCATCGCGGTCGCGATCTACTGGTTTCACCCGCTCGTTTGGCTCGCCGCGCGCAACGCAAGCGTCGCGCGCGAAGCGGCATGCGACGACGCGGTGTTGCAGCTCGGAATTCGCCCATCGAGCTACGCGCGCGTGTTGCTCGATTTCGCCGGCGCTCCGCCGCTACGGCTTGCGAGCGCGACCCTTCCCATGGCACGCAGTTCAACTCTGGAGACCCGGCTCATGACCATCCTCAGCGACTCTCGTCCACGCGTGAGCACCCGCGGGCGCGGACGCATCCTCGTTCCAGCGGCCATTCTTACCACGCTCACGTTCGCCGTTGCGGCCGCCCAGCCCTCGCGCCCTGTCGCGCCCGCATCGGCCCCATTGGCCCCATTGGCCCCGTCGGCCCCGTCGGTCCCGTCGGCCACGATGACGACGCCCGCATTGATCCCGGCTCCGAGCGCGCCAATCGCTAGCGCTCCGGTTGCCACGGTTACGGCGCTTGCGACGCAGCAGCGCACGGGAGACTGCGATTTGAATCGGTCCGACTCACGCTCGTTCAGGGGGTCGATGTCGACTAACAACGGCACGATTACCGAACAGGTCGGCACGCGTGGCACCGATCGCATTATCCAGAGGTCATTTGGCTCGCTGCGGATTTGCGCGGTGGCCATCGATGCTGCCGATAATCGTCAGGACGATCTGCCGAGCACATGGTCGTCACGCGCGCGCCGTGTGACGCTCGAGACGCGCGACGATGGTGACGTGCGCACAATGGAGATCTCGCGCGGCGAGACCACGTACAGCGTCAACGGACGTACGCGCGACGTCGACGCTTCGGCGCGTGCATGGCGCGACGCGTTGTACGAGTTGCTCGACCGGACCTGGGAATTGAGCCAGCTGCGCGGACAGCGAAGCAGCCTTCTGGGCGAGATCTCGTCCATCCAGGGAGAGCGAAGCAGCCTGCAGGGTGAGATTTCGTCGCTCCGCGGCCAGGTCAGCTCGATGCGCGGCCAGATCTCGTCGGCTCAGGGTGAAGAGTCGAGCCTTCGCGGGGAGATCTCGTCCATCCGTGGACACGAGAGCTCACTTCGCGGCCAGATCTCTTCGGAACGTGGCGCCATTTCGAGCCTGGAGTCCGACCGCCGGTACGATGACCGCGATGACCGGGCGCGCAGGCTCATTCGTGAACACGAAGATCGCATCGCGGATCTGCAGCGCCAGATTCGCGACTATGACACGGAAGGCAAGGTGCACGACGTCGAGCGTCGCATCAGCCGTCTCGACACGGACCGCCGCGTCGCCGACATCGACAAGCAGATCCGCGATTTCGACGTCGAGCGGAAGGTGGCCGACGTCAACCGGCGTCTTGACCGACTCGACGTCGACGGCAGGGTCAGGGCGATCGAGCGCGACATCGACAAGCTGGATTATGACCGCCGGTCGAGGCAGCTCGAGGACCGGGTGGATGACGCGCTCGGACGGCTGAGATCGGCGTTACGCAGATGATGTAATAGCGCGCCCGTCCGCGCCGGAGTACCTTTTCGCGCGCGATGACCAACGTGTTCGGCAGATAGAATCGCGCGTATGCTCGAAGCCAGCCAGCTCGGCGACGCGCTTGCGGGTCGGTACGAAGTCGAGCGGGAAATCGGACGCGGGGGCATGGCAACCGTGTTTCTCGCTCGCGACGTCCGTCACCAGCGTCCGGTCGCCATCAAATTGCTCGACCCCGAGCTGGGCGCGGTACTCGGCGTCGAGCGATTTCTCGCCGAGATCCAGGTCACGGCAAACCTGCAGCACCCGAACCTTCTGCCGTTGTTCGATTCGGGTCAAACGGCGGAGACGGATGGCGCAAAGGGAGGATTCCTCTACTACGTCATGCCGTACGTGGAGGGCGAATCGCTTCGGGCCAGGCTCGATCGCGAGCGGCAGCTCCCTGTCGAAGAAGCGGTGCGCATTGCTGTCGCCATCGCAAGCGCGCTCGATTACGCGCACGACCGCGGCGTCATCCATCGCGACCTCAAGCCGGAGAACATTCTCCTCCAGGCCGGCGAACCCGTAGTCGCAGATTTCGGCATTGCGCTCGCCGTCAGCAAAGCGGGTGGCGAACGCGTCACGCAGACGGGTCTCTCGCTCGGCACGCCGCAGTACATGAGCCCCGAGCAGGCAACTGGCGACCGCGTGATCGACCGCCGTGCCGACATCTACTCGCTCGCGGCCATGACGTACGAGATGCTGACGGGCGAGCCGCCACACATCGGCGCGACGATGCAAGCCGTCATTGCGAGGCTGCTCACGGAAACGCCGCGGCCGGTGCGCACGATCCGCCCGAGCGTACCCGATTTCGTGGACGCGGCTGTCGAACGAGGACTGGAGAAGCTGCCGGCTGACCGCTGGTCGACGGCGCGCGAGTTTGCGGACGCGCTTCGTGGAAAGGCAGCGAGCATCGAGACCCGGAGCGCTCGCATGCGCGCGTCCTCAATGCAATCGGGATGGCGGGCGAGCGTGGCGAACCCGGCTGTCCTCGCGCTCGGGCTGGTTGCGGTGGTCGCCCTTGGATACGCGGTGCAAACGCGGAGCAGTGCGCGCGCGGCGGTGTCGACGCCGCGGCCGACGGTGCGTTTTCCGCTCACACTGCCGAGCGACGTGCAGCTCTCGCCGTCGGTGACGCAGTCCATGATCATCTCGCGCGACGGGTCGACGATTGCATACATCGCGTCGGGCCCAACCGGCGGGACGCAGATCTATTTGCGGTCGCTGAACGATCCCGCGAGCCGCCCGGTGCCGGGCACCGAGCGTGCCATCTCGCTCTTCTTTTCGCCGGACGCAAAGTGGCTCGCGTATGACGACGGCGGCTTCCTGATGAAGCGTTCGCTCGAGTCGGGGTCCGTGTTCAAGGTGGCGCAGCTGTCGGCCCCGTACGGCGGCGCGGCATGGACCGACAACGGGATCATGCTCATCGGCGAAGGCAAGATCGTTCGCGTGCCGGAGAATGGCGGCGCCCTGCAGCCACTCTGCAAATCGAACAGGGACAGCCTCGAGACCCAGGTAAATCCCTACGTACTGCCCGACAATGACAAGGTAGTGTTCGACGCGTTCGGCGCCGAAGGGATCGGTCAGTCCAAGCTCTATGTGGCATCCTTGTCCACTGGCATCTGCCAGCCGCTTGGCGTGAGCGGCCTCCAGCCAATCGGGTTCGTGCGTGATCAGCTGATTTACGTCACCAGTGGCGGGGTCGTTACCGCCGTCAGTTTCGATGTTCGCCGCGGGAAGACGACATCCGCGCCAGTGCCCCTCGCGACCGACGTTGTGGTGTTTCCCAGCACAGGCACCGCACAGGCCGCGCTGTCGGCGACAGGGACGCTGATCACGCAAAGCGGTGTGGGCAACACGCAGCTGACCGTTGCCGATCTCGCGGGACACGGTCGGGCGCTGGCGCCCGGAGTCCGCGCGTATTCGTATCCGCGGCTTTCGCCGGATGGGACAAAAATCGCGGCCACGGTCTCGGCTTCCGCGCTGCGCGAGATTGTCGTGTACGACATTGGCAATCGCACGACCACGAGGGTTACCGCCGCCGATGGCGTCAATGACCGGCCCGAGTGGTCCGCGGACGGCACACACATTCTGTACCGAAGCTCGCGGGCGGCGGCGTCCACGCTCTGGTGGCGCCGCGCGGACCTCAGTGCGCCGGAGCAAATGTTGCTCGGGAACGACCGCGACGGTTTCTTCGAGGGCGTGATTGCGCCCGACGGAAAGACGCTCGTCTATCAGATCGACGACGGTGACGCGAACCTGCGCTACCGCCTGACCAGCGGCGATACGACGTCGCACGCGATTTCCGAGACCACCGGCACCGAGAGCCAGGCGCGCGTGTCACCCGACGGCAAGTGGATTGCGTTCGTTACGTCCGAATCATCGCGCGATGAGGTTGTGGTGCAGCCCTTCCCCGGCCCTGGCGCCGTCACACCGGTGTCGGTCAACGGCGGCCGTGAACCGGTGTGGTCCCGCGACGGGAAAAAGCTGTTCTACAGGGACAATCTCAGCTTCATCGCCGCGAATGTCCGCACGTCACCCACGTTTTCCGTGGTGTCGCGCGACACCCTCTTCCGCGATCGGTTTGCGCGTGGGGCGTACCACGCGAACTACGACGTCATGCCCGACGGCGCGCATCTGCTCGTACTCGAGGCGATGGAGCAGGCGCAACTCATCATCGCGCACAACTGGGCTGACGAGGTTCTCACGAGGCTGCGCGCGCGAAAGGCGCAGTGAGCGGCGCACTTGAACGACCAAGCTGGGCAAGTAGCAAATGCGCTCAGCGCCAGGAAATGCGCGTCACGGAGTACCCGGGAACGGAAACAGGCCCGTTCGCAACCGACTGCGTTTGCGCGACGAGCATTCGTTCGCGCGTGTTGCGGGAGTCGGGCGCCGGGCCAGTGACGAATGCAACACGAGCCTTCGTCAAAGGGTGACCGTCCACGGTAATGGCAATCGAACCAGGGCGGTCGCTCTTGTTCACCACGAGCAGCGACGTTGAGTCCGCCGCACCGTACGCCTGTGCGAAGATCGCCGGCATGGTGCGGTCGCCCGCAGGCACACTTTGTCCGCCGGTCACGGTCGTCGCGTAGACACCTGACGCCGAGTTGATCACGGCTGCAGCGAGCGAATACGCCATGGCTTGAGCGCCCATGAAAAAACCGTAGTTCAGCGCGCCGTTATTCACGCGCTTCCCCGCGTGGAACGCGTTCACCACCTCGTCCGCGTGGTCGTCGGTGATGTCGAGCCCCGCCGGGCCAATGAGCTGATGAACACCGGCGAACAGCACCTGCGGAACCGCGGAAAGTCTCGAGATATATTCGGCGGCCCAGATGCCGCCGTACAGCGTCCCGGTCATTCCTGTTCCGCGCCGGCCGGTCGCCGCGCCCGGATCAGATTCGGTGATCAACACCGGCATGTTGCCGAATAGCGCGTGCACGTGCGATCGCACTCGGTCCGCGACGTCCGTGGCCAGCACGTAGTTCAGCTGTGACATGATGCCGGAGGTGTTTCCGGATACCCGTGGATACTGGTGGTAGGTCAGGAGATCCCAGTATCGAGGCTGGACGCTTGCCAGACGGCGATCCCACTCCGGCCCGTCGATG
>DASRAP010000158.1:0-3410 GCA_035638155.1 Gemmatimonadaceae bacterium | reverse complement strand
CAGGGCGCGAAGGCGGACTTCTCGTGGGATGGCAAGTACATCGCCTTTCACGCGCTCAAGCCGCAGGGTGATGGGTACGAGATCAAGGTCATCGACGTCCAGCAACGCACGGTGCGCACGCTGCCGAACCTCAAGGGATCGGCGCTCTTCCCCAGCTGGACCCAGGACGGCCGGCTCTGCTTCCGCTACGACGGCGCCGACTACCGCGGGTTCATGATGGCGAGCGGTGTGCTGGACATTCCCGCGGTCCCGCTCGCCGCTGCGGAGCCGCTTCCGGCGAAGCGCTCCTGGAACGACATCTTCCCGACGACTCCGCTTCCGTCACATGGAGTCAGCGTCGTGATGATCTGGGCGCCCTGGAGCGCGCACAGCCGCGAGGCGTTCAGCGAAATGCAGCGCGCGCGCGATTACTTCGCCGGGAAGCTCACGGACCTGGCAATCGTCGAAGCGGCGGACCCCGGAAGTCGTGAAGAAGACATCGCGAAGCAGCTCGCGGACTTTCACGTCACGCTCCCACGCGTTCCGCTCACCGGCAAGGGACTGCTCCTCACCGAGGGCCGGAATCAGATGCCGACGACGCTGGTGTTCAAGGACGGCGTGTTGGTCGACCGGCGGCTGGGCGCGCAGTCGTACCAGCGGCTCAGCGCCTGGATATCGGGGATTGCGGGGCTGAAGTGACCAAAAACGAAATGGAAATGCAAATCCAAGACCCAAGTTGAAGTTGAAGCTTGAAATGCACACCGGCACCAAGCCGTCTTCAAACTTCAATTTCAGTTTCGGTCTTGCATTTCAATTTTCATTTCGTTTTTTGTAGTTTCAGTCTTCAACTTCAATTTCCATTTCGGTTTTTCCGATCCTTTCCGAGGATCCGGTCAAACCCAGGAGTAATGGCCTTGATGAACGCGTTCTCGAACGCGTTCGCGATCAGCTCCCACGTGTCGGCCGTGGTCGTCGCCGATGGGCCGGCGAGTACGGCGCGGGTGGCGACTTCGTCGGTCTTGTGATTCTTGAACAGCTTGAGCAGGCCGCTCGCCACGACTTCGTATAGCTGGTTGAAGACGTTGTCGTGCTTGTCCTGGTGCCAGCTGTAGACCTGGAAGTCCTTGAACATCGGCTTCACGTAGCCGCTCATCTGGCCGTTGGCGACGTTCACCTGCGAGTAGAACGAAAAGCTGCCCTTCGTCACGTCGAGCTTGCCGTGCGCACGGAGCATGTCGTTCATGGCCGGCATGGACGCGTCCTCGATAGCGAGATCGAGGTTGAAACTCGGGCTTTCCTTCCCCGGGCGAAGCACGAGGCGTGCGTTGGTAGCCCCACTGCCCATGAAGCGGCCGTGTAGCGTCGCGCGCGCGGTGCCTTCGTTGAAGTGGTTCGTGTAGTTGGTCAGGTGGAAGTTGGCGCGATCCAGGAACAGGCGGTAATGATGCGTTCCCACGAGGCGCATCATGCCGAACGTGCTGTTCACCACATCGACCGTATCGACGCGGATTTCGATCGTCGGGTCGTTGTTCACCTCGTGCACCGCCGCGTTCACCTTCTTGAGCGCGGCCGGGGGCGTGTGGTGATAGTCGGCGTTCAGCGCCGTCACCGTCACGTTGTTGACGTCGATGTTCTTGATGGACGGGCCATACTCGATCTTGCCGTTGCTCTCGATCGTCCCGCCTTTGAGCGTCAGATTCTCGCGCTGCGCGATCGGACCGAGGTTGTCGAGCGGCACATCGGTCAGCCTGTATTGCAGGTTCACCGCCGGCATCGGCGTGGCAAAAAAGTCGACCTTGCCGTCCACGACCGCATGCCCCTTTTCGAACACGTCAGCCGAGAGGTGCACCGGTGACGGATACACGCGGTCATTCGAATGGACGTTGCGCACGTCGTTGGCGCTGAAGTTGACGTGGGCAAGGTGCAACGGCCGCGTCGAGTCGGTGTCGATGTACACGACGTCCCCGTTCACAATCTGAATCAGGTTCAGCTTGACGGGATAGATCTTGAGCGCCGCAGCCTGCCACCCGCGGTCGGCAAGCTTCACGGAGTCCTGCTGCTCTGAGCGAAGTTGCGGGAGGTTCAGATTGAAGCGCGGCTGATCGATCTTGAAGTCGGATACGAGGTGGCCGTGAATCAGTTCTCCCCACTGCATGCTCGCCCGCAACCGCGGTATGACAGCAACCGGCGGACTCGGGTGGCTGTCCTGCACGATCTCGAGGTCGCGCAGCGTGACGGCGAGCGTGAACAACTGGAAGTGCGCGTGCGGAAGGCGAACGTTGTAGCCTGTGAGCCGCTCATTGATGCCGCGCTCCATGGACCGGCGCAGCGGACCATCGATGAAGAATGACGCGATGATCAGCGCGACGATGATGATCAGCAGCGAGCTCACGATCCACAGGACAAGCCGCGGAATCGTGCGGAAAAAACGATTGAAACGTGACCGTGGTGCACCTGCGAACGGCTGATGCGCTTCCTGGAGCGTGGCCATGCTCCCCCCTGCGTTCAGTCCATCGGACGGGTGGGTGCTCTTGTTGATGCTACCCTCCCAACGGCCGATTGGTGCGCGGGGAACATGGGAACACGGCGCGGTGGCGCGTCCTTGGCGGGGACCGGGAGGGGCGCATAGATCTCCTGCCACGGATTCGCTCGGTCCATGATGAGGTCCGTGAGCAGAATGCCGGCGATCGTCCCATGCGTCATGCCTTGGCCGGAATCGCCGGTCACGCAAAAACGGTTTTCTCCCTTCCCGTAGCGGCCGATCAGCGCGAGCCCGTCAACCGGCTCCATCACGCAGCCGGACCATGTGCGTTTCACGTGGCCCGCCATCGGGAAGTACTCTCGCATCCAGCTCTCGAGCGCGTCGAACCGTTCCTCCGCGTTCGGCTCGGGCTCCGATGGCCGGTCTTCGCCGCCCACGATCAGACAGTCGCTTGCTGACGGGATCTCGCTGTGGAGGCGCACGTAGTGGTACGGGTCCGCAGTGTCCCAGTAGAGCGCGCGCGGAATCGAGTCGTGCGGCACGGACGCGGCGATGGCGTACGTGCACATGCTGACCTGCCTCCGGGCGACCTGCGACGGATCGAGCACCGGCGTGTTCGTCGCGACGACGACGGCATCCGCGCGCACCGTGTGCCCCGCTGACGTGTGCACGCGCAGCGGCGGGCCCTCATCAAACTGCTCGAGTACACGGGCGCCGACATGAATGCGGCCGCCGCACTCGATGAACGCACGGGCGAGCGCGTTCACGTACTTGAGTGGATGCAACGCTCCCTGGTTCGGGAAGCGGAGGCATCGGCCGGTATCGATTCCCTTGATCGGCGCGCGTGACGCGAAGGTCGTATCGCTCAAACCTGCGCGCTTCGCGGCGGCGAGCTCACGATCGAGCACGGACTGATCGCCGTCCGGCGGAACGAAGAGATACCCGTCGA
>DASRAP010000157.1:0-12044 GCA_035638155.1 Gemmatimonadaceae bacterium | reverse complement strand
GCACCTGGGATTTCCGGCGCAACATGCCGCTCGGCCAATTCTACGAGATCGACGTCGACAACAGCGTACCGTTCCGCATCTGCGGCGGCTTGCAGGACAACGGCGTGTGGTGCGTGCCGAGTGCCGTGCGCAACCGGAACGGCATCGCGAACAGCGATTCGTGGAACGTGGGCAGCGGCGACGGATTCCACATTCACTTCGATCCCAGCGATCAGAACTACGCGTTCCTCGAATCGCAGAACGGCAACATCCAGCGCATGAACTTCGCGCAGATGCAGAAGCAGGCCGCGAAGCCGGGGCTCGAGCGTCCCACGTCTTGCCTCGACACCGCGGCGGTGAATGCGGCAGCACGCGCGGCGGGGCGGGGCGGCGGCCGCGGAGCGGGCGGCGGGCGGGGTAACGCCAACGCGCCGCGCTTCGGATGGGACACGCCCATCGCGTTCTCGAGCTTCGATTCGAAGACGATGTACGCGGCGGCGAACGTCATGTACCGATCGACGGATCGCGGCGGCAGCTGGAAAGTGATCAGCCCGAATCTCACCGCCAACGTGAACCGCGACACGATGAAAGTGATGGGCGTGCCCGTCGCGGCGCTCCGCGCGGACAGCGCGCAGGGTGACACCGTCAAAGGTCCCGGATCAGGATCGATCTACACGTTCGGAGAATCGCCGCTGGATCCGAAGCTGATCTACACCGGAAGCACGGACGGTCGCATCAGCGTGACGCGCGACGGCGGCGCCACGTGGACGGATCTCACGCCCAAGGTGCCCGGACTTCCGCAGTACACACCGGTCACGTCGGTAATGCCGTCGCGATTCGCGGCGGGGCGTGTGTACGCGACGTTCGACGGACACGTGAACGACGATCTCAAGCCCTATGTGTACGTGAGCGAGGACTACGGCCAGACGTGGAAATCGATCGTCGCCGGCATTCCGGACGAAACGACCATTGCGCGCATCGCCGAGCACCCCAAGGACGCAAAGTTTCTCGTGCTCGGGCACAATCGCGGCGTGCACTACTCGAACGATGGCGGCGCCACCTGGCATTCCCTTGGCACGAACATGCCGAACGCGCCCGTGGGACACCTCGTGTTCCAAGCGCGTGACAACGCGCTCGTGGTCGGCACGTTCGGGCGCGGTATCTGGATTCTCGACGACGTGGGGCCGCTTCAGGCGCTGACGGATGACGCCGTGAAACAACCCGCGGTGCTCGCGTCGATCACGAAGGGCAGGCAATGGAATCTCTACTCGCCGCAGGCGTGGTACGGCTACGGCATGTATTTCGCACAGAACCCGGATTTCGATCCCATCATTTCGTATTACGTGCGCGACGGCGCGTCAGAACAGACGGAAATCCGGATCACCGATGCCGGCGGCGCGCTGCTCAGAACACTCAAAGGTCCGTCGGCCAAGGGACTGAATCGTGTGTGCTGGGATATGCGCATGGAAAACGCGGTGCCCGCCGAAACTCCGCTGGCCGGCGGTGCGGGCGGGCGCGGCGGCAATGGAGGCCGCGGCGGACGCGGTGGCAACGGAGGCCGAGGCGGAGATGGTGGAGCTGCCGGTGGCGGAGGATTCCCCGCGGCTGATAGCGTGGGTTACACGCCGCGTGCTACCGGCGTGTGCGGCAACAACGCAGGCGGCGGCGGTGGCGGAGGCGGTGGTGGGCGCGGCGGCGGCGGGAATACCGGCCCGGCCGTGCAGCCGGGCAAATACCACGTGTCGGTCAAAGTGCCGGGGGCAACGGCGCCGCTCACGGGTGATCTCACCGTGGAAAGCGATCCCGCTGACGTGCTGACCGCGGTCGAGCGCAAAGCGCGAAGCGACGCGGTGATGAGTCTCTACGCGATGCAGAAGAGTCTCGTGCCGGTGCGCACGGCTGCACGCGCGCTCGTGGATCAGGCGGATTCACTCAAGCAGGATCTCAACCTCACGCCCGAGGGCGCGGCGAAAGCGGACACGCTCGTCACGCACATCACGGCGTTGCACAACGAAGTGAACCGCATTCTCGCAGCGGTCGGCGGTCTCATTCGGCCGATCGAAAGTTTCTCGAGTGTGCCGACTGCGGACCAACGCGCACAGATGCTCTGGGCCCAGGAAGACGCGGCGAAGATGATCGCGGACCTCAACAAGACCACGCAGACCGACATCCCGGCGCTCTACGCGAAATACGCGAAGGGGCCGTGGAGCCGAAAAGTTGCCGCGGTTCCGGCAGCCGGGAAGAAATAGCGTTTAACGCAAACCTGAATGTGATCGGGTGCTGCGCGGCTACCCCTCTTTCTCCTCGTACTGCTCCTTGAGTGCGGCGACGACGGAGGGGTCCGCCAGCGTCGTCGTATCACCGAGCGCGTGACCTTCGGCGATGTCACGCAGCAGGCGCCGCATGATCTTTCCTGAGCGCGTCTTGGGGAGATCGGCCGTGAACAGGATCTCTTCCGGCCGCGCGATCGACCCGATCTTCTCGGCCACGAACTCGCGGAGCTCCTTGTTGAGCGACGTCGACTTCGCGTGTCCTTCGCGCAGGGTCACGAACGCCACGATCGCCTGACCCTTGATCTCGTCGGGCTTTCCGACGACGGCGGCTTCGGCCACGGCGGGGTGCTCGACCAGCGCGCTCTCGACTTCCATCGTGCCGATCCGGTGGCCGGCGATCTTGAGCACGTCATCCGCGCGGCCGAGGATCCAGTAATAGCCGTCGTCGTCGCGCTTGGCGCTGTCGCCGGGAAAGTAGAGATCGGGGCGGCCGTTCCACTTCGCGAAGTACGTCTGCACGTACCGCGCGTCGTCGCCCCAGATGGTGCGGAGCATCGACGGCCACGGTTTCGTGAGCGCGAGAAATCCGCCGCCCACGGGAATGCTCTTCCCGGTTCCGTCGAGCAAGTCCGCTGAATACCCGGGCAGCGGCCCGCACCCGCTCCCCGGTTTTGTCGCGGTGATACCGGGAAGGGGAGAAATGACGATCGATCCGGTCTCCGTCTGCCACCACGTGTCGACGATCGGACAACGCTCCTTCCCGATCACGTGGTGATACCAGACCCAGGCTTCGGGATTGATCGGCTCGCCGACCGAACCGAGCAACCGGATGCGTGAAAGGTCGTGCTTGTTGGGATGGGCGTCGCCCCACTTCATGAACGCGCGAATCGCCGTGGGCGCCGTGTAGAACACGGTCACGCCGTGCCGCTCGCACAGATCCCAGAAACGATCCTTCGCGGGCCAGTCGGGCGCGCCCTCGTACATCACGCACGTCGCACCGTTCGAGAGCGGACCATACACGAGATACGTGTGGCCCGTGATCCAGCCGACGTCGGCGGTGCACCAGAACACGTCGTCGTCCTTGAGGTCGAACACGATGCGCGTCGACGTCGTCGCGCCGGTCATGTATCCCCCCGTCGTATGCACGATGCCCTTTGGCTTTCCGGTTGTGCCCGACGTGTAGAGAATGAACAGCACGTCTTCCGCGTCCACCTTTTCCGGCTCGCACTGGGCGGACGCTTCGCGCATGAGGTCGTGGTACCAGTGATCGCGCCCTTCGTGCATGTGTACGTGAGCTTCGGAGATGGGTCCGATCGAGCGCCGCTGCACGACAACCACGTTCTTCACCGTCGGCGCGCCTTCGAGCGCGGTGTCCGTATTGCGCTTGAGCGGGACGATCTGTCCGCGGCGGTAACCCGCGTCGGCGGTGATCACGAGCTTCGCCTGGGCGTCGTTCATGCGGTCGCGAAGCGAATCGGGGGAGAAGCCGCCGAACACCACCGAGTGAATGGCGCCGATGCGGGCGCACGCGAGCATCGCGATCGCGACTTCGGGAATGAGCGGCATGTAAATGCCCACGCGGTCGCCGCGCGCAACGCCGAGCGACTTGAGCACGTTCGCGAACTGACACACGTCGCGGTAGAGCTCCCAATACGTCAGCGTGCGACGGTCGCCCGGCTCGCCTTCCCACACGATCGCCGCCTTGTTGCGGCGCGCCGTGGCGACGTGCCGGTCGAGACAGTTTACCGACGCGTTCAGCGTTCCTCCCAGGAACCACCTGGCGTGCGGCGGTTTCCATTCGCACACGGTCTTCCACGGGCTGAACCACTCGAGCTTCGCCGCTTCGCCCGCCCAGTATGCCTCGGGGTCTGTCGCCGCGTTCGCGTAGACGGCCGCGTCGTTGGGAACGGCGTGCTTCGCAAACTCCGCCGGCGGCGGAAACGTGCGATTCTCGGTGAGAAGGGTGTCGAGGTCGGACATTCGAGAGAACGAGAGGGCGAGAGAACGAGAGAGCGAGAGATACTGCCTATATCTGCGTACTGTCTGCCGCGCGCGCTAGAATTCACTCGTGCTGAATCCCTGGAAAGACCTCGCGGTCGGCAAGAATCCGCCGGAGGTCATCACGGCCGTCATCGAAATCCCCGGTGGCTCGCGGAACAAGTACGAGCTCGACAAGGACACCGGCTACTTCAAGCTTGACCGCGTGCTCTACAGCGCCGTCCAGTACCCCGCGGACTACGGCCTCGTGCCGCGCACGCTGCACGAGGACGGCGATCCGCTGGACGTCCTCGTGTACATCAAGGAGCCGACGTTCACCGGCTGCCTGATCGACGTCAGGCCGATTGGCGTGCTGCACATGCGCGATCGCGGCGAGCCCGACGACAAGCTGATCGCGGTCTCCGTGAACGATCCGCTCACGGGCGAATACCACGAGGTCTCGGACCTGCCGCAGCATTATCTGCTCGAGGTCTCGCACTTCTTCGGGATCTACAAGGATCTCGAAGGCAAGCGCATCGAGATCCTCGGCTGGGGAGACGCAGCGGACGCCCGCAAGATCGTCGCCGCCTCCGCGAAGCGATACGACGAGGAGTATCAGACCGGGATCTAGCCCAGGGGCGGTTCCCGTTCTCCCGTTCTCCCGTTCTCTCGTTCTCCGTCTTATTTCGGTAGTTTCATCACCACTTCGACATTGCCGAACACGGCGCTCCCCGTAACGCGCAGCATCGGCGCATCCGTGCCCGGATCGGGTGCATACGTGGCCTTGTGCTCGAAGTTGCCGAAGACCGCCGTGCCATCGCACTCCACGCGCATCCCTGGAGGGACCACGATGCGTACGGCGGAAAACAGCGCGTCGATCGTGACCGTCGTGACCGGCGGGACGCGCGCTTCACGAAAGTCGAGATCGACGTTGCCGAAGAGCACGCGCGCGTGGATGCGCTCGGCCGCCTCCCATTCGCCGGTCTTTTTCACGTTGCCGAAAATGGACCGGATCTTCTGATCCGCCGTGAAATAGACGGGGCCCCCGGCCGCGCCTTCGTACCTTGCCGGCGGCGATGCCTCGGGAATCACCGCCGGAAGTCCGGCCACGAGCGCGTTCAGCTCCTCCTGCGTCGTGGCGCGATACGCCGCTTCGAGCCGCGTCTCGAGATCCTGCGTCGACAGCTGGTCCTGCGCGAAATGCTTGCAGAGAAGCTGGATCGTCTGTTCGCGCTCGAGCTCGAGGCTCATGACATCAGGCGGTGGGTGCCGCCGGGTCTTCCTTGAGGATGAGGTTGTCGTACGCGAGCGCGGCGATAATCGCGCCGACGATCGGCGCCGTGATGTAGATGCCGACGCCTTCGTACACACCGTACGCCATCGCGGGGCCGAACGTGCGCGCGGGATTCATCGACGCGCCGGTGAACGGTCCGATCGCGAGAATGTCGAACGCGACGGTGAGGCCGATCGCGAACCCGCCGACGTTCGGCGCCTTCTTGTTGACGGCGGTGCCGAAAATGGCGGTCATCAGGAAGAACGTTGCGAGCGCTTCGAGGACCCACGCCTGCGCGCCGCCGATGTCCACGGAGATCGCCTGGCCGCCGCCGTGGGCCGCGGAGAACAACGCCGCCGGGAACAGCGCCTTGAGCAGGAACGCGGCGACGATCGCGCCGGCGAACTGCATGGCGATGTGCAGTCCCGCCATCGAGAGCGGAATGCGCCGCGTGAACACGAACGCGATGGTCACCGCGGGATTGAAATGCGCGGCGATGTGCATGAACGCCGTCACCATGATCGACAGCACGAGACCATGGGCGAGCGCGACCTCGAGCAGGCTGCCTCCGCTGGCTTCCTTCAGCATGATCGCGGCGCTGCCGACGAAGGTCAGCGCGAACGTGCCCAGGAACTCCGAATACGCGTGGCGGACGTAGGTCGATGACATTGAGACGTGTGAGACGGGTGGGTGGGAGAAGTCGGTCGTGCGAGACGTTATGCGCTCAACTGGGGCGCTGCAAGACGAGGCAGGCGTTGATGCCGCCAAAGCCGAATGAATTGCTGAGGATCGCATCGACCCTCGTGGCCCGGCCGGCGCCCTGAATGTAATCGAGCGTGCACGCGGGGTCCGGTGTCGTGAGGTTGACGGTGGGCGGTAGCCACTCCTCGTGCAGTGCGAGCGACGAGATGGCGGCCTCGAACGCGCCGGACGCGCCGAGCGCGTGGCCGTAGTAGCCCTTGGTGCCGCTGACGGGAATGCGTGCCGCGCGATCGCCGAAGACGGCGCCGATCGCGAGCGATTCCGTCGGGTCGTTGAGCGGTGTGCTCGACCCGTGCGCGTTGATATAGCCGATCTCGCCGGGACCGAGCGCCGCGTCGTCCAGCGCGAGCCGCATGGCGCGCGCGGCCTGGCTCGCATCCGGGCGCGGCGCGGTCATGTGGTGCGCGTCGTTCGTCATCCCGTAGCCACTGATCTCGGCGTACACCGGCGCGCCGCGTGCCTGCGCGCGCCCGAGCTCCTCCAGCACGAGCACGGCCGACCCTTCTCCCATCACGAAGCCGTCGCGGCCCGCGTCAAACGGACGCGACGCTGTTGCCGGGTCGTCGTTGCGCACGCTCATCGCGCGAATGAGTGCAAACGCACCGAAGCAGAGCGGCGCCAGTGGCGCCTCCGCTCCGCCGGCGAACATCACGTCGGCGTAGCCGTCGCGGATTTGCCGGAACGCGTCACCCACGGCGATGGTGCCCGACGCGCAGCTCATCGCGTTCGTGCTGTTCGGTCCCATGACGCCGAGCTCGATCGCGATGTTGCAGCTCGACGCGCCGCCAAACACGGCCAGTGCGAGCGACGGATCCACCGACCGAAGTCCGCCGCGCATGAACTGCGCGACCTGATCCTCGGCGAAGGCAACGCCTCCCAGCGCGCTTCCCATCATCGCGCCGATGCGTTCGCGATCCTCGGCGGCGAGATCGAGTCCCGCGTCCTCCCGCGCCATGTTCGCGGCGACGACGGAAAGCTGGCCGAACCGGTCGAGACGCTTCATGCGCTTCGCCTCGAGGTGATCGGCGGGCACGAATTCATCGACCTGCGCGGTGCAATGCGACCGAAATGGTGATGGATCGAAGCGCGTGCACGTCCGGACCGCGGACTTTGCCGCGCGCAGCCCGCTCAGCAATCCGGCGCGCGACAGCCCGATGGGCGTTATGGCTCCGATGCCGGTCACGACAACGCGGCGTCTCGTGATTCTCTCGTTCACTCGTTCTCCCGTTCTCCCGCTCTCTGTTCCGCAGTTGCCGCCAACCCTGCCACGGTTCTACTGGCGATCCCGTGGATGAACACAGGTCCTATGATTCCGACCGCGAGCGGCGGTCCCACGAACGGCCAGTCCGGCCCATCCCACACGTGAAAGAGACGGATGTGCGTACCGGTCTCGTGTGGCGTGAACGCCCATTCGACTTCCATGCCCGTTGTAATACCCTCGACGTGGCGAAATCGGATACTCGGCGCCGCATCGTCGACGGACATGTACGACAGCCACCACGTTGGCCAGTTGAGGGGGCCGAACGGGCGGTTGGCCGACATCTCGACGATGCCGCCACCGTCGCGATTGCGCGACCGGAACTTTACGTACCGATAATGCGGGAGCAGGTCAGGCCAGCGCTCCACGTCGCGCACCACGGCGAACACGTCGGCGACCGGCGCGCGCACGATGGCTTCGTCCATGGTCACGAGCGCGCGACTTGTGGGCATGGGGCCGAGCCGGAATGGCGCGCGGAGTCCCGGAACGTCGTCCGGCCGTGACGTCATGAACGCGGAGCCCAGCTTGCGGTGACGCGGAATCCCGCGCGGCGCGTCACGGTTACGGTGCGTCCGGTGGCGCGTGTGAGCGAGGCGCGGAGCTCGTGCGGCTCGAAACCCTTGAGCACCGAGGCCACGCCATCATGCCGCGTGATGCGATGAAACCGGAGCGGCCATGACACGAGCCACAGGCCGCCCGCCGCCACCCAGCTGCGCCGGAGATCACTGACGACGACGCGGTGCCGCGCCACGCGTCCCATCTCGCGCGCGAGCGTGGCAATCGCCTCCTCGGAGAAGTGATGCAGAAACTGGCAAGCGGTCACGATGTCGACACTCGCATCGCGGAGCGGCAGGGCGAACGCGTCCGCCACGACCGCGCCCGTTGCGTTCGCCGCGGCGCGCGCCGCGAGCACGTCGCGGCGGTCGAGTGCGATCACCGTCAATTGCACGCCGAAGCGCGCCGCGTGTGTCCGTGCGGCGGCCGGGAGATCGCCCACGCCGCAGCCCACGTCGAGCATCGTCGCCGCGGGGCGCAGCAACGGCCAGAGCGGGGCGAGCTCCGAAAGAAACGCCGCGCGTCCGCCGAAGAGGCGGTTGCATTCCGCGATCTCTCCGCCGGTTGTCGCGAGGGTTCGCGCGTCCGTGCGGGGATCATCCAGGAATTCCGGTGTGTCGCGCCGGGCCGGCACGAGCATCGTCATCGGACGAGCTTCGCGTATCCACCGCGATAGTGCAGCAGCGGTTCGCCGTCACGTGTTGCCGCGCGCCGCACACGTCCCACGAAGATGGTGTGATCCCCACCGTCGTGATGCGCCCACATTTCGCATTCCAGGTGCACGAGCGCGTCGGCAAGCAAGGGACAGCCCGCCGCGTCCCGCACGAACGCGACGCCGTCGAACTTGTTGTCGGTTGTTTCCGCGAAGCGCCGCGACAGGGCTTCCTGGTCGAGCGACAGCATGCTCACCGCGAAATGGGTCGCCGTGAGAAGATGCGGATGCATCGTCGCCGCCCGGTCGACGCAGACCAGGATGAGCGGCGGATCGAGACTCAGCGAACAGAGCGCCGTCACCGTCATGCCGTGGTCGCGGCCGTCCGGACTCACGCAGCTCACGACGGAGATGCCGCTCGCAAGGCGGCTGAGTGCGGCGCGGAAGGTTGAGGGGTCGACCATGATCAGCGAAGTGCGGCGTGCGCGAGAGCAAGAACATAACCGGGGCGGAGCACTTCGCTCGCGGGGACCACGTCGCCTGTGACGCCGACGAACGTGTCGGCGAGATCGCGCCGCCGGGCGAGCCCCCGCGCCGCGCGATTCATGAATGCAGGCCAGCCAACCGCGAGCCCGACGAGTTTCTCGAGGCGCCATTTTCCGCGAAACGCGTCACGCCGGCAGCGATCGTAAGCGGAGAGCGCCTCGACCTCGTCACGCGCTGACCGCGCCGCGCACACCGCGTGCACATAGGGCGTGAGCAGCTCCGCCCCACGCAGCGCGGCATAGATCCCTTCACCCGTGAAGGGATCGAAGAAATCCGCCGCGTCGCCGACCAGCGCCGCTCCCGGCGCCCATGCGCGGGTTGTTTCCCACGCGAACGGCCCCGTGGTCGCGACTGGCGTCACGCGCGTCGCGCCGGCGAACCGATGCGCAAGCTGCGCACGCCGCCGCACCCAACCGTCGACGAACTGGGCAGGGTAGCCGGCCGCATCGCGTGCGTGCACTGCCGGAACGACCACGGCGACGTTCACGAGATCGCCGTCGACGCGCGCAAGGCCGACGTACCCGTCACGCTCGACGTGCATTTCTCCGTGCAGGCCGACACCGGCGACGTTCGCGTAGTGCGTGACGAACGCCATGCGACGCGGGCGGCGCGCGTGCCGTCCCAGCCCCAGTCGCCGCGCGACAACAGAACGCAATCCATCGGCGCCGATGACGATGCGCGCGGTGAGCGTCCCGCCATCCGCGAGACGAACCCCGCTCACCCGATCCGCATTGTCGCGGACCAGATCGCGGACGTGCATGCGCTCCCGCACGCGCACTCCCGCAGATCGCGCAACATCGAGCACGAGCATGTCAAAACGCTCGCGGCGAAGAGCCACGCCGAGCACACGGGAGCCGATCAGGCCGCGCGCCGCGCCGAATTCGCCCAAGAGTTCGCTGCCGTCGGGGGCGCGCACGCGCATGCCGGTGAGTCGCGCGGCGCCGGCTCGCTCTACCGTCGGCATCACGCCCATGTCGTCAAGAATGCGGCAGGCTTCCGGGCTGATGTACTCGGCGCACGGCTTGGGTCGCGGAAACGCCGCACGGTCGAGGAGCAGCACGTGGCGCCCTCCGCGCGCGAGCATCCACGCGGTGGCGGCGCCCGCGGGACCGCCCCCGACCACGATCACTTCCGCGTCGTACGCGCTCATCGCACGCCGCGCCACGCGACCGCACCGGCGACCGCGGCCCCGCTCAACGTCGCGAGCGCGTTCACGCCGTCGTTGCGGAGCCATGAGATGCCGCGTACGTGTCTGGTGCGGGTGCCGCAGTCATGGATCACGCGCTCGGTTTTCGCACCGCACGCGTCACACCACCGCTCCGACTGCGCAACGGCCCCAAGGATGGAATCGAACAGCATGCCGGCGGTTCCGCCCGCGGCCACCGCCACAGGTGCCGCGTGGTCGATGCTCAGCAGATGCCCGCAGAGCGCAATCGCTGCGGCGCCCGCGACGCCCGCGAGAAGCCCGGCTGTCGTGACGCCCCCCGACATGCCCGCTGCCACCTTGTCGAACGAGGGGAACGACCGCGGCTCTTCGGTCGAGAGAATCCCGACTTCCGTCGCCCACGTGTCGCCGGTCGCGGCCGCGAGGGCGCCAAGCGCGGCCGCAACGAGCACAGGTTGGCGCGTGAGTACGGCGGCGAGAGCGCCGAGCGCGAACACCCCGCCGTTCGCGACGACCTGTGCGGCGTCTCGCGCGCCGGGTTTGTCGATCCGGCCAGCTGCACGCGCAAGCTTCGTGGCCGAACCGATTCGCGTGAGCGCGACCGACGAGACGAAAAACACCGCGAGCGTCACGCCCCACTTCCAGCCGGCGGCCATTGCCGTTGTGCCCACGAGAAACGCGGCAATCGCGCCGCCGGGCGTCAGGACCCGCAGGCCGGCGGAGCCCGCCGCGATGATGGCCGCCACCAGTGCGCCCCACGCAACCCGGACAATCGGAATGGTGATATCAGTGTGCATCGAGGTACCGGACACTGATTGTACTCCCCACCATTGGCAAGGCTCACGTGCGACGCTTACGTTGCGTCCTTCACTCGCCGCGCATTCTCACTTGAAGATCGCCAACGTCGACCCGCAAGTGCCGCTGAGCCTCCTCGAGGCGGTGCGCACGGTCGACCGCCCGGACGAAGGGCACGAGACGGAGTACGTGCCCGAGCTGCGGAACAAACGCCTCGGCCTGAGCGAAACGGTGTTTGCGCAGATCCGGCGGTATTCCGATGCGGTCAAGCGCTCGACGCGCATCGATCGTGAAGAAGCCGCGGCCATTGCGCGGCTGCTTGCGCGCCGTCCCGATGCCGAAGTCGTGTTCCGGACCGCGGGCCGGCATGTTGCGCGTGCATCGTTCGGCACGCTCTCGCCCGTCACACGCGGCGTGCTGGTGTCGTTCCCCGCGCTCATCACGCGGCCCATCGCGCTCCGGCGTCTCCGGCACCTTGGCGATCGCTTCCTGGGTGCGAGCGTCAAGCGGGTTGGCGGGTTCGTGTTTCTCTCCGTCGCCGACGCCGTCGTTGCCGACAACGAAGACGGCGACGTCGGCGCGACGTTTTACGAAGCGGCGCTGCGCGAATACGTCGCACTGCTCTTGGGGGGAACGGGCGCGGTCGATCTCACGCGTCCCGGTCGCAGTGCGGAAGATTACGAATGGCGCGCCGAATGGCGCGCCGCGCCGCCCTCGGAGCGCCGCGCGCTGCGTTCGGCGATGGCGAGACGATAGGGAGGGGACGAATACCCGATTGCCCGATTGCCCGATTGCCCGATTGCCCGATT
>DASRAP010000156.1:0-2160 GCA_035638155.1 Gemmatimonadaceae bacterium | reverse complement strand
CCGTTTTCGGTTTCGAGACGACATAGCCGAGGATTCCCGCTCCGCCAAGGATCAGCAGTCCGATGACGGCAATGAACGGCCGGTTGTTCTTCTGCACCTTCTTTTGTCCCGGCCGCGCCGGCATCAGTTGCCCTTGCTCTTCAACGCGGTGTCGCCGAGCGCCTTCCCCGCAGGCGCGGCCTTCTTCGCGTCGGCGATGGCCGAATCCACTGTTGCCTTGATCGCGTCGTAGGGCTGGAGACCGACCACGAGCCGCTTGCCGATATAGAAAGTGGGCGTCTGATTGACGCCGAGGCGCTCGCCTTCCTTGAGGTTCGCGCGAACCTGCGGCTCCTGCTCGTGATTATCGAGGCACGTGTTGAACGCCTTGGTATCGAGCCCGAGCTCCTTGGCGTACCGCTTCATGATCTTCGGCGCGTTCATGTCACGTCCGTTCGCGAACGTGCTCCATTCGCTTTGCCCGATGTAGATGCGGTCGTGCATGTCCCAGAACTTTCCCTGCACGTTCGCGCAGGCCGCCGCGTTGTGCGCCGTGAGCGTCGACAGGTGCTGGTTGATGAGCGGAAAATCGATGAACCGGAACCGGATGAGCCCCGTTTTCACCAGACGTGTGCGAACGTCCGGTTCTGTGATGGTGGCAAAACGGCCGCAGACGGGGCATTCGAAGTCCCCGAATTCGGTCATCTCGACGAGCGCGCTGGGATCTCCGGTAACCGGCCCCTTCGCCTCCGGGAGGGGGGCATTTGGGTCCAGGACCACCGCCGCAGCGCCCTTGGACCGTGAAACCACCACGCCGATGACCGCCGCCCCGATCAACCCCAGGACCACGATGCCCGTAACAAAGCTGCGGTTCCCGCTTTTGGTCGTCTTGGAAGGGGCGTTTCTCTTCTGATTCATGGGTATCTGGCCGGGGCGGAATACGTTGAGGGAAACCTAGCCGCCCCTGAGGTATAGGAGTAGGCAGGACAACGGTTTAGATTGTGATTCTGTAGACTACCATTCAGCTGGAGACAATGTCGAGAAGCCGTAACCGAAGAAAGCCAACGACGACCGCCCCAACGGCCTTCGATCTGGCCCGCGATGAGCTGTTTCAGCACGTCATCAGCTGCGACGTCATCGGCGCCGATCCCGAGCACCAGGCCCAATGGTTCAACGAAACCATGGCCTACATGAGCGAACGGTGGCATGAGCTCGCACCAAAGCAGATCAATGAGCTGAGAACGCTGGGAGAACGTTTCGCGAAGCCTGCGCGCTCCGCGGCTCCCACGGAACAGCCTGCTGCGAGCCCGACGCCGGACGAAGGGGCCGAAAGCGACGAAGAGTCGCTCGATGTCGTCTCTGCCTGAGTAACAAACGCCCCGCCTTCGTGCGGGGCGTTGTCGTTCAGGCAGTCACGAGTATCAGCGCCCGGAGGTACGTGCGCGCCGGAGCGTGGCACCCACGCGCACGCCGCCGCCAAGGGCGAATTCAACGCCGCCGATCCATCCGTGTCTGGATGGCGTTCCCTCGACGCCCGTGAGCACCACCGCGCGGACGCGCCGCGGCGCGCCGTCATCGAAGTACAGCGCGCCCCCGCCGCCGACGTACACACCGTGCGCGAATTGCTGGAACGGGTCGAGGTGAAAACGCGCCGTGACGTCGAACCGGCCGCTCGCGCGCATGGTCCCGTTCACGCGTCGCATGCCGCCGCCGATATCGGCCCCGAGCCGCAGGCTGTTCGAAATCATCGCGTTGGTGCCCAGCGCCGCGTGCACCGCCGTCGTGCCCCCGGCGATGAGATCGACTCGCGCTTCGCCCTGAAAGCGCTGGAGTGAATTCTCCTGCGCAGCGGCGGCGTGGACCGTGCACATCAACAGCACGACAAGCCGGTCAATGCGCACGTGCGTTCCAGAATGCGCGCGCGTAGTCGACGATCGCGATGGCACTCGCCACCGCGAGCACGGCAACGATTCCGTTGACCCGGCCGGGCGCGGCGATCGCAACCGCGAGCGCGAGCAGCTGCAGCACCGTGACGACCTTGCCCGGGAAGCGCGCAACAAATGTGACGTTCCGCAGCGACTCGAAACGCTTCGCGATGATGAACGCCACGGCCGTCGCCAGATCACGCGAAAGGAACACGAGCACGCCCAGGGACGTCAGCACCCCGTCGAACGCGAGCGT
>DASRAP010000155.1:0-10327 GCA_035638155.1 Gemmatimonadaceae bacterium | reverse complement strand
GGACACGCTTCATGCCCTGCTGGTCGCCGACCGTAGTGCGGGGAAGAGGGGAACCATCACCCTCAGAGGGCGGGGAGCCCTCCAACAGCGTGGTCTCCGCAGTTGGAGCAGTCTCCACAGTTGGAGCCGTTTCCGCAGTTAGAGCAGTCTCAGCCGATTCCTCCGAAACAGCCGGACTGATGATAGGAGTAGGCGCGAGCGTGAACACCGGAATGAGCACTTCCGGCGCCGCCGGTTCGTTCGAACCGCCCAGGTGCACCAGCGACGCGATTCCGTCGACGACCACCAACCGGCGTGCACGATCTGCGAGCGGAATGAGCGGGCGCGCGCTCGCGAAGTCCTGGGGGAGCACGATGATCAGGAGCGCACCGGTGGACCGGAAGCCCTCGACCAGGCGCTCCCATCGCGGATGCGAGGCCAGCTCCGGGTCGATTGTGCCCGGTCCCTTGTGCACGACAAAGCGTTCCGTGGCGGCGTCGCTCAACGGCCGCGCCAGCGCGTTCAGCGAACGCCCGTCGCGGAACGCTGGAATCAATCCGTCGGGGTCGTCGGCGCCGAACGCCCCGGCGAGATCAAATACCGCGACACGGCGCGACGCTGGTACGGCACTGGCCGTTCCTCGCGCAGCGGCGGCGAGTGCGACGTTCGACTCCCCCATGAGGAGCAGGACGGTGACGTCCTGGAGCGGTGCGAGCGCGGCCCCGGCGGCGCGCCATTCGGCGGCGGTCACGGCAGCCCGGCAAACACCCAGAACGGTACGCCGCTTCGGCGGCCGGCAGCTTCGGCGGCTTCGCGCGTCGGGTACGGCCCCAGCACAACACGGTAAATCGTCACGCCGTCCCGGGATCCGGCCACCACACGCGGCGGCCGGCCGTCGACGCGAATGCGTGACGCCAGCGTCCGCGCGGCGGATTCCGAAAGCAGCGACGCAAACGAGAGCGTGTACGCGAGCCCTACGGTATCACGCCGCGCGCGGCCGCCTACGGTGGCTCTTGCAAGGGAATCCAGCCGCTCCCGCTCGACGATCGCGGCCCGCTCCGCGAGCAGCGAATCGATCTTTTCGGCTTCCTCTGTGCTGTCGACCGGCGGATCCATCTCGAACACGGCCGGAGCGTCGAGCGAGCTGTCGCGCGGCTTGAACCCGTCCCAGCGCGTGAACAGCCACGTATCGAGACCCCCGCCGCGCAGTCGCTTCCGCCGCGCGCCCGTAGAGGGATCCATCAGGTTCACGTCCTCGCGCCGGAGCGTGAGGATCGATCCGTCGGGTGCGACACCCGGCAAATCGTCGCGCCACTCGCTCGAGAGCGTGCGGAGGACGCGCATCATCGGAACGCTGATCACGGCAATGCTGTCACCGGTGTCGCGGCGTGCGAGCGCGAATCGCCCGAGGTCATCCATGCGAAGATCACGCGCGACGAACGGGAGATCGATGTTGCCGAGGAACCGCTCGCCATACCGTTCCCACACGCGAATGCGTTTCCCCGATTCATCGAGCACAAACGCGCGGTCCCCACTCGGCGTCGGCGCCACGGCTCGCGCGTTGCGTACGCTGCGCGGACCCGACGCAAGCCGCCATTGCCGCGTGTCGACGGTCATGATCCCGCGATCGGTGCGGACGTAGACGCGATCGCCACTCTGCGTCTGCACGTATGACTCGCCGTGCGGAATCGAGATCGTATCGCGGGGAGTGAGCGACGGCGGACGCATGCGGATGAGGCGTGTGTCGCGCGTGGTCGAGCTCGCGAGCACGATGCGTCCATCCGGCAGTCCGAGTACGGTGTCGACTTTTTCCTCGGGGCCGTCCCACTCGCCCGATGGCGCCCACGACACGATCCGGCCGTTGCTGTTCGATCCGAACACCGCTCCGCCGTCGCCGGCAGCGATGTTGGTCAGCGGTTTCGCCGCGACCTCGAAGCGGCCGGTCCGGAGGTCAATGCGCCCGGCACGTCCATCCGTCGCGACGAACGTGAGGAGGCCGCTCGCTTCGTCAAAATCGAGCAGACGCTCGATGGCGGGGAGCCGGTCCGCGCCTGTCCACGCGGGAACGTCGAGCGCCGGCCAGCGATAGCTCCGCGGAAAGCCGCCGGTGCGCGTGACGCGCAGCAGAACGATTTCGGGGCCGCCGGTCGCCCTCAGTGTCGGAAGCGGCGCGTCAGCCGGCGGGCGCGCGTCGCCGCAGGCCGCGATCGCCAGCACGCTCACGGCACCGCCCAGGAACGCAATCCGCTTTTTCAGAGGTGAAACGCTGCTCGCCACCGGCAAAAGATACAAGCGCGAGGACGGGCGGGCGAGTTCGCACCGCGAACGACGAAGGGCGCCACCCCTGACGCCCTTCGCCGTCTACGCTCTCACCCTCACGCCGTTCATCTCACGGCTCACGCAGTTTCCAACGAGAGCTCAGTACGACGACCCAAGTGTCCACACCCAGTATCCCTTTCGCGACGTTCCGTCGTGTGGAATCGCGTAGTCCCACCTGATGATCGCGATGTTGAAAAGGTTGAGCCGGATGCCGAACCCGTGGCTACTGAGGAAGTAGCGCTGTTTCGTGAAGTCGTAATCGGCGGGACGGGTGAGCGACAACGACTGGCCGCGCCGCCACGCCGCGCCGGCGTCGAAGAAGAACAGGCCTTCCACGGAGGGGAACGAGACGGGCAGGAGGCCAAAATAGGCGCTCCGAAGCAGGGGGAACCGCAGCTCGGCATTCCCGAAGGCCACCCGGCTGCCCAGGAGCTGTGTCGCCGCGCATGAGGTCGGGTTGCTCGACAGCGTGCCGCAGCTGGACGAGGCGTAGTTCTCGCGATCGTAGCCACGCACGTAGAACGGACGTCCGATGTACTTCGGGAACTCCATCTCGTCGCGACCAATCGAGAGGTCCGTCTGAATGCGCGTTGCGAAGGTCAGGAAGTTGAAGATGATCGGGTCGTATCGGCGGTAGTCGGCCGCGAGGTTCACCCAGTGCGCGCCACCGATGGTCGGTCCAATCTCGAACCGCATCCGGTGTCCGTAGATGGGTCCGGTGAGTCCGAAGAGTGTGTTGTCGGAGACGTAGGCGACGTGGGGCGTCACATAGGACAGCGTGGACCGGTTGGCGATCGAGTCCACGTAGTACCCGGTGCTGTATCCGCCGTACACGCCCTGGCTGAGATACTCTGTTGCACGCTCGATGCTGTTGGCCGAGATCCCCATCTCGAACCGCGCGAAGCGGTTGAGCGGGTACGAGCCATTGAAGAATCCCTCGCGGATGATGTATCGCGAGAGCTGCAGCGAATAGACGTATCCTCCGCCGTTTGCCTGATACGCCTGCGCATCCTGCGTGAAGAAGATGGGCTGCTGCTGGAAGCCGGTTGCATACTGGAACCGGTTGGCGAGCGACTGGAAGCCCACGAACACCTGGGCTTCGTCGATGCGGCCGTTCACGGCGGCGGCCAGCGCGAGCTGATGGTTGCCGAGCATGTCGGCCAGCACGATGGTCGTGCCGCCGAACACGCCGCGGCCGAAGTTGTCCTGCGCGTAGGACACGTTGGGGCGCTGCACGTACTCGGGCCTCAGCGTGGGCTTGTACCGCCGGTCGACGAACGTCGCCTGGTCGGGGAGCGCGAGCGCCGCACTGTCGAGCAGCGCCGCGACCGACACGTTGCCGCGCGGTGCGGCCGCGGAGCCTTCAGGCACCTCCCACGATCCGCGCAGCCCGACGCTCGAGCGATACGCCGACATGCGCCGTCCCGCCGAGTCAAACGCTGACGCGAGTGCCGTCATCGCCACGGGCCCGCGCGGTTCGCGCCGCGGTTCGCCCGACGCCGTCGACGGAGCCGGAAGACCGGCGAGCACCGCCGACTGCGGGCGGTACGGCTGCTTCTTGAGCGTGCGCGGGTTGTCGATGCTCCACACCGTGAACTTGTTGTCGTCGTAGTAGACGAACGCCATCCGGTCGGCATCGCGTGCCCACGTCAGCACGGGACTCTGCTCGGTGAACGACATCACCGATCCCACGACATCCGTGAGCTCGTACTGTTCCTTGTTGTTGAAATCGTACAGGAAGATGTTGGCGGTGCCCGTGCGATCGGAGACGTACGCCAGCGATTGGCCGTCCGGCGCCCACATCGGGTTGAGATTCCGGCCCGTCTGGTTCGGAAGGACCGTGACGTCACCCGATTCGAGATTGAGCACCGAGATGCGCCAGTTCCCGAACTTGAGGATCTCGAGATCCGTGTCGGGGCCGCGCTCGCTCACGAACGCAATGCGCGAGCCGTCGGGGCTCCACTGGGGCTGGTGATCGCCCAGCGGATCATTCGTGAGCTGCCGGAGGTTCGAGCCGTCGACGTTGATGAGGTAGAGATCGGAGTACCCGCCCTTCGTGCCGCTGAAGACGATCTGTTTTCCGTCGGGAGAGAACGACGGGCTGATCATCTGCTCGATGCCCTTCGGCGCCCGGACGAGCGTCGTGCGGCCACGGTCGATGTCCTCGATGTACAGCACGTCGCGCCCCTCGCGCTGCGCGGTGAACGCGAGCTTCCGCCCATCGGGACTGAACGCGCTCTGCGAATACGCCGCGCGCAATTCCTCGAACTCGGCGTTGACGGTGGACTTGGTCAGCCGCTTGATGCGCTTTCCGGTCGTCGCGTCGGCGAGATAGAGGTCGAGGAAGACTTCGGCGCGGGCAAAGCTGCCGGTCGAGAGGAACGCGATCTTCCGGCCGTCGGGGGAGAGCACCGGTGCGACGTACACGGGTTGTGTGCCGCCGGTGTGCCGTTCGTTCAGCACCGGTTGCGCAAACTTCCGTGCGCGATCGCGCGTTGCGAGCTGCGGCAGGTACTGCATCTGCATCGCTTCCTTCCACTCGTCGCCCAGCTCGCCCAGCGAGAGTCCGGTGTGCCGCGAGAACGCGCGCTCCACGCTGCCGGCGGGTACCGCCTGCATGATTTCGCCGATGACGTCGTCACCCCAGCGCTTCGCGACGTACGCGAGGAACGACTCCCCGTAGCGATACGGGAAGAAGTCCTCGGGGTGGTTCGTCATCTGCTCGACCGTCGGGATGTTGCCGTTGAGCGCCGCGTCGCGGATGATCGCGTCGGTGGCAATGTGTCCGGGGCCGATCGAGAGGTATTCCGCCATGCCTTCCACGAACCACAACGGCGGATTCACGTTGCCAAGCGCACTCAGGTTCGATCCGGCCCGCCCGCGCGCGAAGATGTCGTACTGGAACTGGTGCACCATCTCGTGCGTCATCACGTGCTCGGATTCCTTCAGGTCACCGGCGAAGAAGAACATGTTCCGCTGGTGAATCGCGTCCGTGATGCCGCCGGTGGCTTCGCCGAGATCACCGAAGATGTTGTTCTGCGCGAAGTCGCCGCGTGACGCGAAGACGATGATCGGCTTGCGTTCGCGGAACTGATGGTTGAACACGCGCGAGAGCCGGGCGTAGGAGCGCTCCGCGACGCGCCCCGCCATGTACGCGGCCTCTTTTTCCGCGTCGTAGTAGTGCAGGTCGAAGTGCTCGGTGGCGAGCACGCGCCAGTTGAGCTTGTCGAACTGGACCTGGTTCTTGCCGAAGTAGCTCTGGGCGCCGGCGGAACCGGACAGAAGGAGGACCGCGGCCGCAGCCGCGAGTGCATGGGTGAGGCGCCGGCCGGCCAGCCAGCGTGCCGTGACGAACGTCATGTTGCCGCCCCCTGTGGTTCCACTTCGAGGTTCCGTGCGTCGCTCCACAGCCGCTCGAGCTGATAGAAATCGCGCATGGTTGGATGAAAAACGTGCACGACCAGGTCCACGAAATCCAGAAGCACCCAGCGCCCCTGGCTCATTCCCTCAACGTGTAACACGCGAGTGCCCGCCAACCCCATACCGTCAATGACGTGCTGCGCGATGCTCCGGACGTGGGTGTCGGAGGTGCCGGACGCGATGACGAAGAAGTCCGTCATGTCGGTGATCCCGCGCAGATCCAGCGCGACGACGTCGTGGGCCTTGAGATCGACGCAAAGCGCAGCGGCGGCGCGGGCGAGTTGTTCTGGCTTGGGCAACCCTGGAGAACCGAAAGGAAAACCGAAAGGAAAACTGAAGTTGAAGCGGAAGCGTGAAACTGAAGTATGAGGCCACAACGCCAAAAAAGGGGCGGGGGTTCTTACTACCCCTCGCCCCTCTCTCTCCCCCTCTGTTCCGTTTCTCGTCCCGTAGCCCCCCGTTGCCCGTTGCCCGTTGCCCGTTAGCCCTTAATGACCCAGACCTTGATCTCCGGCCGGACGTCGGCGTGGAGGCGAATGCCGACCTTGTAGACCCCGAGGGCCCGAATCGGCTCCTGGAGGTCGATCATGCGCTTTTCGATCTCGAAGCCCTGATTCGTCAGCTGTTCCACGATATCGGCCGACGTGACCGATCCGAACAGCTTGCCTTCCTCGCCGACGCGCGCCGAGAACGTCAGCGAGATCGGCTCGAGCTTCGCCGCCAGCTCCTGGGCGGTCGCGACCCGCGCGGCGTCCGCGGCTTCGAGCCGCGCCTTCTCCTGCGCGATACGCTTCTTGTTGCCGTCGGTCGCGAGGTACGCGATGCCGCGCGGTACGAGGTAATTGCGCGCATATCCGGCGGACACGTCCACGATGTCTCCCGGATGTCCGAGATTGGTGACGGACTCACGGAGGATTACTTCGGTCATTGCGAACTCCCCTGGTTGGACGGACGCACGCGGCGCCGCCAGTCGAAATAGGTATCCCCGAGGCCAAGGCTGAGCGGGAACGGCCACAGGACGACAAACACGGAGACGATCACCAGGCCCATCCAGCGCCCGGGCGAAAGCAGGAACCACGCAAGCACAGCCAGCCCGCGCACGGCATACAGCACGCCGAAAAAGAGCAGCAGGTTGAGACCTATCGTCTTGTAGGCGGCGAAGCGCGGAATCAGCACCAGCACGAGGCCGGCGATGATGCCCCAGATGAATTGATCTTCGAAACGGAATTCCCGCAGCTGAGCGATCGGCGGGCCGATGCGCGTGCGCGACAGCCGGTGGTGCAGGCTCCACGCGAGCCCGAGTGCCACGAGCGACTCGAGGAGCAGGATCGCGGGAAAAAACTCGGTCCCGAACGGAGGAATGGCCCGCATCTGCGTTTCCATCGCGTCGAGTGTCTCGCCGATGGCTTTCGTGCTTTCCGGACTCTTGCGCTCGAGCTCTGCCCATTCGGGCGTCGTGGTCGGCCGGCGCCAGGACGCGACGCTCGACTCCACGCGGTCCGAGAGCTCCGCGGAAATCACCCGCTCGACCGTTCGCGAGCTGACGCCGCTCGCAAAGAGCACAACGCCGAACAGCACCGATGCCGCGGACAGCGTCCACACGGCACGCGTGAAGAACGGCTTCGTACGAAACGCGAGACCGAACGCGCCGAACGCGGCGGCAAGCACGAGCGCCCAGCCGCGCGCAAACGCGACGTACGACGGGTCGCCCGCCATGGGGCGCGACAGTGCAACCATCGCGACGCCCGTCCAGACGAGCGCGAACCAGATGCGCCCGCCGTTTCGCCAGGCGACCCATGCGCACGCAGCCAGCGCGGGCACGAGCAGGAGCAGCGTCTGCTCGATGGGAACGAGCGCACGGAGGGGAAGCGACTGGACGAACAGAAACACGGCGACCGCGGGCAACAACCGCCGCCACCCGCGCTCTCCGGTCTGCGCGGGCTGAGACCCGCTGACCGATGCCGCTCCCGCCGCGTCGCCGTTCACGCCGTGCTCAGCCCTGATGGCCCTTGTTGTAGGGCAACAGCGCCAGAAAGCGCGCCTTCTTGATCGCCGCAGCGAGCTGTCGCTGGTGCCGCGCGTCGACGCCGCTCAGGCGGCTGGGAAGGATCTTGCCGGTGTCCGTGATGAAGCGGGACAGAAAACGCTCGTCCTTGTAATCGACGTAACGCACGCCGGCTTCGAGAACGGGCGACGGTTTCTTGGTTCTGCGAGCCATGGTCTACTCCTCCTCGTCGTCTTCGTTTTCCGCGGCGGCACGCGCAGCCGCGAGTTGTTCTTCCGTCATCGGCGGCGCGCCGAGCTCGTGCTCGTGGAGCGAGACGAGATAGCGGACCACGCCTTCGTCGAGACGAATGGCACGCTCGTACTCAGGCAGGTTCTTCGGCTCGCAGTGGAAGCGGGCGACCACGTAGTAACCGCTGTCGCGACGGCCAATCTTGTACGCGAGCTGGCGACGGCCCCAGTGGTTGAGCTCGATCTCGCCCGTGGCGTGCAGCAGGGCGTGGAACTTCTGGAGTTTTTCCAGGATGACGGCGTCTTCGAGAGTAGAATCGAAGATGTAGACCGTCTCGTATTGACGAGTCACGGCAAGCCTCCCTTCGGTCTGGAGTGAAATCGCCTCCCGAGCTTGCCAGATCGAGAGGAGGGGTGCCGAGCAGTTTATCCGCGCGGCTATTAGCCCAGAAACCTAAGTGGGGCAATGACTTTGGCACAACTGTTCGCTTCGGTGTGACGGAGCGAACCTTGGGATGGTACGTTAGGAACCCGCCGAACGGCCCATGAGCCAGTCAAGACTCGCACCTATCGCTTCGATTTCGGCCCGTGCACTCAGCGTGGCGATCATGGCCACGCTTGCATGCGGCGGTGAACCCACCGGCGGCAACGCCCATGGCGTCGTACAGCTCTCGAATCTCCTCATCACGCCGCACGACGGCGCCAACTGCGGCATCTTCGCGAGCGCGCCGGATTCGATCGTCACCCAGGTCCATGTCGTGAACACGATCTACGTGACCGCGGTCGGTGTGCACCTGATTGTCGCGCGCGCTTCGGACCCCGCCGATGTCGGCCGGGTCGGCCGCCTGCCGTCCCAACCGCTTCCATGGACGCCGAATCCTGCCGTCGTGCGCTCGGGCGACGGGGACGTGGTCGTGCGCGTCCTCTTTCCTACCGCGCCGCTCTGCCAGATGCGCTCCGCCTACAAAGGCTCGATGGACTTTTACGTCAGCGTGCACATCTTCACGACGACGGGCGAGTACGCCAGCCCGTACGAATCCTTCACGCTGCTGTTCAAGCAGGTCACCTAGAGAGGGAGACCGTGCCGAGGTTCAGGCCGAAGTTACCGGGCTGAACCTGCCCGTTGTCACACGTGATCGGGCCGAATATCACGATCGTCGAGATCGTCGCGCTCAGGGTAGCATCTGTGAGAAAGGCGCCGGTGACGGTCCCGGGTCCATGACTTCCCGGGGCCGCCCCGGTACCGGTGATGCTCATGGAGAATTGGTCGTTCACGATCAGCGTGTTTCCCTCAACGAGAAGCTGCAGTGTCGTGCAGAGTTGCAGGGGAATCGATGTAAGGCGAAACGCCGTGACGTAGCCGTAGAGTACTTGGATCTGCACGGGCCTCCCTGTCGAGCTGGCCCCGATCCACAGCCCGTCACGAATGCTCGGAACGCCGACGAGAATCGATCCCATTTTCCCCGCGATCACCGCCTGTACCGTGACGGGCGCCGGCGCTGTCGCGACGAACAAGCCGCCGGCAGTGATCGTCGCAGGCGGCGACGGCGTCGGGGCACTGATGGACCACGTCGCCGGGCCCCCGTCGATGACCGTTCCCGCGGCGTCGTACGCGGTGGCGACAAACTGCACGGGTTGTCCGGCGGAGACGTTCGCGATGTTCGGCGTGATGAGCACGACCTCGGGAGTGACGCGTACGCTGGCCGCAGCGGACTTTCCAGCCACCGCAGCAGTGATGGTGACCGGTCCGCCGAGCGCGACGCCGCGAACGTGCCCCGTCGCGTCGACCGTGGCGATCGCGTCGTTGCTGGAGTGCCACGTCGGCTGCTGGTCGGTCAGAATGCCGCTATCCGCGCCGCGCACGATCGCCACGAGCGTGAGATTTGCCCCGAGTCCAACCGCGCTCGACGCGACCGTGATGGAGATGGAGGCAACCGGAGACGCGGTCCCGGTGGCGCCCTCGCCACCACACGCGGAGACCAGCGCCAGAGAACACATCAGCCAGGTGCGGGATGACATGGCTAACCTCACGAAGGGAGCATTGGCGAGCTGAACCGCGACGCGCGAAGCGAGATCATCGTTACCGGGTCGTCCGTGAGTATACCGTTGACCCCGGCCTCCCAGTAATGGGTCGCTTCCGCGCGGTCGTTTACGGTCCACACGTGCACGGGGACGCCCGACGCGCGCACGATTCCCCGCAGGGGGAGCGTCCATCCCCCGTACGTCGGCGGCATCGCAATGGCGCGGAACACGCGCGGACGGCGGTTTCTGATGCCGAACACGGCGCGTGGCAACAGGCGAATCAGCTCGGGTCGCGACGCAATCGTCGGAAGGCCGGCTGCGCGTGCGGCTCGCAACGACGCTGCGGCGAACG
>DASRAP010000154.1:0-2593 GCA_035638155.1 Gemmatimonadaceae bacterium | reverse complement strand
ACGCCGAAATCGTGCGGTGGGACGTCGATCTCGCGCGCGCGAACGAACCGGGCCTCCTGCAGTCGCTGCGGAGTCTGCTCCCGCCCATGCACCGCGCGTTTTCGTCGTTTGTCGCAACGCGCTATCCGCAGTGGGTCGGCGACCTGGGTGGCGAGCGTCCCCCCCTCTCGGTGGACGTCGTCAACGAGTTCCTGCTGCCGGTGTTGTCCGGCCACCGGGCCGTGGTGTTCATGGTGATCGATTGCCTCCGCCTCGACCAGTGGCGCGTGCTGGAGAGCGTCGTCAACGAGTGGTTCGACGTCGAAACCACGCACTATTTCTCGATTCTGCCGACGGCCACGCCGTACGCGCGGAACGCGCTCTTCAGCGGGCTCCTTCCCGCGGAGCTGGCGGCGCGTCATCCCGCCTGGGTGGTGGACCGCGACGACGAATCGCTGAACGCGCACGAGCGCGAGCTGCTGGAGCTCCATCTGAACGAGCTTCGCGGCCCCACGCCCGTCCGCTACACGAAGATTTCCACGCGCACCGAGAGCGACGAGCTGTCGAAGCGCGTGGCCTCCGCCGTGTCGAGCGATGGTGTGAGCGCGTTCGTGTTCAACTTCATCGATCTGCTCACGCACGGGCGCGCGGAATCCGCCATTCTCCAGGAAATGGCGCGCGACGACGCCGCATTTCGCGAGCTCGCCGAGCAGTGGTTTCGCCATTCACCCGCACTCGCGGTGATCAGGGAGGCCGCCCGCCGGAAGATTCCGGTGCTCGTGACCAGCGACCACGGCTCGATCCATTGCCACACGCCCGCGACCGTGTTCGCGAAGCGGGATGCGAGTCTGAGTTTGCGTTACAAGTTCGGCGACAACGTTCGCGCCGAGCGCCCCGAGCTGGCGCTCATGTTTCCGGACGAGGCGATGCTCCAGCTTCCGCGGCGCGCGACGAATCCGGGGCACGTACTGCTGGCGACGGGCGATTCATTCTTCGTCTATCCCACGAAACTGCGCGAGTACCAGCACCGGTACCGCGGCGCGTTTCTCCACGGCGGTGTGAGCCCGGAAGAAATGATTCTTCCCGTGTCGCTCCTGTCACCGCGCGCCGCGTGATTGCCGCTGCACGCCCCGTAAACGTCCGGTGAACGCCAGGTGAACACGTACCGCCGCCTCCTCGCGTTCCTCCGGCCGCACCGGACGAAGCTGATCGGGAACATCGTCGCGAACGTTGTCGCGTCCTGGCTCGACGTCGCGGCGTTCGCGCTGCTCATTCCGTTTCTCAACCTGCTGTTCAAGAATCAGGCGCTGCCGGACCGGGAAAATCCTCTGGCGCGTATGCTGAATGCGTTGCTTGGGCCGATCATCGACCCGAGCCAGCCGATGAAATCGCTCAAGGGCGTCATCTACGTGATGCTCGCCCTGGTCGTCGCGAAGAACGTGTTTCTCTGGATCGGCGGGCAGATGGGGGCTGCGCTGCAGGAACGGATCACGCGGGACATTCGCGACGCGGTGTTCCGGCATATGCAGCGACTCCCCCTGGGCTGGTTTTCGCGAAACAAGACGGGGCAGATCATGGCACGCATTCTCGCCGACGCCGAGCAGGCGAAGGCGGTGATCGCGGAAATCGCGACGCGGTCCATCCAGAGCGCCACCACGGTCCTCGCGACGGTGATCACGCTCTTCGTGATGTCGCCGCGGCTCGCGCTCATTTCCCTCGTCATGGCTCCGCTCATCACGGCGGTCATTCAGCCCATTCTGCGGCGACTCCGCGCCGGCCACCGCCGTCTGCGAAACGATTACGGCGAAATCACGAGCGTCCTTCAGGAGCTCGTCAGCGGCATTCGTCTCGTGAAGAGTTTCCGCGGTGAGGCATATGAAGACCAGCGCTTCACGACGGCCAGCGGCGGCTATACGCGCGGCATGGTGCGTATTACGCGCATCTCGCAGCTCGCAGGCCCGCTCACGGAAGTGCTGGGGACCGTCGTCGCGATGGTGATTCTCTACCTCGGCGCGCGCAGCGTGTACGCGGTGCCGAGCACCATGAATGGCGGCACACTCGTCGCGTTCATGGTGCTGGTCATGAAGCTCCTGCCGCCCCTCAAACAACTCTCCCAGGCGCCGACCACCGCGCAGCTGTCGCTTGCCGCCGCCGACCGTTTGTTCGAGGTGCTCGATGAGCCAACCGAGGGCCAGCGCGATCCTGGCACCCGCGATACCGCGACGCTGCGCGAAGGGATCGTTTTCGAACACGTCGACTTTGCGTACGATGGGCCGCGGGTGCTTCGCGACATCAACATCAGCGCTCGCCGCGGTGATGTGATTGCGCTCGTGGGGCCCAGCGGCGCGGGGAAGAGTACGCTCGTCGATCTCATTCCCCGGTTTATCGATCCCACGGGCGGGCGCATCCTGCTCGATGGCGTCGACACGCGGCAGATCAAGCTGCCGGCGCTGCGTGCGCTCACCGGCATCGTGAGCCAGGACACCGTGCTCTTCAACGACACCGTCCGCAACAACATCGCGTATGGTGCGGCCGAGCGATTCACGGCCGCGCAGGTCGAAGCCGCGGCGCGCGCGGCGAATGCGCATGCGTTCATCACGGAGCTCCCCAACGG
>DASRAP010000153.1:0-2423 GCA_035638155.1 Gemmatimonadaceae bacterium | reverse complement strand
TTCTCCGACCGGCTGACGATCGAAGTGCATGCGCCCCCCGACACGCTCCGTGCCCGCGTTCCGCAACTCATCCTCCAGCCGCTCGTCGAAAACGCGATCCGCCATGGTATCGCCCCTCGCGAAGCGCCGGGGACGGTGCGCATCGAAGCCGTCCGGCGAAACGGCGATCTCCACCTCAGCGTAACAGATGACGGCGTGGGCTTTGGACGCGCGACCTTCGGTGCCAACACGAAATCAGGGCAGGGGATTGGTCTCAACAACACGCGCGAGCGGCTCGCGCAACACTACGGAGACCAGTTCGTGCTCGATCTTGCGCCGAACGCACCGACCGGCACCGTCGCGACCATCGAATTGCCGTTTCGTCGGGGAGAGGATCGCGGAGCGTGAGCGAGCGCATTCCCGTGCGCACCGTCGTCGTCGACGACGAACCGCCGGCGCGCGAGCGCATCGTCGGGCTTCTCGCGCGCGAGCGCGATATCGAGCTCGTGGGTGAAGCGGGCGGCGGCCGTGCGGCGATCAAACTCATTCGCGACATGAAGCCGGACCTCGTACTGCTGGACGTGCAAATGCCCGGTTGCGACGGGTTCGAAGTGCTCCGCGAGACCGCTCCGCTCACCCCTGGCGTGATCTTCGTGACCGCGCACGGCGACCACGCCATCCAGGCGTTTGATGTCGCGGCGGTCGATTATCTGCTCAAGCCGGTCGTCGAAGCACGATTCCATGCCGCGGTTCGCCGTGCCGTGTCGCGTATGCGCGACGCGAACAGCGGCGTGCTGGCGTCACAGCTTGCCGCGCTCATCGCGAGCGTCCCAACAGCGCGCGCTGAACAGATTCCGCTCTGGTGCGACGGCCGGGTGGCATTCGTTCGTGCGCGGGACGTTGACCGTATCGAAGCGGATGACGACCACGTGCGGGTCTACGCCGCGAAGGCCGTCTACCTGACGCGCGAAACCATGTCGAAAATCGAGGCGCGCCTCCCCGCCGGCTTCGTCCGCGTGCACCGCTCGACCATCGTGAATGCCGCCCGGATTCGTGAGGTACAGCACTGGGTAAAGGGCGACTACCTCGTCATCCTCCAGGACGGCACGAAGATCACGTCCGGCCGGACGTATCGGGACCGCGTGCAGGCCCTCCTTCCCCCCTGACCGGCCCTCCACGGAATCGCTCCCGCCCGCCACCGCTTAGTTTAGCAACGCAGCAGGCGACGAAAGAGTCAGATTGGGGTAGAATCAGTGCGCGCGACCGTGGCCACCTTACCGCGCGTTTCCAATCGGAGTGTACATGAAACGTTTTCGTGTCGTGTTCGTGCTCGGGGCCGTAGTAATCGCCTCGCTTGCCGCGACCAGCATTCATTTCTACCAGCAGTCGGTAGACGGCCAGCGCCTGTTCATGCAGGTCGCCGGCATCGTGAACTCGCGGTTCGTCGACTCGCTCGGCGCGAGCGGGGTGTACGAGAAAGCCGCGAGCGGGCTCGTCGAGCAGCTGCATGATCCCTATTCGGAGCTCATGACGCCGAAGGATGTCGAAGGATTCGCGCGGGCGGTCGAGGGCAAGTACGGCGGCATCGGCGCGACGGTGGAGTCGCGGACCGGCAAACGCACATTCATTACAAAGGTGTATCCGAACACGCCGGCGGAAGCCGCTGGTGTGATTGAAGGTGACCAGATCATCGCCGTCGACGGCGTGTCGATGGTGGGCTTGGAAATGGGCGACGTGACGTCGAAGACGAAGGGCGATCCGGGCACGAAGGTGAACGTGACCTTCCAGCGCGAAGGCGTGCCCGAGCCGATCACGCTGACGCTCACGCGCGCGCTGGTGCGCATTCCGGCGGTGCCGTTCGCGTTCATGGCTGAGCCCGGCATTGGCTACGTCCCCCTGCAGACGTTCAACGAGACGTCGGCGCGGGAAGTGACCGACGCGGTGATGCGTCTCCGTGCCGAAGGCGCCAAGAGCTACGTGCTGGACATGCGCGGCAACGGCGGCGGCATTCTGCAGCAGGCGCTGGCGATTTCGAGTCTCTTCCTCAAGCCGAAGCAGGCAATTGTCAGCGTGCGTGCACGGAGCGGCGTCGTGGAAGCCGATTCGGCGATGGGCCCCAGGCTCGACGGGGAATTCCCCCTCGTCGTGCTCACGGACGACGGATCGGCGTCGGCGACGGAGATCGTCGCGGGCGCACTGCAGGACCATGACCGCGCGCTCGTGATCGGCGAGCGCTCGTTCGGCAAAGGTCTCGTGCAGCAGACGTTCCCGCTGGACGGCGGGTATCTGCTCAAGGTGACCACGGGCAAGTGGTATACGCCGAGTGGACGCAGCATTCACCGCGACCGGACGCTGCGCCCCGACGGCCGGTTCGTCGAAACGCCGGTGGACACGGTGAAGACGCCGCTGCCGCGCTTCAAATCGGACGCCGGCCGCACAGTGGT
>DASRAP010000152.1:0-6536 GCA_035638155.1 Gemmatimonadaceae bacterium | reverse complement strand
GTGCCCCGCGGTCGCGGCAACCTGCGCGATCCCGCTTCCCATGGCGCCGGCGCCAATGACACCAATGCGAGCCGTTGTCGCCGTCGTCACGCGATCACGTTCCGGTGAACGTCGGCTTTCGCTTCTCGAGAAACGCTTTCACGCCCTCGGCATAATCCGCGCTGGCGCCGGCTTCGCGTTGCAGCGCTTCCTCGTAATCGAGCTGACCGTCGAGATCGACGCCCAGCGACCGGTTGAAGGCGCGCTTGATGAGTCCGAGTGCGCGCGTGGGCTGCGTCGCGAGGTGTTTTGCGCACGCGAGCGCGTCGGCCAGCAGCGTCGCGGGGTCCGATACTTTGTAGATGAGCCCCCAGTCGCACGCCTGCTGCGCCGGAATCTTCTCCGCAAGCATGGTGAGCGCGGTGGCGCGCTGAAGGCCGACGATGCGCGGAAGAATGAACGTCCCGCCCGTGTCGGGAATGACGCCGATCTTCGAAAACGACTGAATGAACGACGCCTCGCGTGAGGCGAACACGATGTCGCACGCGAACGCGAGGTTCGCGCCCGCGCCGGCGGCCGTTCCGTTGACCGCGCAGACAACGGGCTTTTCGATCGTGCGTATGGCGCGGACCACCGGATTCCAGGTGGACCTCACGAAATCGCCCAGATCGGGCATCACGCCTTCTTTTGGCATGGCCTCGGCGAGATCCTGGCCGGCGCAGAATCCGCGTCCGGCGCCGGTGAGCAGCACGGCACGCGTATCCGGATCGCCTGCGGCGCGGGCGAGCTCCGACGTCAGCTCGGCCGCCATGGCCCTGGTGAAGCTGTTGAGGACGTCCGGGCGATTCAGCGTGATGCACGCAACGCCGCCGTCGGTCGAAAGGATGAGATGGTCTGGCACGAAAACAAAATACCCCCTCCTCCCGTAGTTTGGCGCGCCCAGACAACGCTTTCTGGGACCGGCGGGTCCTACGTCGGAATGTCCAGCTCTGTTTGTGGCACGCTCACCCATGCCGCCCCCGCCTGTGATCCGGATTCTGCGATTCGCCGTCAGCGCCGCGCTCGCGTGCGCCCCATTCCTCGTAATGTCCGGCACGGCTCGCGCGCAGAGCACGGCCGACACGGCACGCGCGCAGGCGGTGCGTGTCTATCTCGACTGCCAGAGCTTTTATTGCGATTTCGATTTCTTCCGAACCGAAATCAAGTTCGTGAACTGGGTGCGTGACCGGCAGGTGGCCGACGTTGATCTGTTCGTGACGACCCAGGAAACCGGTGGCGGCGGCACGAGTTTTGGCTTGAACTTCATCGGACTCGGAGCGTGGACTGCGATGACGGATTCGCTCCCCTATTCGTCGAAGCAGACCGACACGCAGGACGAGGTACGCAAAGCGCTCGCGCGTCTCATCAAGCTTGGCCTGATGCGATTCGTGGCGCGCTCGCCGGCGGCAAGCCACATCGAGATCGGCTACACGGCGCCGGATTCGTCTGCGAGCGCAAAAGCCGGGACGAAGGACCCATGGGACTACTGGGTGTTCCGCACGGGCGCAAACGGCAATTTCAGCGGCGAGAAGAGCTCCGGGCGGTCGAGCGTCAGTGGGTCGCTGAGCGCGAACCGCACGACCGAGAACTGGAAGATCAACATCGACGGGAACGGCAACTACAGCGAAAGCCGCTTCACGATCGACTCGACGGATTCCTACTTCTATTCACACAGTTACGGGATGAACTCGCTCGTCGTGAAGAGCATGGGCCCGCACTGGTCCGTCGGCGGCAGCGCCGGCTTCAATTCGTCGACCCGCCAGAATCAGAAGCTCGCGGCGACGGCGGGCCCCGCCGTGGAGTACGACATCTTCCCGTACAGCCAGAGCACGCGTCACATGCTGACGCTCAAGTACACGCTCACGGCGACGGCAGTGACGTACGAGGAAGAGACGATTTACGACAAGACATCGGAGCACCTGTTCAGCGAATTGCTCCAAGCCTCGCTGAGCCTGCGGCAGCCGTGGGGCTCCGTGAATACGTCGGTGTCCGCGTCACATTTCCTGCACGACATCAAGTTCAACCAGGCAAGCGCGTTCACGAGCCTGGACGTCCGCTTGTTCAAGGGGTTCTCGATGAATCTGTTCGGCAGCGTGCAACGCATCCATGACCAGCTGTTTCTGCCAAAGGAAGGCGCGTCACATGATGACGTGCTGCTTCAGCGCCGCCAGCTCGCGACGAGTTACAGTTACTTCGCGGGCGTCGGGTTCAGCTATACGTTTGGGTCGATCTTCAACAACATCGTGAACCCGCGGTTCGGCGGCGGGGGCGGCGGCGGTTTCTTCATTTCCTTCTGATCTTCGTGATCCGGCACATCGCTTCGTCCATTCCGGCCAAAGGACGCAGAGCCGCGTTTCTTCTGCTGAGCGTTTGCGCGTGCACGAGAGCCGAACCGACGCGGGTGCTGTTCATCGGCAACAGTTACACGTTTACCAACGACATGCCCGCGATGCTCACGGAGCTCTCCCGCGCTGGCGGGCACCTGGTCGTGACGCGCACCGCCGCCGAGGGCGGCACGACGCTCGGCGCCCACGTCAGGAATCCCGCGACGCGCCGGGCGCTCGACTCGCTGCGCTGGGATCATGTCGTGCTTCAGGAACAGAGTCAGATTCCGTCCGTGGAACCGTCACGCAGCGTGGCGATGTTTCCGGCGGTGCGGGAGCTCGTGGGCCGCGTGCGCACGAACGGCGCCGCGCCGCTCCTGTTCGTGACGTGGGCGCATCGCGATGGCTGGCCCGAGAACGGACTTGCCGATGCGGCCGCGATGCAGGCGGCCATCGACACCGGATATGCCACGATCGGCCGTGAGCTTTCCGTGGCGCGCGCCGGCGTCGGCGACGCGTGGATGCACCTGCAAAGCGAGCATCCCGAGATCGCGCTGTGGTCGCCCGACGGGAGCCATCCGACCGTCGCGGGGAGCTACCTCGCCGCCTGCGTGTTCTACGTCGCGATTTTTCACGAGAAAGCGCTCGGCCTTCCCGCGATCCGCGGCCTCGATCCGGCGGCGGCGCGCGTCATCCGTGCCGAAGCGGACAGGACGCATCACTGAACCGTGGTATTTTGAAGCATGAGTCCCCGGCGTAAACCCGCTCCTCCCGCCGCCCGCGAGAAGAACCGTGCGCGCGCCAAGTCGTCCGCTCAGCCGCGGGGAAGTCGCCTGCGCGCGTTCATCGTCGGTTGGCTTCCGGTCATCGGCATCGTGCTTGCGGTGCGCATCGCGCTCGCGGAACCGTACCACATTCCGTCGGAGAGCATGGTGCCGACGCTGCTCAAGGGCGACTGGTTGTACGTGAACAAGCTGCGTTACGGCCCGCACATTCCGTTCACGCACGCACGGCTGCCCGGATATGCGACACCCAAGGCCGGCGATGTCGTGGTGTTCGTGTCGCCGCCGCAGGTGCCGGAGATCCGGATTACGCCCACCGAGATTACGCCGACGCTCGTCAAGCGCATCGTGGGAAATCCCGGCGACACGCTGGTGATGCGCGGCGGACAGCTGTTCGTGAACGGCACGCTCGATGTGCATTCGCCGACATCCCCGGCCGCGACCGGCACGCGGTACGATGAGCCGGATACGCTGTTCGCGTGGCAGCACACGATCGAGGCTCGTGGCTCGCGCTTCGGTACGCCGGTGCGTGCGCCGTCGGTGCACAACTGGGGTCCGCTGGTGGTACCGCAGGGCATGTACTTCATGATGGGTGACAACCGGGACAACTCGGTGGATAGCCGTTACTATGGTCCCGTGCCGCGCGAGAATCTTCGCGGGTCACCGATGTTCATTTATTACTCGTACAATCCCGACGAAGGCCTCGACTACACGAGGGCGCTCACGGAAATCCGCTGGCGGCGGCTCGGGACGATCATTCGCTGACCCTCTTAACTGCCCTGAACTACAGCGCGAAGACGCGGAGAGCGCGAAGGTCGCGGAGAGTCACTTTGGTTGATCCGGGTCCGATAGGATACGCGGAAGACTCGTGCGTGCGTCACCAATCGAACGCGAACGGAATCCTTTCGACGCTAACCGGCCCGCTCGGGCTCCCAGCGGATTCCGAGATTGAGAATCCGCTGCACGAGATCCGTATACTCGAGCCCTGCGCGCTTCGCTGACTCGGCGAGGTCTTCGCCGAACGCGAGGTGGGGATTCGCGTTCGCTTCGAGAACGTAACAGTTCCCTTCCCCGTCCATGCGGAAGTCCATGCGGGCGTAGCCGCTCATTTCGAGTGCGCGAAATGCGCGCTTGGCCAATTGCTGGAGCTCCTCCGCCTTTGGGCGCGGGAGCTCTTTCGCCTGCGCGGTGTCGATGCCGTGTTTCTTCTGATACTTGCTGCTCCACTTGGCGCGGCTCGTGGCGATGCGGTGCACGCCTTCGGGCATGTTGGTGAATTGCATCTCCCACACGGGGAATACTTCGAGCCGTTCGTTGCCGATGACACCCACGTAGAGCTCGCGCCCGTCGATGAACTGCTCGACGATCGCGTCGGTGCCCAGCGAATCATGGATGAATTCGACGCGCTCCCTGAGGCGCGCATCGTCGTCCACAACCGACGCCTGCGCGATACCGCTCGACGACTCCTCGGTGAGCGACTTCACGATGGCGGGATACCGCAACTTGCCGGTGAGCCGGATCGCGCGCCGGCGCTTGATCACCTGGAACTGGGGAATGGGAATGCGGTGGTACGCGAGGAGTTTCTTCGAGAGCGCCTTGTCGCGGGAGAGCAGCATGCCGCGGGGGTTGCATCCCGTGTACGACAGGCGCAGGAGCTCGAGATAACTCACGACGTTCATGTCGAACGTGCCGACTTCGTGAAATGCCTCCATCAGGTTGAACGCAATGTCGGGCTTGAACTCGTCGTTCGCCTGGCGGATGGCGCCGAGGTCGTCTTTCACGCCAAGCACGTGCACGTCATGCCCGAGCTCACGAAGCGCTTTGGTGACGTCGTATTCGGTCTTCCAGTCGGCGTTCGCGATGTCCTGGCCGCGGACGTCCTCCGGCGGCACGAGGTAGTGATGCAGGAGCGCGAGCACGCGAAGTTTCTTCACAGCGCCACGCGGTGTCCGCCGCCGTGCAGGAAGCTCATCGTGAGCACGGTGAGCAGCACCGTGAAATCCGCCTTTGCGCGATCTTCGTTCGTCGTGAGGCGCAGGTTCAGCTCGTCGCAGCGCTCGATGATGTCTTCCAGCACCTTGTCGATCGTGTACTGGTACGCCGACGTCCATCTGCCCACGTTGCGGCGCACGTCGCGCCGCACGCGGAGAATGAATCGTGACGCGGGCATGTTCTCGGCGAATTCGGGCGCGTCCGAGAACAGGCGACGCAAGTCCTTGTCGTAATAGCTCGGATACTGAATGCCGTATTTGCCGCGCTTTGTCTCGTAATGCTCGCGAAGCGTGTGCGTGATCTTGCTGATGGAATCGACGACGCGGCGCGTGCGCACCAATGGCTTCCGCCGCGCGACATCCTTCATGAGCTGGTCCATGTATTCGAGTTTCTTGAGCGCGGGCCAGCCATGATACCGTTCGCGCCACATGGAATTCGGCGTGAGCCAGACCGCGAACGTTTCGGCGAAATCTTCCGCGGGGTGGCTCTGCGCGTACCAGGAATCGAGGTGGAGCACGAAGCTCCGGCTGTACGGGCGCGGCGTGTAGTGCTCGGGATACGCCGCGGACCACTTGCCGAAGAGTTGCTGGCGCTTCCGGCGCAGCTGCAGGCGGAACGCGTTGTCGATGGCATGGCCGAGCTCGTGCCGCAGAATGCGCATGCACCATTCGCGCGAGCCGCCTTCGACCTCGAGCATCTGCGTTTTTTCGAGGCGCGCCAGCCGCGGGTGCGCGAGGTAGAACGGGACGGCGATGCCGGGCACGCCATCGGGCGTGAACCATTCATCCGAGAGCCAGAAGTGCGGCTCGAAGTTGATGCCCCGCGCCTCGAGCTCGCGTACGGATCGGCGGATCCACCGCTCGATCTGTGTGCCCTCGAGGGTGATGCCAAGGTCGCAAATGCGCATACCAAGGAGCCGGCGATCAGACCACCGGGCCCACGGCAGGCTTTTCTTGCGGCGCTTCGGCATGGCTTGAACGATGCGCGCCAGCCATGGCTTTGCGCTACCTCCGTCAAACGCAACGCGGAGCCGCGGCGCATGTATTGCACCGGCACGGCTCGAAACACAGGTTAGTCGGTATGCGATACACGATCATGCTTCTCGCGTTGACGGCCGGAGTTGCCGGTGCCCAAGCGAAGAACACCGACTGGCCCGTGTACGGCGGGAACACCAGCAACTCGCACTACACCACGCTCGGACAGATCACACCGACCAACGTCGCGCAACTGAAAGTGGCGTGGACGTACGACACGCATGACGCGTTCAACGGATCGGAGATGCAGGCGAATCCGATCGTCCTCGACGGTGTGCTCTACGCGACATCGCCGAAGATGCGCGTGTTTGCGCTCGATGCCGCCACGGGCAAGGAGCTCTGGAGCTTCGACGCGAGCGCCGGGCGGCCGAATCCCACGCGCATCC
>DASRAP010000151.1:0-7495 GCA_035638155.1 Gemmatimonadaceae bacterium | reverse complement strand
AGCTTCATGCAGTCGAGTTGCAGACTGCAATCCGAACTGAGGACCAGTTTATGGGATTGGCTCCCCCTCGCGGGTTGGCAGCCCTTTGTCTGGCCCATTGTAGCACGTGTGTAGCCCTGGACGTAAGAGCCATGATGACTTGACGTCGTCCCCACCTTCGTCCGGTTTGGCACCGGCAGTCCCCCTAGAGTTCCCGGCTTTACCCGCTGGTAACTAGGGATGAGGGTTGCGCTCGTTGCGGGACTTAACCCAACATCTCACGACACGAGCTGACGACAGCCATGCAGCATCTGTGCTGGAACTCCGAAGAGGGGCTCACGTTTCTGCGAGCTTTCTCCAGCATGTCAAACCCAGGTAAGGTTCTTCGCGTTGCGTCGAATTAAACCACATGCTCCACCGCTTGTGCGGGCCCCCGTCAATTCCTTTGAGTTTCAGCCTTGCGGCCGTACTCCCCAGGCGGGGTACTTCATGCGTTAGCGCCGGCACCCAGGGGGTCGCTCCCCCAGACGCCTAGTACCCATCGTTTACGGCGTGGACTACCAGGGTATCTAATCCTGTTTGCTCCCCACGCTGTCGCGGTTCAGTGTCAGCAAGAGCCCAGCGAGCCGCCTTCGCCACCGGTGTTCTTCCGGATATCTACGCATTCCACCGCTACACCCGGAATTCCACTCGCCTCTACTCTGCTCAAGTTTGCCAGTCCGCACGGCAGACCCGGGGTTGAGCCCCGGGCTTTCACCACACGCTTAACAAACCACCTACTCGCCCTTTACGCCCAGTGATTCCGGACAACGCTCGCACCCTCTGTATTACCGCGGCTGCTGGCACAGAGTTAGCCGGTGCTTCCTCACCCGGTACCGTCAACGAGGTCGAAACCTCGGATTCGTCCCGGGCAACAGTGGTTTACACCCCGAAGAGCTTCATCCCACACGCGGCGTCGCTGCGTCAGACTTTCGTCCATTGCGCAATATTCCCCACTGCTGCCTCCCGTAGGAGTCTGGGCCGTGTCGCAGTCCCAATGTGGCTGGCCATCCTCTCAGACCAGCTACCCGTCATAGCCTTGGTGGGCCGTTACCCCGCCAACTAGCTGATAGGACGCGAGCTCCTCGATTTCCCCCGGAGGTTTCCTCATCAGGGGATGTCCCCCAATGAGCGTATGCGGAATTACCCGGCCGTTGGGCCGGCTATTCCCCAGAAATCGGCAGATTGCTCACGTGTTACGCACCCGTTCGCCGGTTGGTATTGCTACCCCCCGTGACTTGCATGTGTTAGGCACGCCGCCAGCGTTCGTCCTGAGCCAGGATCAAACTCTCCAATGGAGGTTCAAATGGCTCACCGAAAAACGCTGTTCACGCTGTCGCGTAAACAGCGTGTTCGGAATCATGATTGATTATCAGGTTGATCTCTTCTCGCGGCGCCTGTACACCGCGGATCATCGAGATCGCCTCACACCTCAATCGTCCAACTTCAGTTGTCAATCAGCAGTCAAAACTCAGTCATTCCAAACGTCCCGGTACATTTCTCCGGGAGCCCACAAGTATATCCCGCTGTCGTTCGGTAGGTCAAGGGGTTAGGCCAACTTTCTTGCTCGTACTCACGTGGCCGAAATCCGCCCTGGCCGGCGAAAAAACACAGCCAAACGGGACCCGGATTCTAGCCTCTCAGCCGGCGATGTCAACCCCTGGAATACGCTTAGCGCTTAGCGCTCAGCGCTAAGCTCGGCACGATCAACCGCTCCCACGCCGCCGCGGGCGCCCCAACCGCGCCGGCCTGCAGCAGCGGATTTGTGACCGTGTACGGGTCCGCCGCAGTCAGATCCACCGTATACCCGAGCGGGATCAGCGACGCGATCGTGATCCGGCTGTAGGGCTGCGACGCGCCCGTCAGAAACCCGGTCATCAGCTCGTCGCGAAACACCGACTCGCGCCAATGGGAAAGCGCGGTGCCGGTCCCGCCGCCCGCCTCGACCGGCACGGCGTTCGCCACAGTCCCCCCGGCCGCAACGTATTCGGTTCGCGCCTCCCCGGCGGTGAACAGCGGGTTCGAACCGCTCGTGAGGTTGAGCAGCCCGAAGGACGGCCACAGCGTGCCAAAGCCGAGCACGTGATGCATTTCGTGCAGCGCCACCGAGCCGAACGTCCCCGCCGTCACCATGTTGTTCACGTCCGCGACGTCGAACTGCATGATGCCGAGATACGGGAGCTGACTCCCGACGCGAACCGCGCACGGCCCCGCCTGGCCAAGCAGGCCGCCGACGCCGTCGAGCGGAAGCACCTCGACGAGCAACAACAAGTCGTCGACGGTTTCCGTGAGCACCGGGAGCGACGACCCCCCGCACGCGGACGCTGCGGAAAAGTTCACGAGCTCCTGGCTCGGCAGCCCATTCACGATCGCGCGTTGCACGCGCTGGGCCGCATTCGTGAATGCCTGCTGCGCCGCCGCCGACGGCGGTGTGCCGATGTAGCGGAGCGTGACGTTGAATGGCTCGGTCGCGTTCGCCGTGAACACCACCGGCGGCGCCGCGCCCGCCGTGAGCGTGAGCGTCTGCGATCCGACCAGCGAGCCGAGTGTCCACGTTCCGACGGTCGCGATGCCATCACTGTTCGTGACGGGCGACGCCTGCTCGACCGTGCCTCCGCCGGTCACGCTGACGGTGACGATGGTGTTCGGATCAGGATTTCCAAACTCATCCGTGACGCGAATCGTCGGCCGGGCCAGGAATGCGGCGCCCGCGCGCACGCTCGCGACGAGCGGAGTGTTGACGGGCGTGGCGTGCGCCGGTGCGCCGGCACGCGCGGTGGCCGCGATCGTGAGCGGTTCGAAACCCGGCGACTCGATGGTGACCGTCTGCACGCTCGCGAGCGTGCCGAGCGTCCAGATGCCAACAGTCGTCGGGCCGGCGACCGTCCGTGAAAAGACTTGCTGCACCGTTCCACTCGCCGTGCCCGTGTGGACCGTGAACGGAATTCCGCCGACCGGATTTCCGCGCGCGTCGCGGATTTCGAAATGCGGAGCCGTTTCGAGTGGCGCGCCGACGGTCGATGCAATCGGCGGCTCCGAGTAAACGATTACGACGCCGGCGCGCGGCGCTGTGCTGTCGCATCCAGCGACTGCGACAAGCCATGCCGCGCCGAACACAACCCGCCGGCGCACCATCGCACGCGCTGGCGTTGCGCGGCTGCGACTATTTCCGTTCAGCGGGCGGCAATTTTGTGAGGGGCTTCCCGAATAGATCGTGGAGCACACCGGCCGGCCGGATGTCGTTCATCGCGCCTCCCGGTGCCTGGACCCCCGCCGTGCCCGGTTGGCCAGCACCATTCGGCAGCGTGAACGGATCGGCGGTCGCGAACGACACCGTGTATCCGAGGTCGGCCACCGATCCGATGGTGAACCGGCTTAGTGGCATGAACGTGCCTACGGACGCGGCAAATCCTGTCATTAGCTCATTCTGGAACGACGATTCGCGCCAGTGTGCCAGGGCCGTTCCCTGACCGAAACCCGCTTCAACCGGCACCCCCGTCGCGCTTGATCCGCCAAGATTCAGGTACTCCTGCTTTGCCTGTGGGCCGATGAATACGGGATTTCCGCCGCCGGCGCCGGAGAGAAGATTGTTCGGCCAAGTTGAAATCGGCTGCCAGAGCGTGCCAAAGCCCACGACGTGGAGCAACTCGTGCGTCATGATCGCGACTGCATACGCGTTGTTGGCGGTAATCGTCGACAGAAGATCCGAGTTCACGCTGAGCACACCGATGAACGGCAGAAACGGTGACGATTGACGAAGTGGTGTGCACACTCCACCAATGGCCAGCGTTGTTTGCGAATTCAGCGACACCTGATTGACGTACACGACAATGTCGTCAATGGTCTCGTTGATGACGCCTCCACCACTGATGCACCCTTCGATATTCGCCGCAATCGGCTGATTCGGAAGATCGCCCGTGATGATTTGCTGGATCCGTGTCACGGCCTGGTTCGCGGCAGACTGAACCACAGGCGATACCGTACCGACGAAGCGCACGGTGATGTTGAAGTCACCAACCGCCGAGCCGACCGTAACCGTGAAAACCACCGACGGAAATCCCGACGCCGTCAACGTCACCGTCTGCGCACCCTGCGTCTGGCCCAGCGTCCACACGCCCGCCGACGCCACGCCGTTCACATCAGTAACCGGATTCGGATTGCCAATGGTGCCGCTGTTTGCTCCGATCGTCGCGGTCACGTGGACGCCGGCAATGCCATTGCCGAACGCATCCGCAATCTTGATCGACGGCGATATCGGCGCGACCGCACCGGCCGTCCCGTTCCCCGTCGTGGCGACGGACGCGGTCGCGCTCACGGCCGGGCCCGCGTCGACGGTCGCAGTGTAGACGACCGATGTCACGCCCGCTGCCGACAGCGTCACGCGCTGTGTGCCCGCGGTCGTGCCGAGTGTCCACGCGCCCACCGACGCGATGCCGCCCGAGTTCGTGATCGGATTCGGCGTCTGCACGCTCCCGCCACCGGTGATCTGCACGGTCACCGCGATGTTGGACACAGGGTTGCCGAACGCATCAAGGAGTTTGATCTGCGGCTGCGCAGCGGCCAGCGCGCCAACCGACCCCGCCATTTGCGTCGGCAAACCGCCGGACGATGCCGCCGCGGGCGTGCCTGCGACTGCCCCGGCCGAAATCGTCAACGGATTGAGTCCGGTCGATGAAACCGTGAGCGACTGCTGGCCCGCATTCGGACCGAGCGTCCACGTGCCGAGCGACGTCGTGCCCGACACCGTCTTGGTCGGCGTTCCGGTGAGCGTTCCGCCACCCTGCACAGTGACGGTGAACGCGATGCCGCTCAACGGATTTCCTTTCGCGTCGCGAATCTGAATCGTCGGCCCCGGCACGATCGCCTGCCCGACGACGCCGCCCTGGTTGATGTCGCCCATGAACACGATCGATACGGCCTTGACCGATCCGGTCGCGTCACCGCCGCCGCCGCAACCTGCGAGGAATGCGATCGCAGCGAATCCGAGGAGCAAGGTGCGTGAGACGCGGGTGGGGGAATGCATCGGACTAGGGGAATGAGTGCGGGAAAGCGAGCGCGGGAGAACGGGAGAACGGGAGAACGGGAGAGCGGGACAGGGGGACAGGGGGACAGGGGGACAGGGGGACAATCAACCGCGGGAAAATCCCCCCGGGAAGAACACCAACAAAAAGGAGCGCCTCAGGATCATAACACGTCCCGATCACGCCCCCCCGTTGCCCTTTGCCCGTTGCCCTTCGCCCTGATCGATGCACCCTGTAGGAATCGAACCTACAACCTAGCGATTAAGAGTCGCTTGCTCTGCCAATTGAGCTAAGGGTGCTCTACGTCCCATGTCGTACGTGTGGCCTACGCGCCGATGCGCCAGGAGGGACTCGAACCCCCGACCCGCAGCTTAGAAGGCTGCTGCTCTATTCCACCTGAGCTACTGGCGCCCTCTCTGTCGGCTCTCGTCTTCTCAAGGAATCGGGGCGGCCGGATTTGAACCGGCGACCTCCTGCTCCCAAAGCAGGCGCGATACCGGGCTACGCTACGCCCCGCAAGCGAATAAGAGTATCGAGCCTGCACGCCTCGGTCAATCGACTTTCCGGGTCATCTGCGCTATGAGCGCGCGAAACGCACGGCCGCGATGACTGATCGCTTCTTTCGCCACGCGCGTTGCCTCGCCAAACGTGACGCCGAGCTCACGGCTCACGAAGTACGGGTCGTATCCAAACCCGTGCGCACCGGCCGGCGCGTCCACGATCGTGCCGTCGGTCACACCGCGTGCCGTCAGCTCGCCGCCGTCCGACACGAACGCCGCCACGCACACATAACGGGCGCGCCGGTCGCTCTTGCCGGCCAGCGCTGCGAGCAGCGCCGCGTTGTTTGCGTCATCGAGCGCCTGACCCGTGAGATCCGTGCGCCCGCTCCACCGTTTGCTGCGCACACCCGGCGCGCCGCCGAGCGCGGCTACCTCGAGCCCCGAATCGTCGGCGATGGTCGCGAGCCCGCCCTTGGCGTGGAAGTAGCGCGCCTTCGCGAGCGCGTTCTCCTCGAAGGTTCCGAATCGTTCGATGCCGTCTTCGTCGGGCGATTCGGCGACGCCGGCTTCGGCGAGATCGATGACGGAGATTCCGGCCGCCGCGAACATCGGCTTGAGCTCGCGAAGCTTTCCCCCGCTCCGCGTGGCGAGCAAAAGCGGCGCGGTCACGCCTCGCTCACCCGCCGAGCGCTCGCCCCTGCGCCGCGTCGAGCTCGGCGCACGCACGCGCCGCGGCGTCGAGCATCGAGTCGAGCTCGCCGCGGCCGAACGTGCCGTGCTCTCCCGTCCCCTGCACCTCGACGAACCGCCCGGGGCCGGCGAGCACAACGTTGAGATCGACCGCGGCGCGCACGTCTTCCGAATACTCGAGGTCCACGCGCAGCTCGCCGTCCACGATCCCGACGCTCACGGCCGCCACACGGCGTTTGACCGGCGACGCCGCGAGATGCCCCTTCGCCTGCATCCACGCGAATGCATCGCACACGGCCACGCACGCACCCGTGATCGACGTCGTGCGTGTGCCGCCGTCGGCCTGGAGCACGTCGCAGTCGACCTTGATGGTCCACTCGCCGAACGCAAAGTCGTCGACCATCGCGCGCACGCTTCGGCCGATGAGCCGCTGAATTTCCTGCGTGCGTCCGCCCAGCTGCGAGCGCTCGCGCGACGTGCGTGTGTGTGTCGCACGCGGGAGCATCGCGTATTCCGCGGTGATCCATCCGGTGCCGGTGCCCTTTTTCCATCCAGGCACGCCCTGCTCGACCGACGCGGTGCACAGCACGCGCGTGTTCCCGAACGCCGCGAGACACGATCCCTCCGCGAACGGCGCTGCACCGCGGTCGAGCGTCACGGTCCTCAGCGCGTCGTTCGCGCGGCCTGCTCTCCGTTCCCCGGCCTCAGCCACTGCTTCCTCGCAATCGGTTCACGGTCTCCGTCGTCGAATGTCCCGCGGTGAGCGGAACGATCACGACACGGCCTCTGTTCTTCTTCACCACGTCGGCACCCACGACGGTTGCCTCCGTGTAGTCGCCGCCCTTCACGATCACATCGGGCTGGAGCGCCGTGATGAGCTCGAGTGGCGTGCTCTCGCCGAAAATCACCACGGCGTCGACCATGGCCAGGGCCGCGAGCACGTACGCGCGATCGGTTTCGGAACGGATGGGGCGCCCGTCGCCCTTGCCGAGGGTGCGAACCGATTCGTCCGAGTTCACCGCGACGATGAGCGCGTTCCCCTCATTCCGCGCCGCGCGGAGCAGGTCGATGTGTCCGGGGTGTAGCAGATCGAACACGCCGTTCGTGAAGACCACCTCGCCCGCCTGCGCATCACGCCATACGCGTGCGGCAGCGCGGTTGAAGATCTTCGTGCGGGGATCGGGGACGCTCAGAGGGGCCCCATCGCGTGCGGCGAGAGCAGGAATTCCTTTACGAACCCCGGGAATTCGACGGTGAGGTAGTAGT
>DASRAP010000150.1:0-2473 GCA_035638155.1 Gemmatimonadaceae bacterium | reverse complement strand
CGCGGCGGCATGGGCGTGGTGTATCTCGCGCGCGAGGTCGAGCTCGATCGTTACGTGGCGCTGAAAGTGCTGCCACCCGCGCTCGCCGCGGACCAGAAAACACGCGCGCGCTTCCTGCGTGAAGCACGTGTCGCCGCGTCGCTTTCGCATCCGAATATCGTGCCGATCTTTCGGGTCGGCGAGACCGACGACGTGGTGTTTTTCACGATGGCGTTCGTCGACGGTGAAACGCTCGGCGACCGGCTGCGCGCGCGCGGGCCGCTCGCACCGTCGTACGCGACCCGGTTGCTGCGTGACGTCTCGCAGGCGCTCGCGTACTCGCATGGCCGCGGCATCGTGCACCGCGACATCAAGCCCGACAACATTCTTATCGAGCGCGATTCGGGACGCGCGCTGGTGAGCGATTTTGGTATCGCCGCGGCGGCTCTGTCCGATGCACAGGACCGCGGCGTCGCGGGCACGCGTCATTTCATGAGCCCGGAGCAGAGTGCCGGGGCAGCAGTGGACGCGCGCTCGGACATCTATTCGCTCGGCGTGGTCGCCTTTCTCTCCCTGAGCGGACGATTGCCGGCGCCGGGTCAGACGCTCGTGGAGGCCGCGCCATCGGTGCCGCAGCATTTCGACCGCGCGGTGAACCGCGCGCTCGCGGTGGACCCCGCTGGTCGATTCGACTCGGCCGAAGCGTTCGGCGACGCGGTGCAACTGACGACGCTTGCGCGTGCGGGACTCCCCGCGCCGCTTCGTGAATGGCTCGATACCCGGGACCCGTGGGCGCTCCCATACGCGGCGTGGTCTCTCATGGGGTTCACGAGCGGGTTCCTGAATGCGTTTCGCTCGGGACACGCCGAACCGCTCCCGTTCGTTGTCGGTCTGGCACCCGCAATTCCAGCGATGATGTTCCAGCTCAGGATCGCCAAGAAGGTGTTCAACGCAGGTTTCACCGTCGACGATCTTCGCGAAGCGATGGCGTTCCGACGGGCGGAGCGCGAGGCGGAAGAAAACGTGAGGGCGCCGTGGTGGCATCCGTTCGCGCGCGCTGTTGCCTGGCTGCCGGTGCTCGCCATCGTGCTCCCGATCGCCGGGGGCTTCAATCTCGGTTTCTTTCCGCAGTGGGCCCTCGTGTACTCCGCGCTCGTCGCCGTGGTCACGCTTCCAGGTCTGACCGCGCTCGGCATTCCGCTGTTTCCGCGATTCATGTCGGCGCCCGAACACACGTTTTCGCGGCGGCTCTGGAACAGCAGGGTCGGACGGTGGATCGGCAATCTGTTAGCGCGCGGGAAACCGCGCGCCATTGCGGCCAATGCGTTCCGCCCCACGGAGAGCGTGCTTGGTAGCGCCGTCGGCGACCTGTTCGCGGCCCTGCCGCCGGCGTTTCGCGAGCAGTTGCGCGACGTGCCCTCGATCATCGAGCGGTTGCAACGCCATGCGCAGGACGCGCGTGAGCATCTCACGCACCTCGAAGGCGTCACGGCCGTCGATCGTGACGCGCCGCTCAGTGCGGCACGTGACCGCGCCAGGAAGCAACTCGCCGAGAGTGTCGCCGCGATCGAGAGCATCCGTCTCGACCTGCTTCGCCTGATCGGCGGCGACGCCGACCTGCGCCCGATGACCACCGCGCTCGACGCGGCGCGGAAAGTGGACAGCGATATTGCGCGCCTTCGCGCGGCCCGGACCGAAGTGGAGCGGGGCGTTGCGCCGCTTGGCTTGGACCTGAGGCCGCACTCGCCGGCGTGAGCAGCGAATCCATGGACGGGACACCGGCTCCTGTGTGGCCGCTCTGGCAGCGGGTGCTCTTCCGCTTCCTCTTCGTGTACATGCTTCTGCAGGTCGCGCCGTGGAACTGGCTGGGGCGCGTGCCGGGGACGCGGTGGATCACCTCGGGCATCTACGGCGGCATCAATGGCGCGGTGTACTGGGCCAACGCGCATCTCTTCCACACGTGGCCGGTGCTCGTCCCGACGAACGGCAGCGGTGACACGTCGTGGGCGTGGACGCAGTTCTGGCTCTACCTCGTCCTGGCTGCGCTCGCTTGCCTCGTGTGGAGCGTGGCCGACCGGCGCCGCCCGGCGTATCCGTGGCTTGCGTACTGGTTCCGCACCGGACTTCGCTTCTATATCGCGACGTACGCGCTCTCGTACGGCATCATCAAGCTGTTCCTGGCACAGATGCCGTTCCCGACCTTGAGCCAGATGGCCACACCGCTCGGCGATTTCCTGCCGATGCGCGTGTCGTGGATGTTCATCGGCTACTCGTCGCACTACGAGTTCTTTTCGGGCGCGGCGGAAACGATCGCCGGACTCCTGCTGCTCTACCGGCCGACGGTGACGCTCGGCTTGCTGGCCGCCGCGGGCGCGTTCACCAACGTCGTGATGATCAACCTGAGTTACGACGTGCCGGTGAAACTCTTTGCGTCACACCTGCTCTTTGCCTGCGTGGTGTTGCTCGCGATGGATTCGAAGCGCCTGATGAGCTT
>DASRAP010000149.1:0-10630 GCA_035638155.1 Gemmatimonadaceae bacterium | reverse complement strand
CCCCCCGCTCAAGTCGCGAAACGCGAAGTATGTCACGTGGCTCGCAGCCACTCCTGCCGTATCCGCTGGGAGCACACCGGCGGCGCTGCCAGCCCCTGTTCCAATGCGGGCAATCGCTTCGCGAGTCAACGCGCACGCCGCGGCGCTCGAAACGCCGCGCCCCCGCTCAATGCGGACCTGCCGGAGCGAGCACGGTTTGTCGGCGTCCACTCTGTCGAGCCACTCAGAGCGCATGTGAGCGGTGCACGCCGCTGATAGCAGCGTGAGCGCAAGCGCCAGTCCAATCCGCGCGCGGGATGTGTGCAACGGACAGGGCGGGATTCGAACCCGCGAGACGCTTTCACGTCCACACGCTTTCCAGGCGTGCGCCTTAAGCCACTCGGCCACCTGTCCTACAAGGGCGACGGGCTACGGGCAACGGGCCAAGGGGGGCACATGGACCCCCGTTGCCCTTAGCCCGTTACCCTTTGCCCTTTTTCACGGACAGGGTGGGATTCGAACCCACGATACCGTTTCCGGTATGCCGGTTTTCGAGACCGGTTCCTTCAACCACTCGGACACCTGTCCAACACGTGACAGCCTGAGACTGCGGAAAATAGTCGACCGCTGGGGCCAGAGCCACACGCCATCCGCTTACTGAACCGTCTCCGGAGCCGTAGAATCTCCGCTGCTCGAAATGCACATGACACGCACGATCCTGCTCGCGGCCGCCGCCGGCCTCCTCGGCTCCTGTACCCCGCCGCCATCGCTCGACCGCGTGCTGGCGAACGACAATCGGCACACCGCCGGCACGCTTCGCCGCGATACGCTCGCCCTCCACCTCGTCGTTCGAACCGCCGAGTGGCGCCCTGAGTCCGACACCACCGCGATGGTGCGCGTGGCCGCGTTCGCCGAAGAGAACAAGCCCGCGCAGATCCCCGCGCCGCTCATTCGTGTCCGGGAAGGCACCGTGATCGACGCAACCGTCCGCAACGGGCTCACGGACTCCACCATAAGAATTATCGGCCTCTCGACGCGGCCGGCCGCGGTTCACGACACGATCGTGCTCAAGCCCGGCGAGTCGCGCCACGTGACGTTCGCCGCGGGCAAGGCCGGGACGTACCTCTATCGCGCGTCGCAGGGCAACTGCAAGGACGGTGAGCGCGAGCAGGCGGGTGGCGCGTTCATCGTTGATCCGCCGGACGGATCGCCGCCCGATCGCGTGTTCGTCATAAACATCTGGGGCAATCCGATCGATTCGACGAATTACAGCAACGCCGTTGCGATCAACGGCCGGTCGTGGCCCGCGACAGAGCGCATCGATGCGGTGGTGGGCGACACGCTCCGGTGGCGCGTCGTGAACGCGAGTGACCGCCCGCATCCCATGCACCTTCACGGCGCGTACTATCGCGTCGACAGCAAGAGCGATCCATTCGCGGACACGTTGTACACGCCGGACGCGCGGCGCCTGGTCGTGACGGAAGTCATGGATCCCGCGCAGTCGATGTCGATCGTGTGGACACCGGTGCGCGCGGGGCGCTGGCTGTTCCACTGTCACATCGCGTTCCACGTCATTCCGACCGACGCGCGCATCGTGCCCGCGACGCGCGGCAGTCACGACGAGATGTCGACGGATCCGTTGCACCACATGGCGGGTCTCGTGATCGGCATCGACGCGCGCTTGCCGAAAGGCATGCGCGACCCGGAGCGAGGCCCGCCACGGACGCTCGATCTGTTCGTGCAGCAGGGGCCAAAACGCGGGCGCACCGATCGCTCGCTGAGCTTCATCCTGCAGGAGGGCGCGACACCGCCGGGCGCGGATTCGATCGTGCTGCCGGGTTCGCCGCTCATTCTCACGCGCGACGAGCCCACGGACGTGCGCGTGCACAACCGGCTGCGTGAGCCCGTGTCCATTCACTGGCACGGGCTCGAGCTGGAGAGCTACTCTGACGGCGTGACGGGCTGGAGCGGCGACGCGGCGAGAGCGGCGCCGTTCGTCGCGCCGGGCAGCACGTTCACCGCGCACCTCTCAATGCCCCGCGCGGGCACGTTCATTTACCACACCCACGTCCGTGACGTGCACCAGCTCGCGGCGGGACTGTACGGACCGATTCTCGTACTCGCGCCCGGCACGCAGTACGATCCCCGCACAGACCACACCTTCGTCGTCGGATGGGACGGCGATTCGAACAAGGTGCATCTGCTCATCAACGGCGACTCGCTCTCGTCCCCGCCGCTTCGAATCAAGCTCGGCGAGACGCACCGGTTCAGGTTCATCAATATCGGCGCCGCGGGCGACGCATACTTCACGCTCAAGCGGGACACGACGCTCGCGGAGTGGCATGCACTCGCCAAGGATGGCGCGGATCTCCCGGAATCGCAGCGCACCGTCCGCAAAGCGGCGCTCGACATCAACGTCGGCGAGACCTACGACTTCGCGTTCACGCCGACCAGCCGCGGACAATACCTGCTCAGTGCGCCGACCGGAAAACGCCCCGTGCACTGGGAGCGCCGGATTATCGTCGAGTAGGACCGAGCCGCGCCGCGGGGACTACGCTTCCCCGAGGTACTCCAGATCGGCGAGATCCTTTTTGCGTCCGAGTGCGCGCTTGTTTCGCACAAACGCATCGCGACCGAGAAACGGGACGGTGAGGCCCTCGAACATACTCTCGACGCGGTTCACCCAGGCCTCTTCGAACTTCACGCCGCTGATTCCGGTGAGCACGTCGATGCGATGAGGCGGCAGGCCGAACTGGATGACCGTATTCGGTCTTGCAAGATCGGCCTCCGTGATGCCGAGGTCAGTGAGCGGTGCGCCGAATGCCGCGAACGCGCGCCACACACGCAGCGCGTTTTCGGGCGACGGATCGATGAGTATGTCAAGGTCAACGGTGGCCCGCGGAACGCCATGCACGCTGAGCGCGTGCGCACCGACCACCATGAATCGGGCGTTCACCGCGACCAGTTCCGCGAGCGCATCGCGAAAATCGCTCGCCACGAGATCCTACCTTTCGGAATCCGGCTGACCGTGGCTTGCGAGGCTTGTGATCACGACCGGCATCGTCGCGCGTGTGTAGGACGGGAGGGGCCGTCCCGTCAGGCTCCAGCCGCGTTCACTCAACTCGCGCACGAGCGCAATCCGGTCTGCGGCCGTACCTGCAACGCGCGCATCGCCCGCCCGTTGATCGGACAAGGGCACGACACGGACGGTCATCTTCGAACGGTCGAACGCCATAGGACAATCTACCCGTGGGGTTATCTCAGAGTGGACGCGCAGGCGCGGTCCGCGGTTACGCGATCGCCCGACTATCCTCTCCTCGCCCCAAAGAACTCTTTCAGCAGCGCGGCACTGGCCTCCTTCATGACGCCGCCTTCGACCTCGGGTCGATGGTTGAGCTTCTTGTGCCGCAGCACATCGCCGACTGAGCCAGCCATCCCCGCCTTGTCGTCGAACGCACCGAACACCACGCGGCCGACGCGCGACAGCACCATCGCGCCCGCGCACATCGCACACGGCTCGAGCGTCACGTAGAGCGTCGCTTCGGAGAGCCGCGCGTCACCGAGCTTCTTCGTCGCGTCGCGAAGCGCACGCAACTCCGCGTGCTCCATGGCGTTCTTCTCGCGCACCATCGCGTTCTGCGCCGCGCTGATCTCCTTGCCCTCGTGCACGACGACGGCGCCGACCGGCACTTCTCCGGCGGCGCCGGCTTCGAGCGCTTCCGCGAGCGCGCGCGCCATCCAGCGCGCATTCTCCTGCGCCCGGCCGGGTGCCTCGCCGAGTGCGGTCACGTGGCTTTCTCGAACGCGATGCCGCCCCCCGATTTTACGACGCGCACTCGGTCGCCTTCCACGAACTGGCCGTCCAGCAGCGCGAGCGCAAGCGCGTCCTGCACGAGCCGTTGCAGCGCGCGCTTGAGTGGCCGCGCGCCGAACGCCGGGTCGTATCCCTCGTGCGCAATGAACTGTTTGGCCTCGTCAGTGACTTCGAGCGTGAGCTTGCGGTCCGCGAGCAGTTTCTCGATGCGCGCAATCTGCAGATCGACGATCTTCGCGATCTCCGCCTCGCCCAGCGGCTTGAACACCACGATGTCGTCGACGCGGTTCAGGAATTCCGGACGGAACACCGTGCGCAGCTGCTGCGTGACCTGTGTTTCTACCACCGCCCAGTCCGTCGCCGCGTTGTCGAGGATGTACTGGCTCCCGACATTCGACGTCATGATGACGACGGCATTCTTGAAGTCGACCGTGCGTCCCTGTGCGTCCGTGAGCCGGCCGTCGTCGAGAATCTGCAGGAGCACGTTGAACACGTCAGGGTGCGCCTTCTCGATCTCGTCGAACAGAATGACCGAGTACGGACGACGGCGCAGCGCCTCGGTGAGCTGCCCGCCTTCCTCGTAGCCCACGTATCCGGGGGGCGCACCGATGAGGCGCGCCACCGCGTGCTTCTCCATGTACTCCGACATGTCGATGCGCACCATCGCGCGCTCGTCGTCGAACAAAAACTCCGCGAGCGCGCGCGCCGTCTCCGTTTTGCCGACGCCCGTCGGACCGAGGAAGATGAATGAGCCGATCGGGCGGTTGGGGTCCTGCATGCCCGCGCGCGATCGGCGCACGGCGTTCGCAACCGCCTTGGCGGCCTCGGCCTGGCCGATCACGCGTTTTGCGAGCTCGCCCTCGAGCTTCGTCAGGCGTTCACGCTCCCCTTCCAGCATCCGCTGCACCGGAATGCCCGTCCACTTCGCGACGATTTCGGCGACGTGGTCCGCGGTCACTTCCTCCTCGAGAAACCGTTTCCCCTTCGCTTGTTCGGCGATCTTGGCTTCCACGTCCTTGAGCTGCTGCTCGAGCTGCGGCACGGTGCCGTACGAGATTTCCGCCGCCTTGCCGAGGTCGCCGGCGCGCGTCGCTTTCTCGGCTTCGGTTCGCGCCTGCTCGATCTTCTGCTTGAGCACACCGACGTCCGCGAGCGCCTTTTTCTCCATCTGCCACTGCGCCTTCATGCCGGAGCTCTGTTCCCTGAGCTCGGCGAGCTGCTTCTCGATCGCCTTTCGCCGCTCGACCGACGCCTTGTCCTTTTCCTTGAGGAGCGCCTGGCGCTCGATCTCGAGCTGCACCACGCGCCGCTCCACTTCGTCGATCTCGCTCGGCAGCGAGTCGATCTCGATCCGAAGGCGCGACGCGGCCTCGTCGATGAGATCGATGGCCTTGTCCGGAAGAAAACGGTCGCCGATGTAGCGATTCGAGAGCGTCGCCGCCGCGACGACGGCGCCGTCGGTAATGCGCACGCCATGGTGCGACTCGTACCGCTCTTTCAGTCCGCGCAGGATCGCAATCGTGCTCTCGACCGACGGTTCGCCGACGAACACCGGCTGGAAACGCCGTTCGAGCGCCGCGTCCTTCTCGATGTGCTTGCGGTATTCATCGAGGGTCGTCGCGCCGACGACGCGCAGCTCGCCGCGCGCGAGCATCGGCTTCAGCATGTTGCCCGCATCCATCGCGCCTTCGGCCTTCCCCGCTCCGACGAGTGTGTGCAGCTCGTCGATGAACACGATGAACTGCCCCTCGGCGTCTGTGATTTCCTTGAGCACCGCCTTCAGGCGCTCCTCGAACTCGCCGCGGAACTTGGCGCCCGCGATCATCGCGCCCAGGTCGAGCGCCACGAGCCGCTTGTTCTTGAGCGATTCAGCGACGTCGCCGTTCACGATGCGCTGCGCGAGCCCCTCGGCGATGGCCGTCTTGCCCACGCCGGGTTCGCCGATGAGCACCGGGTTGTTCTTCGTGCGGCGCGAGAGCACCTGCACCACGCGGCGAATCTCTTCGTCGCGCCCAATCACGGGATCCAGTTTCCCCTTGCGCGCGGCCTCCGTGAGGTCGCGCGTGTACTTCTGCAGCGCCTGATATTGCTCTTCCGGCGTCTGGTCCGTCACGCGATGCGATCCGCGCACAGCAGTGAGCGCGTCGCGCAGGGCGGCGACCGTGGCTCCCTGAGCAGCGAGGAGCGGTTTTGTCTCTGTGCCGGAAACGTCCGCGAGCGCGAGCAGCAAATGCTCGACGGATACGAACTCGTCCTTGAGCTCCTTGGCGAGGCTTTCCGCGCGATCGTAGACCTTGTTCAGCTCGCGGGAGAGCGTGGGCTGGCCACCGCCCGATTGTTTCGGATAGCGGCCAAGCTCGCGCTCGACCTGTTCACGCAGCGCGGCAACACTCGCACCGACTTTCTGGAGGAGCGGAACGGTGATGCCTTCGTCCTGCTCGAGCAGCGCGAGCAGGAGGTGCGCGTCGTGCACCTGCGGGTTTCCCGCACGGCGAGCGTGTTCGAGCGCTGCGTTCAGCGCTTCGGCGGATTTTACGGTGAGGCGATCGGGATTGAGCACGTTCTTTGAGTAGAGTCTGAACCCTCAAGTGCAAACCAGATGCCGCGTGATATCCGCCTTATAGGCAGAAACGGCGGTGCGGGTTCGACTCGATCTCCGATCAGCCCGCCGATCAGGCGTAATAGAACCTCGTCACGATCGGCACCGTCGCGTACTCGCCGTGCGGCGTTCGGACCCAGAGCGTCGTCTGCACATCGCGGTAGCCGCTGGTTCCCGCAAAAGAGCACGGGAGTCCGTTGGAACATGGCGGCGGCTGGCCCCCAGTGACCACGCCCGAGCACTTGCACGTCGATGGCGTGATCGACCCGCACGAACCATCGACCGTGACCTGGAGCGTGGCAGTTCCGCTCTTGTCGTGCGCCTGCACCGTGAGCGGAACGAACGGAACGCTGTCCTGGACGTGCATGTAATTCCCGACGTCGACGCTGCTCGAGCTCCGGATCACGACACCGTTCGATCGAACGTCCGTGATCGTCACGTCCTCATCGGTGGTGTTGACGAGCCTCACGTTGAACCGGAGCTCGTATCCATAGCCGCCACCGGCGCAGTGAACTTCCTTTGGGCCGACGCTGATGTCCGTGATCTGAAAGACATCCACCGGTACGTCGGCGGTCGGGGTTCCCCCGCACGCGACGGCGACTGCAACCGCAATCATCATCGTTCCGGCAAAGGCTGCTCGCATGGCTTCCGCTCCGGCGGTGTACGGGTCAAACGTAGGAAGAGCCGGCAGGGCTGGCAACACGCAAAAAAAAAATGCGCCCCGTTGCCGGAGCGCATTTTCTTATTTCGCTACAGTCAGTTTGAAACTGAACCTGTGCCCGTCCACCACGAGCTCTACGATGTAGACGCCCGAGGCTGCTTCGCGTTGCGTGTTGAGCACCTTGCCATTCCAATAGGCTTTGTATGCTCCGCACGGCAACTGAAGCTTGTTGATCTGTTGTCCCCCAGCCACGTTGCCCGAACCGCCTTCGATCACCGGAATAGCGATGGGTTGAGCCAGCGTATTCTTGATAACCATCGAGACCGAATGCAGGCGCCCGGAGTCGTCGCAGGTTGGATAATTCCCAACCGTAAACGAGATATGCGTCTCTGGGTTCATCGGATTCGGAAAGGCGCCACCCAGGCCGCCCACCGGAACCGACTGTCGAGGTGGCGTCTGTGGGGACGACACCTGCGCTTTGCTAGTACGTGGCGTGAGGCCAACCAGGACGAGCACCATCAATAGTGCTGTCCAGCGTGACCTCATTTTTTGCTCCGTCTTACAAGGAAGGGTTGGTCGTTTCACTCCAGCGTGGTGAGTGGAAAGGGAGACCCGATTTGAACCTACGCAGTACGCGCCTCGGAGTCAAGCAAAAAGTACGAGCCCTGAACGGCACCGAAGCCGTTGTGGGAAAAGCAGTTAGGTAATGTTTGTGCGCGTGACGACCGTCACGCCAGGCGGCGGTTCTTGCCGCTAGACTGCCGTGGCTCGCTCCTGGCCGCCGGGCGAGGGCTCGGGCAGGAACCGCCGCCCGTCTCCTTCCCGCCGCGAGAAGCCCATCCGGTCGAAGTATTCGAGCCACGGCATCAGGTATTGCCGCGACACACCGAAGACCACCTTGAGCTCGGACGGCGTGTACGATCGGGCCGGCGAGACCGACGACAACACCCGCGATCGCAGCGCGCCAACCACCGCCGCCGCAGCGAACCGTTCGGCGCTGAGCGCCGCAACACGTCCGTCGCGCTCGAGCTGGCGAAGCAACTGCACCACGTGGCCGCCGAATTCGCGCTCGAGATCGCGGACCGACGGCACCGCAACGCCGGCCGCGAGGAGCCGCGCATGCAGCGCCATCAACCGCGCGGCCGCGCCACCGTCGGAACCAGGCTGCCAGTTGGCGCGGCGCACCATCGTCCCTTCGACCGACACGAGTCTTCTCGCCGCGAGCGCTTCGATGATGTACTGCGCGACGCGCGGGGACGCGTGACACTCGGCGCGCGCGGCCTCGAGCGGCGCCCCGCTCTCCGTGGGATGCGCGCGGTGGAACTCGTCGATCCAGCGCAGCGTCGAGTTGAGCGTCGTATCGACGGCGTGCGCGCTGACAACATCGTCGCCGATCCGCACGAAGGCGCGCGATGCGTCGATGAGCGCGTCGGCCCTGGACGGTGCGAGCCCGGTGCGCACGGGAATGGCGTCGCGCGGAATGCCGGCGAGCCCTGCCTCGTCGACGATGCGCTCCAGCCGTTCGTGCGTCGCGAGACCGGGCCGCGCGAACGGACGGGCGCGGCGCCGTCCCGGCGCGCTGTCGGTCACGACGCCGCCACCGAGGGTCCCCGCGGGCGACGTCCGCCGAAGAACGAATCTGTCACCGCCCCGTGAGAGGATCGGCGCCTCGAGCACGATTCTCGCCGCGCGCAGCTCGCCGGCGCGGAGCGCGCCCCCGGCGCACACGATGCGCGCGCCGACATCCTGCGTGCCGAGATGAAAGCGCACGCGTGTTCGTGGAGTGAGAAGTCCAGCGTCGTCCAGCAGCGCGACGTCGGCACGCACTACGCGGGTCGTCGACCATCCCGGCCCCGCGACGACGACGCTGCCGCGGCCGACCGAGTCGTGATCGATTCCCGCGAGCGACGCCGCCGCACGCGAACCCGGCGAAAGTACGTCAACGACAGCACCGTGTGTCTGCACGCCGCGCACTCTCGCGCGCTGTCCCGCCGGAAAGACGGTGACTTCGCCTCCGACGCGCAGCGCGCCCGACCAGAGCGTGCCGGTGACGACGGTTCCCGCGCCCGGTTTCGTGAAGACGCGGTCGACGGGGAGACGGACAAGATCGTCGGGATCCCGTTCCGCCACGACGCGCGCCACGGATCTGAGCGCTTCGCGGAGATCTTCTATCCCTTCACCGGTCACGCTCGACACCACGAACGTTGGTGCACCGTCGAGCTTCGTCGCTGACAGAAGGTCATGCGCCTGTCGCGCGGCAGCCGCGATCTCCGCGGGATCGGCAAGATCCGCTTTCGAGATGGCAACGATGGCGCGCTTCACGCCAAGCAAATCGAGAATCGCCACATGCTCTCGCGTTTGCGGCATGACACCTTCGTTCGCCGCGACGACGAGCAGCGCGACATCAATGCCGGTTGCCCCGGCAACCATCGTGCGCACGAACGCTTCGTGACCGGGAACGTCGACGACGCCGGCGGTACCCGCGCCCGGCACGTGAAACGGCGCGAAACCGAGCTCGATGGTAATACCTCGCCGTTTCTCCTCGGCCAGACGGTCGGTGTCGACGCCGGTGAGCGCGCGTACGAGCGCGGTCTTGCCGTGATCGACATGTCCCGCGGTGCCGATGATCACCGGGGCCGGCCTCCCCAGTCGCCGTGCTCCCACACCGTGAACGCACGGAGCGGCCGGTGATCGGTGAGATGCTCGTTCAGGAACTCGCGCAGCAGCCGCATGTGCGACTGCGCGGATTTTGGATCGGGCGTGGGCGGCGTCTCACCGTCGATCCACGCCGCGATCGCGGCCCGCGCGTCCGGCGGAAGCTCACGTGCGCCCGGCGCGCTTCGGCCGCACGCGGGGCACAGCGCGCCGCCGACGCGATGATCGAACTTCGCGCGCGCATCAGGATCGAGCGCCGTCCCGCACGACGCGCAGTGCGTGACGGATGGCGCGAACCCGAGCGCCGCGACGAGCCTCCAGGCTCCCGCGAGACCTGCGGCCGCGGCGACGCTATCCCCCTCCTCGAGTGCACCGAGCGCGTTCGCGTACGCGTCGTACAGCGCAGGTTGCGTATCATCGTGCGCGAACCGCAGCACGATTTCACTCAGCGCGTTTGCGGCGGCGAACCGCGCCCAGTGCGCCGCGAGCGCCGGGCGCGCACGCGTGACGTCGAACCCGGACAGCGTGTGCAAATCGCCCGTGGGATGGAGCTGGAGCTGCGCCGTGCCCTGCGCGAAGAGATCGAGCGCCGAGCCAAACCGGCTCTTGTCGCGCCGCGCACCGCGCGCGATCACCGAGCGCACGCCCGCCTCACGCGTCGCAAGACGAATGATGCGGGACGTTTCGCGGTAATCGAACGCGTGAAGCACGATGGCTTCAGTCACAACGAGCGCCACACTCCCAAATTACACTCCCGTACGGGTTCACCCGCCCACCCGGAGTCCGATGAAATACGTGCGGCCCGGGGCGCGGAATCCGAGTGATTCCTGATACTGCTTGTTCCATGCGTTCTTCACACGAAACACCAGGACGGGGTCGTGCAGCGGGCCGAGCCGGTCCAGCGGGCGTTCCGTCGTCACAT
>DASRAP010000148.1:0-13369 GCA_035638155.1 Gemmatimonadaceae bacterium | reverse complement strand
CCCAGCGGCGATCCGACCCCGTCGCCCGACGATCACGCGGTGACGGGGCAGCTGGTTGCGGCCGGGAAGGTGATCGGCATTCCCGTGCACGACCATGTGATCGTCGGAACGGGCAGGTACCTGAGCTTCGCCGAAGCGGGGATTCTGCCGGCCTGACCGGATCGTCGCGTACGACCCTTGACCGCGTCCGGCGTGTAGTCACATTGCATTGACGGGGGTGCAATGGCCACTGCGGTCCTGAGCGAGATCATTCCGGGGTTCACCCTTCGCGGCGAGGCGCTCGAGCGCCTCGACGGGGAGCTCCTCGCGCGCGCCTATCGGTTCAGCGAGCGTGCGCACGCGAGCCAGGTGCGCCAGGACGGGCGGCCGTTCATCACGCATTGCGTCGAAGTCGCGAAATCGCTCGCCGAGCTTGGCCTGGATTCGACGACGGTCGCCTGCGGATTGCTCCACGACGTCGTCGAAGACACCACGACCAACCTCGCCGACATCGAGCGCGAGTTCGGTCCCAAGTTCGCCGAAATCATCGACGGCGTCACGAAGATCGGCCATCTGCCGCTGACGTCGAGCGAAGAGCGGCAGGTCGAAGGATACCGGAAACTGCTGCTCTCGATCGCGAAGGACGCGCGCGTGATCCTGATCAAGCTCGCGGACCGGCTGCACAACATGCGCACGCTGGAGTTTCTGCCGCCGGAAAAACAGCAGCGCATCGCGCTCGAGACGCGCGATCTCTATGCGCCGCTCGCACACCGCTTCGGCATGGCGAAGATGCGGTGGGAGCTCGAGGACCTCTCGTTCAAGTTCCTCGAGCCGAAAGAGTACAAGGAGCTTGCGGCGCTCGTCCAGCAGAAACGGAAGGAGCGTGAGGCGCTCGTCGCCGAGCTCGCGCAGCCGCTCGAGCAAAAACTGCGCGACGCGGGCATTCACGTGTATGAAGTCGCCGGCCGGGCCAAGCACCTCTGGTCCATCCATCGCAAGATGGAAAAGCGCGACAAGCCGTACGAGGAGATCTACGATCTGCTGGCGGTGCGCGTGCTCGTGGACAGCGTTCCGGAATGTTACCACGCGCTCGGCGTCATTCATGACGGCTGGACGCCGTTGCAGGAGCGCTTCAAGGACTACATCGCGTCGCCCAAGGCCAACGGGTATCAGTCGCTGCACACGACGATCTTCGGCCCGCGCAGATCACTGTTCGAGATCCAGATCCGCACGAAGGAAATGCACCGGCTCGCCGAATACGGCATTGCGGCGTACTGGCGCTACAAGGACAACGACCGCACGGACGACGAGCTCGATCGCGCGCTGCAGTGGTTCCGGCAGGTCCTCGAGCTGCAGCTCGACGCGAAGACGCCGGCCGAGTTTCTCGAATTCCTCAAGCTCGACCTCTATCAGGACGAGATCTTCGTGTTCACGCCGACGGGCGACGTCATCCAGCTCCCCAAGGGGGCGACACCGCTCGATTTCGCGTTCGCGGTGCACACGGAGATCGGACTGCATTGCGCGGGCGCGCGCGTCGACGGGCGCATCGTCCAGCTGTCACGCGAGCTCAAGAACTCCGAGATGTGCGAGATCGTCACGTCGCCGCATGCGCGCCCCAGCCGCGACTGGCTCTCGCACGTGCGCACGGGACGCGCACGGCACAAGGTCCGGCAGTGGCTCAAGAACGAAGAGCAGAAGTCGTCGACACAACTGGGGCGCGAGATTCTCGAGCGCGAGCTTCGGCGGCGAAAGTATCCGCTGCTGAGCGAGGCCGAGATGGCGACGGTCGCGAAAGCCCTGCACCTCACCGACGTCAATCACCTCCTGGCGTCGATCGCGCAGGGCGATCTCAGCGTGACGCAGGCACTCCGCGCACTCAATCCGGGGCTCGACGAGAAGCAGGAGCCTGCGCTCAAGGCCAGTCCGCTCGAGCGCCTCGTTGAACGATTCCGCGGCCGGGCGGGGAAGGCGATTCGCATCCAGGGCGCCGACGGTCTGATGGTGCGGTACGCGCAGTGTTGTCAGCCTGTGCCCGGCGATTCCGTGGTCGGCTACGTGACGCGCGGGCGCGGCGTGAGCATCCATCGTGCGGACTGTCCGAACCTCCTCCTGCTGGCGCACGAACCCGAGCGGCGTCTCGACATCGACTGGCAGGAGGGCGCGGGTGAGCGCTTCCTCGTGCAGCTCGCCATGGCCGGCTTCGACCGGCGCAATCTCTACGCCGATCTCGCGGCGGCGATGAGCACGACAGGCAACGACATTCGCTCGCTGGAGCTCCGCACCGTCGACGGCCGCGTCACCGGCAGCGCGGTCGTCGAGGTCGAGAATCTCAACCACCTCAAGAAGATCATCTCCGCCGCGCGCCGCGTGAAAGGCATCACCGAAATCCAGCGGCGCGAGCGTCTCGAGAACTGAGTACGTTTCACGATGTACTCCGCACTTCTCATCGCGCATTCCTGGCTCCGCTGGCTTGCGATCGGCGGCGTTGTAGTCGTCATCATTCGTGCGTTCGGCGGCATTTCAACCGGCCGGCCGTCGTCACGCCGCGACGCCGTGTGGACGAAGATCGGCGCCCATACCATCACGCTGCAGGCCCTGATCGGCATCGCGCTGTACGTGACCAGCCCCTACGTCGCGCAGCTGCGCGCGAACATGGGCGCGTCCATGCACGATCGCGTGGGGCGTCTGTTCGCGGTTGAACACGAGGTGATGATGATCCTCGCGCTGGCGTTCACTCATATCGGGTCCGCCGTGGCACGCCGGGCGCCGACTGACCACGCAAAGCACGTGCGGGCGATGGGGTTTTTCCTGCTCGCGCTGTCGCTGATGTTCTACGCGATGCCGTGGATGCGACCCATGTTCAGAATGGGCTCCTGAGGCCTACCGAACAAACGCCGATACCACTACATTAACAGGATGGCCAAGGCGGAGTTCGACCTCCGGGCGCCGTTCAAACCGGCAGGCGACCAGCCGCGGGCGATTGCTGAGCTCGTCGCCGGCCTCGAACGCGGCGACCGCTTCCAGACCCTGCTGGGTGTCACCGGCTCAGGGAAGACCATGACGATCGCGAACGTCGTCGCGGCCCATGGCCGCCCGACGCTCGTGCTCTCGCACAACAAGACGCTCGCGGCGCAACTCTACGGCGAGCTCAAGGGATTCTTCCCGAATAACGCCGTCGAGTACTTCGTCTCGTACTACGACTACTACCAGCCGGAAGCATACGTGCCGTCGTCGGACACGTACATCGAGAAGGACGCGTCGATCAACGACGACATCGACCGGCTGAGATTGCGCGCGACGTCATCGCTCATGGAACGCGAGGACGTGATCATCGTCGCGACGGTGTCGGCCATTTACGGCCTCGGCGACCCCGAGACCTACGAGGCGTCGATGGTGACGCTCAACGTCGGGCAGACCATCGCGCGCGACGAGATCCTCCGCGCGCTCGTGCGCGTGCAGTACCACCGGAACGACGTGGCGTTCGAGCGGGGAACGTTCCGCGTTCGTGGCGACACCGTCGAGATCTTCCCGGCCTATGAAGAGCAGGCCGTGCGCATAGAAATGTTCGGCGACACGATCGAGCGCATCTCGAAGATCAACGCGCTCACCGGCGAGGCGATCGCGAAGATGCAGCGGGCCGCGATTTATCCGGCCAAGCATTTCGTGACGACGCGTCCGTCGCTCGAGCGCGCCATCAAGCAGATCCAGGGCGAGCTTGGCGAGCGCCTCGCCGAATTGCGGGGCACGGGGAAACTGCTCGAAGCGCAGCGGCTCGAATCGCGGACGAACTTCGACATCGAGATGATGATGGAGATCGGCACGTGCGCGGGCATCGAGAACTACTCCCGCCACATCGCCGGGCGCGCGGCGGGAGAGCGCCCGGCCACGCTGTTCGATTATTTCCCTGACGACTTCCTCCTGGTCATCGACGAATCGCACGTCACGCTCCCGCAGACGAGCGCGATGTACAACGGCGACCGCGCGCGGAAGCTCACGCTGGTCGAATACGGATTCCGCCTGCCGAGCGCGCTCGACAACCGTCCGCTCACGTTCGACGAGTTTCTCGCGCTGACGCCGAAAGCGTTGTTCGTGTCGGCGACGCCCGGCGAGCTGGAGCTCAGATTGTCCGAAGGCATCGTCGTCGAACAGATCATCCGTCCCACCGGCCTGGTCGATCCGGAAATCGATATTCGGCCCGTCACGGGACAGGTGGACGACCTGCTCCACGAGATCCGCGCCCGCGAGGCGCGCGGCGAGCGCGTGCTCGTGACGACCCTGACCAAGCGCATGGCCGAGGATCTCACCGACTATCTGCAGCAGGTCGGGGTGCGCGTGCGATACATGCACAGCGACATCGACGCGATCGAGCGCATGGAAATCGTGCGCGGCTTGCGGCTTGGCGAGTTCGACGTGCTCGTCGGGATCAACTTGTTGCGTGAAGGGCTCGATCTCCCCGAGGTTTCGCTGGTCGCCGTGCTGGACGCGGACCAGGAAGGTTTCCTGCGCTCCGACAGGTCGCTCATCCAGACCATCGGGAGAGCCGCGCGGCACCGGAACGGGCGCGCCATTTTCTACGCCAACCGCGTGACCGGCTCGATGCAGCGCGCGATGGACGAAACGGCCCGCCGTCGCGAGGCGCAGCGCGCCTTCAACACGGAGCACGGCATCACGCCGACATCCGTCAGCAAGAGTGTCGACGAGGTGCGGTTCAGCACGCGCGTAGCCGACGCCCGCGACTACCAGGCACGGAAGGTTGCCGAGCGCGCTCCGGCGTACGATGCGAAGCAGCTCGAGAAGACGATCGCCGAGCTCGAGCTGCAGATGCGTGATGCCGCGAAGAATCTCGACTTCGAGACGGCAGCGCGCTTGCGGGACGAAGTGTTCGATCTCCGGGCGGCCGCCGCGGGCAACAAACCGTCGCGGCCGTGGCGGGCGGCGGCGCGCCGCTGAACCGTTGTGCCGGCACGGATCGATTCCACCACGGCGCTCGATGAGCCCGGGCTGCGCGCGTATGGCGCCGCGCTCGGTGCGTCGCTTGCCGCGCCGGTCTTGGTGACGTTGCACGGAGACCTCGGCGCCGGGAAGACCACACTCGCGCAGGCCATCGCACGCGGCGCGGGCGTGACGAGCGAAGTGACGAGCCCGACCTTCGCACTCGTGCACGAGTACGCCGGTGCGAAGACACCCGTTTTTCACATCGATCTCTATCGGTTGAGCGGGCCCGCGGATCTCACGAACCTCGGCTGGGACGAGATCGTCGGCGGCAACGCGATCGTGCTCGTCGAGTGGCCCGAGCGCGCGGGAACGCGGCTGCCGCGGCGGCGGCTCGACATCACGTTGCGGGAAGAATCAGGCGGCACGCGGCGCGTGGTGGAGGCGGAGTGGAAGGAGTAACGCTCGCGCTCGACGGCTCGACGTATCGCGGATCGGCGGCTGCGATTCGCGATGGCACAGTGCTGGCGGAAGAAACGATCGCGATGCGCGGCGAGCGTGAGGAACGTCTGATGCCCGCGGCGGCGCTCGTGCTGGAGTCAGCCGGTTCGCGTATCGAAGACGTTGCGCGCGTGATCTGCGGATCGGGACCGGGGAGCTTCACGTCCCTTCGGATCGCCGCCGGCATTGCCAAGGGAATCGCAAACGGCCGCGGGGTCCCGCTCTTTGCGGTGTCATCGCTTGCGCTCGCCGCCGTCGAGGCGGGGACCGGCAAATGGCTCGTCGCACTCGACGCGCTACGCGGCGAGGCCTTCGTTGCCGGCTACGCGTGGGATGGCGCGGTGCTGGCCACGCTGTCGGTCCCGGGCATCGCTGCGTCGGATGCGCTCGAGTCGCGCGCGGCCGAGCTTGGCGCGTCCGTCACAAGTGCGGCCCCGCACGCACGCGCCGCCGCGCCACTTCTTCAAATGATTCTCGCGGCCGGGCCGGTGGTTCTCGCGTCATGGGAGCCGACGTACGGCCGAAAGGCGGAAGCCGAGGTCCAGTGGGAGGCGGCACACGGCCGATCCGTGGGTGGCGAGCCGGCCGGCCCGTGACGCCAACGTTCCGGCTTGGCACCGTCGATGATGTCGCGGCAATCGCGGACATCGAAGCCGTCGTGTTTTCGGACCCGTGGTCTGCGGATTCGTTTGTGTCGATGGTGCACGCGCCAAACGCCGAGCTGACCGTGGCCGCAGAAGGGGGCAGGGTGCTGGGCTACAGCGTGCTGCTGCTGGCGCCCCCGGACGCTGATCTCGCGAACCTGGCCGTCGTGTCATACGCGAGGCGCCAGGGAATTGGGCGCCGTCTGCTCGATCACGCCGTGCAGGTGGCGCGCGATGCGGGCGTTATCCACATGTATCTCGAAGTCCGCCAATCCAACACGCGGGCGATCGCGATGTACGAGCGCGCCGGATTTCGGGATTTCGGGACGCGAAAGCGTTATTATCGCGATCCGGTGGAAGACGCGCGCGTTATGCGTCTCGATCTTTGATCTGAGTTCGTGGTGTGCGCTGTTTCGCTGTCGTTTGCCGTTTTTCGGTGATGGTTTTTTTTCAGTCTGATCTAATGTGGGGGACCAACACCCCCATTTCTGCCAGGAGGAACCGTGAGTCGAAGCTTGAATCGTGTGACGCTGATCGGAAACGTGGGCCAGGACCCCGAGGTCCGTTCAGCGGGCAGCGGCCGTGTGGCGAATTTCAGCGTGGCCACGTCGCGTCAGTGGACGGGCCAGAACGGCGACAAACAGGAAAAGACGGAATGGCATCGCATCGTCGCGTGGGACAATGCGCGCGGCGCCAAGCTCGCCGACGTCGTCGAGAAGTACGTGAAGAAGGGCGACAAGATCTACATCGAAGGGCGCATCGAAACGCGCCAGTGGCAGGACAAGGAAAACCAGACCCGCTACATGACCGAGATCATCGCAAACGAGATCATTCTGCTCGGGGGGCGAGGAGCGGGCGGCGATGAGTCGCGTACGTCCCGCGCGCCAATGCCGGCGAAGGCGAAGAGTGCTTCGCCGGACGGCGGCACCGCAGGCGGCGACTTCGAGGAGTTCGACGGCGCGGACGGGGACGACGACCTGCCGTTCTAGAGGGTCGGAGGGCTGAAGGGCCGAAGGGCCGAAGGAGGCTGGGTTTGCGCATATTGTGACATGGGCTAACCCTTTGGCCCTTCGACCCTTTGACCCTACGGCCCTTCAGTCGTCCATTTCAAGACCCCTTAGCCCCGCCTCCGTCATGCCCCGACTCCGCCTCCTCGCCGTAGCTGCCGGGCTCGCGATATCTGCCGCGCCGATTGTGGCGCAGGATACGCAGCAGAAGACGCACACGGTCAAGCGGGGCGATACGCTCTGGGACATTGCCAAGCTGTACCTCAACGATCCGTTCCTGTGGCCCGAGATCTACCGGGTCAACACCGACGTGATCGAGGATCCGCACTGGATCTATCCGGGTGAAGTGCTCCGCATCCCCGACATCGCGTCACTGCAGCAGAGAAGCCGCGACGAGATGGCCGCGCAGCAGCCGCGGCGCCAGGCCCCGGAGCCGGAAGCGCCGCCGCCCAAGGCGGCGGTGTACCAGTCGATGGTCCTCACGATTCCGCACACGGCGGTCCGCGCGAAGGAATACCTCGCGTCTCCGTACGCGGCGCCCGATGGAGGACCGCGGGATGCCGGCCGAATCGTGTCGCGTGCAAGCGGCGGGTCGACGCAGGTCACGAAGACCATGGATGACCGGCTGCTCCAGTTTGACATGGTTGTGATCGAGCCGCCCGCTGGTGTGCACCCCGTGAAGGGCGACCGCTTCCTCGTGTTCCGCCTCGGCGATCATCTGGGCGGGAAGCGCCAGGTCGTTGAGCCCGTGGGCACCGTGCAGGTCGAGGACGAAGGCACGGGGAACGGCGTCGTCATCGCGAGTACGCGTGACTTCTTCCACGACGTGATGATCGGCAACCGGCTCATGGTCATGGACACGCTGGTCGCGCGTACCGATGTGTATCCGTCGGCCACCGATTCTCCGCTCATGAACACGATCCAGTGGCTCCAGCGCGCGCCGCTGCTCCCATCGATCGGTGATTACATGATCGTCGGCTTCACGGCCAACGACGGCGTAGTCACCGGCGACCAGATCTCGATCGTGCGTCCGCGCGGCAAGGACAAGAACGGCGATCAGCTTCCGGATGAAGTACTTGGCGTGGCGCAGATTCATCGCGTCACCGAGCAGGGCGCATCCGCGATTCTGATTCAGGTGAACAGCGCGGGCATCGGCGTTGGTTCGACGGTGCGTCTCACGGCCAAGATGCCCTGAGATGATCTTGTCGCTCGCAGCGCAGGCTGGCGGTGCCGGGCCTCCGAGCTCGTTGCGTGAAATGCTCACGATCGCGGACAGCACGACGAAAGTCGTGCTGGTCCTGTTGGCGGTCCTGTCGCTGGTGAGCTGGGCGATCATGATCGCCAAGTGGTGGGAATTCCGCGCACTCGAGAAGGCCTCCGAGCGTTTCGTAGCCGACGTCGAAGCGTCGACGAAGTTCGAGCAGGCGGCCGCGTTCGCGCGCCGCGCGAAGCCGAGCCCGTTCACGCGGGTGGTGACGCGTGCCGCGGACTTCCTGGGCGACGTGCGCGCCTCGCAAGCTGCACAGGCGGGCCAGGTGGACGTGACGCGGATGATGCTCACGGCGGCACAGGTGGAAGCGCTCCGGCTCGTGCTCGATGCCGAAGCCGAATCGTCGCGGGATCAATACGGGCGTTACATCCCGGTGCTGGCGATGATCGCGTCCGCGAGCCCGCTGATCGGGCTCCTGGGCACGGTGCTCGGCATCATCAGCTCGTTCATCGGCCTGTCGGCCAAGGGGTCGGGGAACATCGGAGCGGTTGCTCCGGGCGTCGCTACGGCCCTGATCGCGACCGCCGCGGCCCTGAGTGTGGCCATCCCCGCTGTTTTCGGGTACAACATTTTTGCGAACCGGCTCAACCGGGTGGCGGCGCGCGTCGATGGTTTCGGCTCAGAGGTGATCGGTCTCATGGCACGAGAGGGGCGGCTCTAGACGCAATGAGTTTGCGGCGCGGTCGGGCGCGAGCGGAGCTCAACGCGGAGATCAACGTCGTCAGTCTGATCGACGTCATGATGCTCCTCCTCGTGATCTTCATGATTACCGCGCCGCTCATGCAGAGCGGGCTCGACGTGCAGCTGCCGACGGGCGAGGCAAAACCGCTCGACCCGAAGGGCGGGCTCAGCATCACGGTCACGCGGACCAGGATCTACGCGAACCAGACCGGATACACGGACGCAGAATTTCGGGCCGTCATCAAGCAACTCGCGAAAGACGCAAGAGAGGGCGTGTATTTTCAGGGTGATTCCGGCGTCTCCTATCAGCGAGTCGTTACTGTGCTCAGCATGGCCGCGGCAGCAGGAGTGAAGAACGTGGGGATGGTGATGCTTCCGGACGACAATCGACAGTGACCGCGACCAGCATGCGTCCACCGCGGTCGCTGACGATCCCGCTGAGTGTGTCGCTGCTGCTGCACGTCGCACTGGTGTTCGCGGTCGTCTTTGTCCGCACGGGCGGGCGCCGGCTCGTCGTTCCGCAGGTGTACAAGGTCCAGCTGGTCGCGGCGCCGGCCGGCGAACGCGCGACCGGCGTCGTGACGCCGCCCAAGCCAGCGGTCGACAAGCCGGCGCCGCCGCGCCCGCATCAGACTCCCCCGAAGGCCACAATGCCGAAACCGAAAGCGGCGGCTGCACCGCTCAAGGCAACGGCATCCACGCCGATTCCCGAGAAACCGGTACGGTCCCAGGAAGCGCCCAAGGCGGGTGGTGGGGAGGAGGGTGGAAAGGGTGCGGACGTCATCACCCTCAAACTCGACGGACTGGATTTTCCGTACCCGTGGTATCTGGAGAACATCACGAACCAGATCATGCGGAATTTCCTGCGCATGTACAGCGGACCGGCGATTTACCGCGCCGACGTGCAGTTCTTCATCATGCGCGACGGCTCCGTGAAGGAAATCCACGTCTTACCGGCCAACACACAGGCGAGTTACGAGTTCAAAGTCGCCGCGTCCGGCTCAATAGAGATCGCGGGAAAGGCGAAGTCATTTGGCAAGTTGCCCGACGGGTACCCCGATGACGTCCTGACGGTGGTTTTCTCCTTCGATAAGCGGGTCATCAAGTGAAAGTGTTTCGAACGGCGATTCTGCTGACGATCCTTGCGCCGGTGACGCGTCTGACCGCGCAGGATAGTGGCAAGGTGGTCAAGCTTGGCGGAACGTACGGCGCCGGGCGGCTGCCCGGCATCGTCGTGCTGCCGGTTCCGGGCAGCAACGGGGATTCCGTCCGCGCGATGCTCCAGCGCGACCTCGAGAACGGCGACCGGGTCACCATCATCGGGCGCGATGCGGATGGGCTGCCCCCGGTGAGTGGCACGCCGAACTACGATGCCTTCGCGCAGCTCGGTGCGGCGAGCATCGTCCAGGCGTCGGTGACTCCGCAGGGCGAGCTGCACGTCGCATTTCACTCCGTCGCGGAAAAGCGGCCGGTGCAAGCGCGGCAATTCGATCTCGCGGGTTCTCCGCTGTCCGGCGAGTGGCGGATGTCCGTCCACCGTGCCGCGGACTCGCTCGAGCTATGGGCCACGGGCGTTGTCGGGATTTCGGCGACGCGTATCGCGTTCATTCGGGAAGGAAAAGTGTGGACCGTGGACAGCGACGGCGCGGGCGCCGTTATGGTCGAGGGCGCGGGGTACTCGATGTCTCCGGCGTGGCACCCGAGCGGGCGCTATCTCGCGTTTTCCACATTGGATCCCAGTTCGATCACGATGCGTGATCTTTCCGCGGGAACATCGCGGCGCATGACGCCTGTCGTGGCGAACACGAGCAACTCGGCGCCGGCGTTTTCTCCCGACGGAAATACGCTGGCGTTCGCGCGCGCCACGGCTGACGGCACCGAGATCTACCTGATGGACGCGATGAAAGGCGGCGCGGCGCGGAAGATTCTCACGGGTCGCGAGGGAGGCATCAACACGCTTCCGTCGTTCTCGCCCGACAGCAGGCAGTTCGCGTTTGTGTCCGGACGCTTGCGCAATCCACAGGTATATATTTCCGACGTCGACGGGAGCAACGTTCGATTGCTCACGGACGAAGGAGTCGGCGATCGGAATTATGGCCGAACGAATCCGTCCTGGGCGCCGGACGGGCACGCGATCGCGTATCAGTCGGACAACGAAAACCGATTCCAGATCATGACCATTTCCCCGAGCGGGAAGAACATCACGGTCCTGACCGGCGAGAGCGCGAACGAGCATCCGTCGTGGGCACCCGACAGCCGGCATCTTGTGTTCTCGTCGGTGCGCTCGGGGAAGGAGCAGCTCTGGGTGTTGGATACGGAAGGCGCGCGAACGCGGCAGCTCACCTTTGGTAGTACAGTGTCGAAGATGCCCGCCTGGTCGCCGCAGATTCCGCGGAAGTGAGGTCAGTGACGTTCGTGAAGTTCGAGCCTTCGCCTTTCAACTGATTCGGAGAGACATCATGTCGCATCGCAGATTGCCCGCCGCGTTCCTCGCCATGGCTGCCTTCACTGCGGCGTGCCACAAGCAGAAACCGGTGACTGCGCCAACTCCGACGACGACGACGACCACGTCGCCCACGATTCCGAATTCGCCGCCGGCCCCGCCGCCGACCGTCACGCCGCGGCCCGAGAACACGGGCCCGTCCGCGGCTGAGATCGAGCGCATGCGAGCCGCGGCGGTGGCCACAATTACCGCGACGATCTACTTCGACTACGACAAGTCGGATCTGCGCGACGATGCGCGCTCGACGCTCGACTCGAAGGTGCCGGTGCTCCGCGCGAACCCGGCCGTACGCATCAAGATCGCCGGCCATACCGACGAGCGCGGTTCGGCCGAATACAACATCGCGCTCGGTCAGCGGCGTGCGGCCGCGGCGCAGCGCTATCTCACCGGCCTCGGCATCGACGCCGGCCGCATCGAGATCGTGAGCTTCGGCGAAGAGCGCCCCGCTCGCATGGGCGAAGGCGAGGAGGCGTGGTCGAAGAATCGCCGCGACGAGTTCGAAGTCACGGCCGGCGCCGATCAGATTCGGGGCGCGAGGCAGTAGCAGCTCATGGCGGTTCGGCGGATCGTGTGGGCGTTGCCGCTGGCGACCGTTGTAAGCGCCGGCTGTTTCGCGACGCGTAACGACGTGCGGCTGCTGCAGGCGGACATGACCCGCCTGCACGCAGCCGCGGACTCCGCGCGCAAGGCCGACGCCGCACAAGCGCGCGCGGATGCGGCGAAGCGGGATTCCATCCACGCGGAAGAAGTGAAGAGTCTGACCGCCGCCAATCGCGCACTCCTCGACTCGCTGTTTGCGTTCAGGCTCGACTTCATGCGGTTCGGCACGAACACGCGTGAATACCAGCGCCAGCAGGACGAACAGATCACCACGATCATGGAAATGGTCGGTGTGAGCCAGAAGAGCATGGCCGACATCCGGAATCGCATGGAATCGCAGCGCGCGTCGGCGACCGCAAATCCAGGCGACAGCGCGGCGATGAACGCGGGGCCGTCGCCGGCGCGCATGTTCCAGACCGGCATGGAGCAGCTGCAGAACGGTGCGACGGGCTCGGCGCGAATGGTGTTTCAGGAGTTCCTGAGCACGTACAAGACCGATTCGCTCGTTCCGCTCGTCATGCTGAAGATCGGGAGCTCGTACGAGATCGACAAAATGGATGCGGCGGCGGACTCGGTGTACGCGCTGGTCATTCAGCAGTTTTCGAAGTCGGATGCGGCGGCGACTGCCATGTACAAGCGAGGTGTGGCGCTCGAAGCCGCCGGCAAGCCGCGTGAGGCGCGCGCGATGTATGCTGCGCTGATCCGTGAACACCCGACCGCGATGGAAAAGGACCTCGCGAGCGCCCGGCTCAAAGCGATCCCTCCGGCGCCGTGAGCTTTTCGCCCTGACGGGCGGCCATGACACGCATCGACGAATCGACCGAAATGCCGTTCCTCGATCACCTCGAGGAACTTCGCTGGCGTTTGATCCGCGCCATCGGGGCGCTCCTCGTGTGCGTGCTCGTGGCGTTCTGGGCCGTAGGGCACTTTCACATCATTTCGATTCTTTCCCGGCCCGCCGGCCAGCGCCTGATGTTCACGCATCCGGCGGACGCCATCACGGCGTACATGACCATATCGCTGGGGGTCGGACTCGTGGTGGCGTCGCCCGTGATCCTGTACCAGGCGTGGGGGTTCGTGTCGCCGGCGCTCAAGGCCGGGGAGCGACGCGTGGCGCGATACGTGTTCGCGGGGGGCACGCTGCTGTTCCTGATGGGAGTCACGCTTGCGTATTTCTTTGTGTTGCCGGCCACGCTCCGGATGGGGGCGCAGCTGGCGCCGGAATTCGAGCAGCGGCTGACCGTGCACGAGT
>DASRAP010000147.1:0-14804 GCA_035638155.1 Gemmatimonadaceae bacterium | reverse complement strand
AAGTTACGCAAGGCCACGGATGGGAGCGTTTGTAGCTGTTAACTGATGGAGTGCACTGGCGCATCCAGCCAGGGCGTGCAAGGTTCTCAGGCATGAAACGACTGCTCACTCTCATCGCCCTCGCGGGCGCGATTGGGCAGGCGTCCGCGCAGCAGCAAACGCCGCAACAACTACAGGTCGAGAACGTCGTCGCGTTCGCGCGGCTCTACGGCGTCGCGCGGTGGTTCTATCCGGGTGACGCGGCGGCGGCGCTCGACTGGGACCGCTTCGCCATCGACGGTGTGCGCCGCGTGCGGACCGCGAGCACGCCGGCCGAGCTCGAGCAGGCATTAAAGGTGCTCTTTCTGCCGCTTGGCCCCGGCATCGTTATCGGCCCGACGCTGTCGCCGAAGCGGCCCGAGGGCAAGCGTGACGCGTCGCTCGTCGCGTGGCACTACCACGGCCCCGGAATCACTCAGGGCATTCCCGGGCCGTACAGCTCCAAGCGAACGAACCGTGCAGTTCCGGTGCGGGCACAGTCCACCGGGATGTCCGCAACGATGACGCAGGCCTTGCCGGGGGCGTCGCTGCGTGGCAAGGCCATCCGCATGCGCGGGCTGCTGCGGGTGGCCGATCCCAGCGCGGCGGGCTGGACGGGGATGTGGATGCGCGTCGACCTGCCGGGGACAGCGGTTGGGTTCTTCGACAACATGGAAGACAGGCCGGTGCGCGACACGGTCTGGCGCGAGTACGTCATTGAAGGCCGCGTTGCCGCAAACGCGGAAGGCGTCATGTTCGGTGTGCTGGCCGTCGGTGCGCAGCGCTTCGATCTGGATGGCATCAACGTCGAAGTGCGCGAGGATGGCGGCGAGTGGAAGCCCGTCGTGACGTCGGACGAAGGTCTTTCGCATTACGGCTCGGCGTCGTACACGCGCGTCCCATCGGGTGGCGCGCGCGGCGGCGCCTTCACGCGGGTCACGGCAGCGAGTGCCACCTCCGGGGCGGGTACAGCGCCCGCCGGGCCGGCCGACGAGCTGGAAACGCCGATCACCGGTGCAGCCGTTGATGTCGAGCTTGCGCGCGGCCTCAAGGCGCGCGTACCGCTGTCGCTGACGGATGCCGACGCACGTGTCGAACTGCCTGCGATCGCCGGCTTGCGTGCCGAGCTCGCCAACACGAATGCATCGGCGCGCGATGAAGTCGATTCGCGTGTGGCCGACGCAATCGTCACATGGAACGTATTCAGACATTTCTCGCCGTATTGGGGCGATCTCACGATCAATTGGGACGAACGCCTTCGTCCGCAGCTCGACGCCGCGTTCAGCGCGCCGACAACACGCGACGCACATCTGGATGCCGTGCGCACGGTTGTGGCTGACCTGCACGACGGCCACGGGAGTGTCCGCGATCTTTCTGGGGCGGGGGGCGTCGCACTGCTTCCGCTGCAATTCAGGATCCTCGACCAACAGCTGGTCGTCACTGCGAGCAACGAGCCCGGCGTCCCCGTCGGGTCCGTCGTGACCGCCATCAACGGCACGCCTGCATCGGCGCGCATGAACAAGGAAATCCAGCTGGCGTCGGGAACGCTGCAGTGGCAGCGCGCCCGCGCCGAAGCGGCGCTCGCGACCTGCCGCATGGACTCGGATGTGACCCTCAGGATCGAGGCGCCCAACGGCGTCGCACGCGACGCGAAACTGTCGTGCACCCGTCTGAGCGAACGCGCGGCCGAAACCAGACCCGACAAGATCACGCAGATCAGACCGGGTATCTGGTACGTGGACCTGACACGCGTTTCCGCGGCGGAGCTGACGCCGATGATCGGCGCGCTCGCGTCAGGGCGCGGAGTGATTTTCGACATGCGCGGCTACCCCACCGATGCCGGCTTCGCGGTGCTGCCGTACCTCATGAGCGGTCCTGAAAACGCGACGGATCGATGGATGCACGTGCCGAGGTTCTCGCGACCGTTCGGAGAGGCCGCCGCGTGGGAGGACATGACCTGGAACCTCAAGCCGGCCAACCCGCACATCGGTGGGCAGGTGGTGTTCATGACCGACGGGCGCGCCATCAGCTATGCCGAGTCCGTCATGGGCTATGTTCGCGACTACAAGCTCGGCACGATCATCGGCGGCACGACGGCCGGCGCGAACGGGAACGTCGCAAGTTTCTCCGTGCCGGGCGGGTTCGGGATCACCTTCACCGGTATGCGCGTGACACGGCACGACGGGACGACCGCGTACCACACGGTCGGTGTGTCTCCGGACATTCCGATCGTACCGACACTCGCGGGGATTCGCGCCGGCAAGGACGAGGTGCTGGAGCGAGCGCTTTCGGCGTTCCGGATAACGCCGTGATGTGCACGCGGGAGCGCACCCGGTAACTTCAGCCGCACGACTCCGCCCCCACTCCGCCCATGCGCCTTGCCCTGCTCGCGGCTGTTCTTCTCACATCGTCGTTTACGCCGTTTACCAGGCCGCAACCGTCCGCGGTCACCATCGACAACGTCACCATCGTCGACGTCACGAACGGCAAGCTGCTGCCGCACAAGACGATTGTCGTCGAAGGAACGCGCATTGCGCGCATCCTGAACTCGACGGCGGCGACGAAGGCCGCGGCGACGCTCGACGGTACGGGGAGATTCGTGATCCCCGGCATGTGGGACATGCACATCCACGCCTACTTCACGAACGACACCGCGCGCTTTCACTCGACGAGCGAGACGATGTTTCCGCTCTTCATCGTGAGTGGCATCACCGGCATTCGCGACATGGGGAGCAACCTCGACGCGATTCTGTCCGCGCGCGACAGCATCGCGGCGCACCAGCTGATCGGGCCGCGGATCATGGCGTCGGGGCCCATGCTCGACGGGCCGGAGACGCGCTATGCCGCCGCGATCAAGGTGGGGACAGCCGAAGAGGCTCGCGCCGCGGTGCGCATGCTCAAGCAGCGGGGCGTCGATCACCTCAAGGTGCAGTCCCTCGTGCCGCGCGACGCCTATTTCGCGATCGCTGACGAGGCCGCGAAAGTCGGGTTGAAGTTCGAGGGGCACGTGCCGAACGCGATCACGGGCCTCGAAGCCGCCGCGGCGCATCAGTACAGCTTCGAGCACTTCATTGGCGTGAGCGACACGAATTCCGCGCTCATCAAGGAGCTCTCGCGGCTGCACCTGTGGCAGTGCCCGACGATGTTCCACAGCCTCAACTATGCGGCAGACTTTGCGACGGACCCGGGCATCCCCTATTGGCCGAAAAACCAGATCGCGGGCTGGCTGCGCACCTCGGTGACGCAGGTTGCCGGCACCGATTCGGCGTTGCGTGCGCGCGAACAACGCATTGACCGCAGGCTCGCCTTCGTGAAGAAGCTGTATGATCTCAAGGTTCCGCTGCTCGCGGGCACCGATGCACCCGCCGGCTTCGACCTCGTGCCGGGACCGAGTGTGCACCGCGAGCTGCAGCTGTTCGTCCGCGGCGGACTCACGCCGCTCCAGGCGTTGCAGACGTCCACGATCAACCCGGCGATCTTCCTCGGAAAGGAAGCGGAGCTCGGCACGGTCACCGAGGGCAAGATCGCGGATTTCGTGGTGCTCGCGCGCAACCCGCTCGTCGACATTTCGAACACGCTGAGCACCGTCGCGGTGGTGGCCGATGGACGGTACTACTCACCCGCTGATCTCAACAGGATGCGGATCCACCTCATCGAGCTGGCCGCGAAGTAGTCAGCGGCCCGCTGCCCAGGTTGCGAACGCGGCGCGCCGTGCCGGCGCCGCTCCGGGAGCTCGCTCGAGGCGGACGGTGACGCGATCGTAGCCTTCGACCACAATCGCCTTTTCGATACGCTCAGTTCCGCGCCACACGACGAGGCGCACCGTGTCGCCGATGCGGAGCGTGCCGATCACGCGGCGGAACGTAGCCTGGTCGGTGATGCGCTGGCCGTTGAGCGATTCCACGCGGTCGCCGGTGTGCAAGCCCGCACGCCCCCAGAGCGTTTGAGGGGACCAGACCTTGAGCAGGATCGCCGAATCCGCGCCGGTGATCGGATACAGGCGACCGTCGGGCGCCGGCGTCCCATCCCGGTTCAGCGCTCGCGTGCGCGTCGCGGTCATGGTGACGCCGATGGTCGCAAGCCACCGCGCGAAATCCAGCGGGTGCGCCGACCGCACGTATTCGTCGAAGAACGGTTTCGCGTTGCACGAGCACGCGTCGCTCACCGCGTGCTCGACGTCGCTACCGGCGAACCCGCGCTCGATCGAGAACCGGCTCGTGAGCGAGCGCATCACATCGTCGAGCGTGCGCGTGCCGCCGCTGCCGTCGCGAATCATGAGATCGAGCACGATCGCGAGCGCCTCGCCCTGCGTGAACATGCTCGGCGCGTAATCGCCCGTGACCGTCGCGGGTTTGTTGAACGCACGGCTCACCGCGTCGGGTGATACCAGAGATTGTCCGGGATTGGACAAGTACGACGCGATCACGGCCTCCGCCCGCGCGAGCCGCGTCGAGTCATCCGTGTGCAATCCGGCCCGCCGGAGGATCAGCTCAGCGTAATGGATCGTGACCCCCTCGCTCCACCACAGCTCACCGGTCGGCTGCGGCGCAGTGTGCCGAACGCCGATCCAGCTCTCCGGCCTGAGGTGCACTTCGTTCCAGGTGTGGAAGTACTCGTGCGCGATCTGCAGGAGTAACCCGTCGATGTTGGCCGCGAGGTTCGTGCTGTTGCTGCCGATCGTAACCGAGTTCACGTGCTCGAGGCCGCCGTAACTGCCGTCTTCAAACAGAAACTCGTATCGGCGGTACGGCATGGAGCCGAACATGCGCTCGGTTTCATGCGCGATTTGCTGAACGCGGCTCACGAGCGCCGCGGTGTCGAACTGCGCGCCGCCCGGGTGGCCGAGGTAATTGATGGTATGCGGAACGCCGGCGATGTCGAACGGGAAGCGGCGAACGGCCCCCACGAGCATCGGCGAATCGACGAGTTGTTCGATGCCGGATGCGCGGTACTGGTGCGCGGCGACCGAATCGAGTCCAGTCACGATCCGCCACGGGGCGGGGACGCGGACATCGACGGTGAGCGGCACCCGTTCGGCGCCTTCCACATAGAGGAACGAGTGTGGCCCGCCGATCAGCCCGCCTGTGGGGGTGAGGTGCGCCTTCCACGCTTCCTGCTGTCCGCGCGCCGCCGATGGAAACGCCACGTGGTATCGGAAGGTGGCGTCGCCCCCGGGACCGCTCACGCGCCACTCGCTGCTGTCCGCTCGCGAAATCGTCAGGGCGGTACCGTTCGACTCGCCGCGCAGTCCCGTCACGTAGCGCCAGTACTCGTCGTCGTACTCGGTGTGCGCGACCATCGCGAGCCGAAACTCTCTCGCGGACGCGCGCACGCGCATGATGACGTCCACGCCGCTCGACGCGGAGTCGACGCTGAGTGTGTAGGTCACGCTCGCAGGCGACTGCGCCGCCAGTGGAGCGGCGAGGAGTGCACCGGCGACGAGCACTGTTCGCATACCCTGATAGATGCCGCGTTCAGTCAAAACGCTTACAAACGCGGTGCCGGGCGGCCTGATCGACTACTGCGGATCGCTGACCCGTACGGGCGTCGATCGGTTGATCCGCGTGCCGTCGCCGAGCTGACCCTGGTCGTTCCTGCCCCAGCAATACGCGCTGCCATCTGGTGTGAGGCCGCACGTGTGATCGAAGCCCGCATTGATCTTCGCGAAGTGCAGGCCTCCCGACACGAGCACCGGCGTCGGGCCGCCGACTGATGTGCCGCCGAGCTGCCCGAACTGGTTCGAACCCCAGCAATACGCGTTCCCGGAAGTCCCAATCACGCACGTGTGCTCGCCGTCGGCGCTCACGGCGATCGCCCCCTCCGGCAATGACACCGCCAGCGCACGGCTGCAGAAATCCGCGCCGCACGCGGGATCGACGGGGGTCGGAGCGCCGAGCTGTCCATGGAAATTCGATCCCCAACACAGCACGCCAAAGTCGATGACGCAGGAATGGCGCGAACCCGCGCTTGCAAAGGCCGGATCGGCCAACTGCGGGATGAACACGGCGTGCCCCTGAATGTCGAGAATGTGCGCATCGGTTCCGCCCGCCTGCCCGAAGTCATTGTTGCCGAAGCAAATGATCCCGTTAAACCCGATCAACTCTGTTGCGCGGCAGACGTGGGCGCCTCCCGCAATGACCATGGTCGCAGCGTTCCCAGCCGGCGGCGCAAAGAAACCCGACGCGGCGGGAGCAACGCCGAAGCCCGGCAGCTGGGGCGGTGGTGGAAAGCCCGGCCCCGACCTCGCTTCCTGGAGCCCCCAGCAAGTGAGGTACGGATCTCCAACGATGCCGATCCGAAGCACGGCGCACGACGATCTTCCGCCTGCCGTCACGCGAAACACGTTCGCGTTCGTCGTGGTACCGAACTGCGCATTGTCGATGATCGTCACCGGCTGCGTGCGTGTGCAGGACGTCACCGTGCCGAATGCGACCTGACATGCCTCGACGCCGTCACCGATCTGGCTGCTGAATGCCGCGCCCCAGCATTGCACGGTATTACCGAGTCTGCCGCACGAATGGGCTTCGGGCCCGTGCGGGCCAAACGCGCCGGCGATGCGAAGCGAGTCTCCGCCGGCTTCGAGCTCCTCGAATTGCAGCACGGACGCAATCGCACGCGGCAGGAGGCTGACGCTTCCAAGCGGTGATCCCGTTCCAAGCTCACCGAATCGGTTGCTCCCCCAGCAATAACCTGCAGGTTCGGTGACCGAAAGGCCGCACGTATGCGTCCACCCGCCGTTGATTGACCGCCACTTGAGATGGACCTGGAGCGCCGCGCGATGCTCCGCAACCTGGAATGGCGCGGCCCCTGCGGTGACGACGAGCTCCGCCTCGCCGACGCGGCGCGGCGTGACGGTGCCCGTGGGGCTCACGCCAAACACGGACGTATTCGTAGAACGCCACTCGAGCGTCACGCCGCTCCGCACCTTGCCAAACGCATCGCGCACGACCACGCGCACCGTCGTGTCGTTGGTGAGGTTGACGTAGCTCGGCCAGGCGCTCGGCAGCTCGACAATCTGAAGTGGCAGCACGGCGACCGACGCGCGAAGCTCCGACACCTGGAACGGTGCAGCGCCGATGGACGCGACCATCTGCCCTCCGCCCTGATTGAGCGCAATGGCTCTTCCCGTCGCAGCGTCGGCGGTGAACGCGAACGTGTTGGTCGAGCTCCATCGCACCGGAACAGAGCGCGGATTGTTGTTTGCATCGAGTACCACCACACCAAACCCCGACGACGTATCGGTCACGGTCAGCGTATCGGGCCACTTCTGAACGGGAACGACACGCAACGGAACCACCGCAACGGGCTGGTGCAATTCTGTCGGTGGAAAACCGGGAACTCCGACGCTTGCCACGACTTCCGCTCCGCCCTCGTTGAACGCAATCACGCGCCCGGTCGCAGCGTCGACTGTCAGCATGGCGGGATTGGTCGAGGACCACACCACGTTCGGATTGGCGATCGGCTGGCCCTGCGCGTCGGTGACCGAAACGCGGAACGCGTTCGACGTGTCCGTCACCGTGAGTCTCGCGGGCCACACTCCCTGGCGAGTCACATTGAGTCCGCCGACGTTGACCACGTTCCGGTATTCGGTGGTCGTGAATTCCGGATCGCCCACGTTGGCGATGATCTCGGCACCACCCACGCGCTGCGCGGTTACCCGGCCAAAGGCGTCGACATCGACGGCGGAGTTGGTGGAGCGCCAGTCGATATGCGGAGTCGTGACGACGCGGTCGTGCGCGTCGCGCACCTCGAGTCCCAGCTGCGCGGTTTCGCCGACGCTGAGCAAGTGTTTCCACGGCGGACTCTCAGAAACGCGAAGCGCTGCGACGTTCACCGGCAGCTGAAACACACGCCGGCCGACGCGCCCGCCGTTCACCGTCGCGGTGATTTGCGCCGCACCACTCTTGTATGGCGCGAGCCGTGCGCAGAAATCGGCGCACGCCACGGCGAGCACCTTCACGATCGATGGATCGCTGGTTTGCCACGTGACCGTTGCGCCGTGCCACACCGCGGTATCGGCGTGCTCGAGATCGATCCGCAGCGTGTCGAAGAGACTGACGGTCACGAGCGTATCTTCGCCGCGCGGACTCACCACGACCGGCACGCGCAGCTCCGTCGGTGCGAATCCCGCCCGAGCGATGCGCGCGATGAGCTCCGCTTCGCCCGGCCCGTGCGAGCTGACCACGGCCGACAATCCCGCTGCGAGCTCCGCGGCGCCGGGCCCGCCGTTCGCCACCCGCGCGACGGTGAGGATCGTCGAGTCGCTGGTTTCCCAGGTAAGGTCGACGCCGAGCACGGAGTGGCCGGCGTCGTCGTTCACGGATGCGGCGATCGTCGCGAGCTCGGCGACGGCGAGCGTCCGAGGCCAGGGGGATCGCTCCGAGATCAGCACGGCAACATCGCCCGTAGGGGCGAGGGACTCCGAACACGTCGCGGCGCACACGATCGTCGCCAGCGCCGCCATCGACGCAGCAATGCGCTTCATGGTCTTACAATCTCCAGCGCAGGCCTGCGGTCGTACCGAGTGTCTGGCGGACGGCAAACCTCGCACGCTCGCGCCCCACTGTCCAGTTGCCATGACACGTGGCGAGACGCCCCGACGACGTACCGTTGCTACGGTGAGATGCGATGCGAGTCGATGAACGCGCGCAGCTTCGCGGGGAGCTCGGGGCGCGTCACGATGCCGGCGTGCGACACACCGTCGATGATCGTGAGGTCGAGCGCCGGCAGCAGGGTCTTGAGGTTCTTGAGGGCATCCACACCCCACGCATCATCGGACCCCGTGATCCCGAAAACCGGAATGCCGATCTTCGCGATCTGCGCGTCGCTGACAATCAGCGCCTTGTTGCCGCGATTGAGCGCCGCGAGTGCGCGCACATCGTTCCGCGCGGCCATCGATTGAGACATCGCGCGTATCGTGGAATCCGACGGCGGCTGGCCCGGCGGTGCGATGCCGACGATGAGACTCTTGAATGGGAGCGGACCTTCAAGTTCTGCCGCCATTGTTTCGGCCGAGACCGAATCTTCCCGCGTCCACTTGTGCAGAGGCGCGCCCGCAACGAACGTCGCCGTTGCAAACCGTGCCGGCGCGGTGGCGACGATGTAGCCAGCGATTGCAGCGCCCAGCGAGTAGCCGGCGACGTGCGCCCGGGGGATGTGCAGGTAATCCAGGAGCCGGATGACGTCGCGCCCCATCTCGGAGCCGTACGCGCCGGGATCGCGGGGCTTGTCGCTGCCGCCGTGCCCGCGAATGTCGATCGCGATGACGCGGTGGTCGCGCATGAGATCACGAATGACGGGCCCCCAGTGCCGCGTGGCGAGTCCCGTATAACCGTGAAGCAGGACGACGGGCTCGCCGGCGCCGCGATCGATGTACCGAATGTTGACGCCGGCTGAATTAAAGAACGTGTAGCCGGAGTCCGACTGCGCGGGCGCAATCGCGGGAACGAGAACCAGCGCAGCGAGAGCGATCAGTCGCATGTGGTCATCCAAGGCCGTTGTAAAAGCTCGCCCGACCGCGCATCTGCAGCGCCGCGTGCACGACAAGCTCGATCGCGATGAACGCACCGCCCGCCGTGATCCACGTGAGCCACGGCATTGCCGGGTGCGCCAGCAATGCGCTCGCCGTCCACCGTGCACCGACCGCCATCACGACACCACCCGCGAACCATACAGCGATCCGTGCGACACGCTGCACATAGGGTTTGGGCGGTACATGCGGCCGAAGCCAGTTCAAATAGAAGAGCTCGATCCAGTGCCCTCCGAAGGACGGCCACAGCATCACGACGAACAGCGCCGGCCATCGGCCAAATCCGCGGGATGTCAGCGCGACGACCGTCGCGGCGATCGCAGCAATCCCGATCGTTCGCGTCAGCGTGGCGCGCAACGGTTCGCGGAATGGTTTCCAGGCGTTCGCCATGCATCAGTCTGCACGCACGGCGTTCCTGGATCAACGTTGGCGCGCGCGCTTCAGGGTTTCTGTGTGTCGATCCGCCGCAGAATGGTCTCCAGAACCGGGTCTTCGCCGCGGAAATAGGCCTGAGCCGTGAGCGGCACGGGAATCTGTGGCACGATCGATCGCCGCGGATCCCAGGGGTGACTGAGCTGCCATCGTACGCTCGAGAACGCGCCATTCAGCCCGCTATACGGAAGCACGAAAAACGATTCGTCGCCGGCGTTATTCCCCGTCATGCTGCTGGGCTCGCCGACGAACACCGGATTCGCGAAGCGCTCGAGGTCTGTAATGAAGTTGGCCGCCGCCGAGTACGTGCTCCTGCCGATGATCACGTACAACTGCTTGCCAGGTTGCGTCGTGAAGGCGACGAGCGTGCGCAGTAATTCGGGATATGTCCAGGTGTCGCCGCCGTTGTTGTGCCTGAGATCCAGAATCACGTTGTGCGACTTGCTGGCGGTGAGAGCCGTTCGCAACCGCAACCCAAACGCGGGGAGCGACTCGGTGTTGCCCGGCGCGATCTGGTTCACCTGCACATAGACGGCGTCCTTCGCCGGCAGTTCCTCGAACCAGTGTGCTTCAGCCACACGTTGCAGGTAGATCGGTGCAGCGACGCGCGGCGGCGGGCCCAGCTTGGGGCGGTTCTGCAGGGGAATCGTCTGGACGGTGCGCTCTATCGTCCGACCGTCGGGGGCTCGAAGAGACAGGCCGATGCGGTTGTCGTCTTTGGCAATGCCAAGTCCCTTGAGCATTTCCGCGACACCAAGGTGGTACACACCCGTCCACAGTACCTGCATGCCGCTCTCGTTCCCCTGAACTTCGCCCACCCGCCGGAGTGCGTCGAACGCGGGTGTGCCTTCGATCGAGACGAGCTGCGCGCCAACGAGATCGGACGCCTCGCCCGAAGCGCTTACGACGAAGATGCCCTCGGGAAACGCCCACAGCTGCATGGGCAATTGATGAAACGGAATGCGGGACGGCACGGACGGAAACAGCCCCGTGTGTCCGTGCCTGAGCGATCCCATGATGCGAAAGATGCCGACGAAGATTTGTTCGTCCGAAAGCGTCGGCACGGCGTCCGCGAGATCGCGTGCCTGCTTCACGATGTCAGGCTGGAGTGGCTTATCGTGAAACTCGGGCTCAATCCGTTTCATTTCTGAAAGCAGATACTCGATGTCACGCCGCCATCCTGCGACGCGCGGCAGCTTTGCTGCAGCGTCATCACGGCCAACGGCGCGAAGGAAGCGCGGATTATCGCGCAACGCGGCAAATGCCGGATCATCGTACAGCCGCGAACGGCCCGTCGTGCGTGTCTCAAACACGAGATCTTCGATCACGGGAAGAGCGGCGTCGATGTCGCCTGCGGCGACCAGGCTCCGGGCCTGCGCATACCGGGGCTTGCCGACACCCTGCGCGCCGACCAGGTCTGCGGCGATGCGATATGCATCCGCGGCCTCGCGATATTTGCCCAGTCTCGTGCGCACATTGCCGAGAGCGGTCCACGGCTCGCCGCGGATGGGGTACGCGCGCGTAATCTCCTCGTACGCACGCTCCGCTTCTTCGAGCCGGCCGGTGCTTGCGAGCCGAGCCGCCTCGAGCGACTTGTCCCAATACGCGGAGCCGTCGGCCGGGGCGGCGAACAGCTTCGCGGGGTCGTAGACGGGCGGCTTGGCCTGTGCACCGGCGTGACTCGACGCTGCCACGAGGGCCCCAACCGCAATCAGTCTGAGCTTCATTCTAGTGCCTCCATCGGATCGGCCTAACGCCGCGTCGCATACCTCTCGGCTGCCGACAGGTAGACACCTGCAATAGCCGAAGCGTTGGGTGCGGCGCGAGCTATCGCCAACCCAGGGGCGGCGCTACATGCGTGAGAATCGATTCGATGACGTGCACGTTGTACTCGACGCCGAGCGTGTTTGGCACCGTGAGCAGCAGCGTGTCTGCCTCGGCAATGGCTTCATCCTTCCTGAGCTCTTCGACCAGTACGTCCGGCTCGGCCGCGTAGGAGCGGCCAAACACCGCGCGAAAATTGTCGATCACGCCGATCTGATCGCCGCTCTCGTCGCGGCCGAAGTACATCCGGTCCTGATCATCCATCAGCGCGAAGATCGAGCGCGATACCGAGACGCGCGGTTCTCGCGTGTGCCCGGCCTCCTTCCACGCCGCCCTGAATGCGCGGATCTGCCGCGCCTGCTGGACGTGAAACGGCTCGCCCGATTCGTCCTCCTTGAGCGTCGAGCTTTGCAGATTGACGCCGAGCTTCGCGGCCCACACCGCAGTGGCGTTGGACGCGGAGCCCCACCAGATGCGATCGCGCAATCCCGGCGCGTGTGGTTCGAGCCGGAGAAGTCCGGGCGGATTCGGAAACATCGGCCGGGGGTTGGGCCGGGCGAACCCTTCGCCTCGGAGCAAATCGAGAAATACTTCGAACCGCTGGCGGCCAAGGTCGGCGTCCGTTCCGCCTTCGGGCGGTTCGTAGCCGAAGTACCGCCACCCTTCCATGACCTGCTCCGGTGAGCCACGGCTGATGCCGAGCTGCAGGCGACCGTTGCTGATGATGTCCGCGGCGCCCGCGTCCTCGACCATGTAGAACGGATTCTCGTAGCGCATGTCGATGACGGCCGTGCCGATCTCGATACGACTCGTTCGCGCGCCGATCGCCGACAGCAGCGGAAACGGCGACCCGAGCTGCTGCGCAAAGTGATGGACGCGAAAGTACGCGCCGTCGAGGCCGATGGCTTCCGCTGCCACTGCCAGCTCGATGGACTGGTGCAGCACGTCATGCGCGGTCGCCGCGGTCGGGTAGCGCGCGTTCCAATGACCAAAGGAGAGAAAGCCGATCTTCTTCATACACTCACGGCCGGGCTCAAGAGAGACAGTGGTGGTGCCGAACATTCAGGGCAACAGGAATATGCCGCCCGCGACCCGGTTGTTGTCGCGGCGTTTGTTGCCTGTGCCCCGGAACGTCGTCCACGTGTTGGACCTAAACGCCGAAAAGTGACACCCAACGGGACACTGACTGCCAGGCGCGAAGTGGCGCCCGATCATTTCGAGGCGCTGACCGCGCGCGTCGCCGAGTTGGAAGCGGAGCGGACACGTCTCGCGGCCATGGTCACCATTCTCCAGCGCGTCGCGGGGGCCGCGAATGTCACGGATGCCATGGTGACAGTTTCGCACGAGCTGGCGGAGGTGTACTCCCTCGACCGCAGCTCGATCATTCTTCTGGATCCGGCCGAAGGCGCGCGGATCGTTGCGAGCTCCGAGGATCCGTCCATTCGGAACCTCTCAATCGAGCTCTCGCGATATCCGGAGGTTCACCGCGCGATTGCATCCGAGTCGACGGTGTTCATCGCCGACCTCACGGCGGAACCGATGTCGTGGATGGTGCGGGAAACGCTTCGCCGCCGGAACGTCGCGTCGGCGATCGTCGTTCCGATCATGCAGAGCGAGAAGTGCGTCGGGGCGCTCTTCCTGCGAACCCGCCGCGACCGTGCGCCCGTGACCGCGGAAGACATCGGACTGTTCGAGTCCGTTGCGGCGATGGTGGGATCGGCGATTGCGAAGGCGCACTCGGACGCCGCAGCCGTGCGTCAGCAGGTATCCGTGACCGGTGCGGCACTGCGTGTGGATGCACAGCGTATCGCGCTCGTCACGTTCCTTGATCGGTTGCTGGCGCAGTTCAGGAATCTCGATGGGCAGGCAGAATCCGTTGCGACGCTGACGGACGCCGCGGACGCCGATCTCGATCGGGCCGTAAGCATGGTCGTACGCGCGCTGGGGATCGGGGCGACGAAAGCGTAGTCTTCGAGGCCCGAGTCACCGCGCCGTGTACGTATTCGCGAGCGCAGTTGCGCCGCGAACAACATCATCCTCACTCGTCGCGAGGCCGAACGAGAGCCGGATCGCACCGACGGCCGTTCCATCGTTCAGGCAATCCCCCAGCCTGCGCGGCGTAAAATCACGTCCGAGCGTGCGCAGGCACCGGCGCGTTGATTCCGCACGGAAGCCGAACGCTGCCTCGGCGGCGCCGGGATTGCAGAAGCATCCGCCGCGTACTGCAACCCGGTGGTCGCGCGCCGCGGTTTCGACGAGCTCGTACGGAATCGGGATGCCACGAGCGTCGAGCACATTCACCGCGAGTGTTCCGCCCAGATCGCAGCCATCCTCCGGGCTGTACACGCGAAACATCGGCGCGCCGTTCGCGTGAGCGGCGCGCTGCATCTCGCGCCGCGCAAGGGCGGCGAGTTGCGTCACACGGGCTGAGAGGGCATGCATGTCCACCCGTGCCAGAAGATCAAACCCGGCATGGGCCGCGGCGAGACCGTAGAAGTTCGGCGTTCCGTCCTCGAACGCGCCCGGACCCGCGCGCAGTTGATGCGCACGGTGCTGCACCGATACCCAGTCCACCGTGCCGCCGGCAAAGTACGGGCGGGCGAGCTGCGAAATTGCATCGCGCCGCGCGACCAGCGCGCCCACGCCGGTCGGAAACCCGAACAGCTTGTACAACGACAACGCGACAAAGTCGGGCCTGACCTCGCGCAGTGACAACGGGCTCGTGGGCACGAACGCGGCAGCGTCGAGCAACACGCGATACCCAAGCCGCTGCGCAGCCCCGACGAGCGAAAACGGATGCCGCACGCCCGAGAAGTTCGATTGGGCGGGATAACCCAGGAGACTCGGTCCGCTGACCGGGCGCGAACGCAGCGCCTCATGCGGCTCATCGAGGCGGAGCGAGGCGTCGAGCGGCAACGTGATGGTCGTGGCACCGCGGCGACGCGCATACTCGACGATCCCGTTCATCGAGTTGTGATTGTCCGCCGAAAGCGCGAGACGG
>DASRAP010000146.1:0-10514 GCA_035638155.1 Gemmatimonadaceae bacterium | reverse complement strand
CCTTTCGCCAGACGGCGCGCGCGCATACGTCACGGCACGCGGCGAGAACAATCTGCTCGTCTTCGACACGAACAAGCTCGTGTCGGACTCGGCGCACGCGCTCATCGGAAGGGTGCCCGTCGGAACCGCACCCGTTGGCGTCGCCGTCGTTGACGACGGGAGGAAGATCATTCTGACGAACTCCAATCGCTTCGCCGGCTCAGCCGCCGACCATCAGGAGCTCACGATCGTCGATGCAACGCGGGTGCGGGAGGGCGCAGCGGCGGTGATCGGGAAGATTCCCGCAGGCGGTTTCCCCCGCGAGCTGCGCGTGACGGCGGACGGGAAGGCGCTCCTTGTCACAAACTTCACCTCGAAAACACTGGAGATCGTGGACCTCGGCCGGGCGCTGGCAGGGAAGTAGCCCCACCCCCTCCAGCCCTCCAGCCCTCCAGCCCTCTAGCCCTCTAGCCCTTAAGTACCGCCTTCGCGATCGTCGCCAGCTGCATGTTCGACGTGCCTTCGTAGATCGTCCCGATCTTCGCGTCACGATAGAACTTCTCGACCGGATAATCCTTCGTGTAGCCGTATCCGCCGAAGAGCTCCACGCACAGCGACGTCACACGCTCGCACACCTGCGAGGAGAGCAGCTTTGCCATCGCGCCCTCGCGGATGATCTCGTGCCCCGCGTCCTTGAGACGCGCCGCGTTGTACACCATGAGACGCGCCGCTTCGAGATCAGTCGCCGCCTGCGCGATCTGAAACTGCACGCCCTGATTGTCCGCGATCGTCTTGCCGAACTGCTTGCGCTCCTTCACGTACGACGTCGTCACCGCGAGCGCGCCAGAGGCAATGCCGATCATCTGCGCGCCGATCCCGATCCGCCCTTCGTTCAGCGTTTCCATCGCGACCTTGTAGCCCTGGCCCACAGGGCCGAGCACGTTGTCCGCCGGAACCTCGCAATCATCGAACAGGAGCTCGGTGGTGCTCGATGCCCGAATGCCGAGCTTGTCCTCCTTCTTGCCGACGGCGAAACCCCTGAAGTCGCGCTCGACAATGAACGCCGTGATGCCCTTGTAGCCCGCCGCCGGATCCACCGTCGCGAACACGATGTAAATGCCCGCCTCGGCGCCGTTCGTGATCCAGAGCTTTCGCCCGTTCAGCACCCAGTGGTCGCCTTTCTTCGTTGCACGCGTCGACATGCCGAACGCGTCCGAACCCGATCCCGCTTCGGACAACGCATACGCGCCGACAGTGCTGCTCGTCAGCATCGGCAGGTACTTCGCTTTCTGCGCGTCGCTGCCGTACGCGAGGAGCGGAAACTCCACCAGCGTGTTCTGCACGTCGACAGCGATCGCCGCCGCCGCGTCGACCTTGCTGATCTCTTCGACGGCGAGCGTCGCCATCATGAGCGAACCGTCGGCGCCGCCGTACTCGCCGGGAATCTGAATGCCCATCAGGCCCATCTCGAAATACTTCGAGAAGAGCTCCGGATCGATCTTGCCCGCGGCTTCCATGGCGCGCACGCGCGGCGCAACTTCGCCCTGCGCGAACTCGGCGACGGCGTCGCGAAACGCCTGTTCTTCCTCCGTGAGGACGGTGAGGGGCGCGGGGGGTGTACTCGAAATCGTCGACATGTTCAGGAAGGCTAGGCCCGCGAAGCCCATTGCGACAGGGCACGCTGGCGGACACGAAGTTGATCGAGCGCGCGTGACGTGTCGATCCGCGAAAACCGCACAGATGTCCCGGGTGCGCGCTGTGCCAGTGCATCTCGGCCGACGGTGGGCACCGCGCCGATGACCGGGTACCCACCAATCGTCGGGTGGTCCGCCATGAGGACAATGGGCTGGCCCTGAGGAGGGAGCTGCATGGCTCCGGCGCAGGCAGGCTCCGAAGGCAGATCTGCGGACAGTCGCGTGGGAAGAACCGGTCCTTCGAGCCGGTAGCCGATCCGGCTCACCGCGTGAGACACAACCCACGTGGCCTCGAAGAACGCGTCCCATTCCCCGTCGGTGAGCGAGTCCGTCCGAGGGGCGGCGCAGAGCGGAACGGGCGTCTCACTCAGGATGGCGCGAAGCTCATCCGGCACGCGCTCAGCAGGCCGCGTGGCGCGCAGGCTGTCGCCTGTGCCGAGGCGCGCACCGCTTCGTATCGTGGCGCCGCCAAGTCCGCCCATCTCTGCGGACAGCAACGTCGACCGGCTGCCGAGCACGAGCGGAACGTCGATACCGCCGCGTATGGCGAGGTACCAGATCGCGCCGCGCACAATCCGTTCGATGGCGAGCGTGTCCCCGGCCGCGAGCTCATACGCGATGTAGCTCTCGAGCGGCGCACCGTTTCGCGTGGCGAGCACGTTCGCGCCGGTCAGGGCGACCGTCGCGGCGCGCTCGCAGCGAAACGTTGCGCCGCCGAGACATCCCTCGAGCGCCGCCGCATCGGGCGTGTTGCCCACGAGTGCGTTGGCAACATCGAGCGACATCGCGTCGAGCGGCCCTGAACGCGTGACTCCGGCCGCGAAAAAACCGCGCCGCCCCCGGTCCTGCACGGTCAGAAGCGGCGCTGTGCGCTCGACGACGATCACGCGGAGCCCAACGCCGCGGGCACGAAACGCACGCGGTCCCCCGGCGCGAACAACGCGGGCCGCTCGCGCTCAGTGGAGAAGAGCACCGTGTCCGTCGAGCCAATGAGATGCCACCCGCCGGGCGAAACACGCGGATACACGCCGGTCTGCTGGCCCATGATCGCCACGCTGCCCGCGGGAACGCGTGTGCGCGGCGTCGTGCGGCGCGGCAGCGCCAGAGCGGGATCGATCATGCCGAGGTATGCCCATCCGGGAAGAAAACCGAGGGCGAGCACGTGGTACTCGCGCTCTGCATGGCGGCGTACGACCTCTTCTCGCGACAGCCCGACACGCTCTGCGACGGCATCGAGGTCCTCGCCGTCGTACCTGGTCGGAATCGCGTGTGTGAGGAACGCCGTGCGCGCGGCGGCAGCACCCTGGCTTTCCCCGACAAATCGCCGCAACAGGTCGGCCGTGTCGCGGCGAACGCGCATCGGTTCGTAGAAAACCGCGACGGACGCAATCGCCGGCACGACCTCCGTCACGCCGTCGAGACCCGCGCGCCGGATCGCTTCCGCGAGCGCCGCGGAACGTTCGGATACCTCCACGCTCGTCGTCTCGCCCAGGCGGACCATGAACGCGGCCTCGCCGAGGGGCAGCACCAGCGGAGATGTCACCGAGCGAACGGCGCGATCGTGTGACCCCGTTCAATGAGACGCTCACGGACAGCGCGCACGAGCTGCACGGCGCCGGGCGTGTCGCTGTGCACGCAGATGGTATCGACCGTGGACGCAATGCGCTCCGCCTGGTCGGCCGCACGGCCGGGATCCGTGATCAGCGCGCCGGGCTCGCTGCGCGGAACGAGCGTGCCGTCCGGGCGATATCCGCGGTCCGCGAACCCTTCGCGCGCCGCGGGAATTCCCGCACGGTCCGCTGCCGCAATGAGCTCCGTATTCGGAATGCCGAGGAGGATGAGCGACGGGTTGAACAGCCGAACCCCCTCCGCGATCGCGTCCGCGGTGGCCGCGTCCCTGACGGCGCGGTTGTAGAGCGCGCCGTGCGCTTTCACATAGAGAAGCTTCGTGCCGGCGGCGCGGCAGAACCCATCGAGCGCGCCGATCTGTGCGATCACGTAGGCGGTGACCTCTTTCGGCGTCGCGGCCATGTCGCGCCGGCCGAAGCCAAGGAGGTCCGGATACCCGGGATGCGCCCCGATCGCGACGTCACGTTTCGCCGCTTCGACGACCGTGCGGCGCATGAGCACCGGGTCGCCCGCGTGGAAACCACACGCGATGTTCGCGCTCGTCACGAGCGTCAGCAGCGTCGCATCGTCGGGCGGAGAAACGCCCGCGAAGCCTTCGCCCATGTCGGCGTTCAGGTCCATACGAAAAACGAAATGAAAATTGAAGTGAAAAAGGGAAATTGAAATTGAAGCTTGAGGTTGTCTTCAAACTTCAGCTTCCAGCTTGAACTTCAATTTGAACTTCTATTTCGGTTTTCGCAGTACCAGTTCGGTTTTCGCACTACTTGTAATTGAGGTTGGGGGAAAGCCAGCGCTCGACGTCCGCGACCGTCATGCCCTTCCGCCGCGCGTAATCCTCGACCTGGTCGCGCTCGATCTTGCCGACGCCGAAATACTTCGCGTCGGGATGCCAGAAGTACCAGCCGGAGACGGCGGCCGTCGGGTACATCGCGTAGCTCTCGGTCAGGGTCACGCCAATACGCGGTGTGACCTCGAGAAGCTCGAACAGCGTCCCCTTTTCCGTGTGGTCGGGACACGCGGGATATCCGGGCGCCGGACGAATACCCTGGTACTCCTCGCGAATCAGCGCCTTGTTGTCGAGCGTTTCGTTGGGGGCGTATCCCCAGAGCTCGCGGCGCACGCGTTCGTGCAGCCACTCGGCCGCGGCTTCGGCGAGCCTGTCGGCGAGGGCCTTGGCCATGATCGCGGAATAGTCGTCGCGGTCGCGATCGAATTCCGCGACCAGCTCCTCGAGGCCCAGCCCTGCCGTCACGGCGAACGCGCCCATCCAGTCGGGGAGTCCCGTTTCGCGCGGCGCGACGAAGTCCGCGAGGGCGCGGTTCGGCCGGCCGGGTTCCTTCGCCATCTGCTGGCGCAGCGTGTGGATCACCGCACGTTGCGCCGTGCGCGACTCGTCGGTGAACAGCACGATGTCGTCTGCGTCACTCGCCGCGGGGAAGAATCCCACGACCGCGCGCGCGGTGAGCGCCCGCTCGCGCACGATCCGGTCGAGCAGCGACTGTGCGTCGGCCCAGAGCTCACGGGCTGCGCTTCCCGTGACCGGATCGTTCAGCACGTCGGGATATCGCCCGGCGATTTCCCACGTCGTGAAGAACGGTGTCCAGTCGATGCGTGTCACCAGCTCGTCGAGTGGCAGCTGGTCGAACGTCCGCGCGCCGCTGAATGACGGCCGCGGCGGTGTCACAGTGGTCCAGTCCACCGGCGTGCGGTTCGCGCGCGCGTCGTCGATCGTGCGCTTGGGGGTCGCGACCGCGCGCGCTGCGCGCCGCACGCGGATGTCCTCGTATTCGGTACGGATCCGCTTGCTGAACGCCGGGCGCTGGGTATCACTGAGCAGCGCCGAGGCAACGCCGACCGCACGCGACGCATCGAGCACGTGGACGACGTCGCCGTCGTAGCCCGGCGCGATCTTCACGGCCGTGTGCACACTCGACGTCGTTGCGCCGCCGATCAGCAGCGGCAGCGCGAACTGCTCGCGCGTCATTTCCTTCGCGACGAACGACATCTCCTCGAGCGACGGCGTGATGAGACCGCTCAGGCCGATAATGTCGGCCCCCTCGCGGCGCGCGGTTTCGAGAATCGTCGCGCAGGGCACCATCACGCCGAGGTCGATCACCCGGTAGCCGTTACACTGGAGCACGACGCCGACGATGTTCTTGCCGATGTCGTGTACGTCCCCCTTCACCGTTGCCATGACGATCACACCGGCGGGCTTCGAGAGCGCCGTTTTCGACGCTTCGATGTACGGCACGAGGTGCGCGACGGCGCGCTTCATCACGCGCGCGCTCTTTACGACCTGCGGGAGAAACATCTTCCCCGCGCCAAACAGGTCGCCCACGACGTTCATGCCGTCCATGAGCGGCCCCTCGATCACCTGAATGGGCTGCTCGAAGAGCTTCCGTGCTTCTTCGACATCGTCGACGATGAACTCGTCGATGCCGTGGACCAGCGCGTGCGAGATGCGCTCCGTCACGGGAGCGGCGCGCCACGCGTGGTCAGGTACCGCGCCCGCTTTGCCCGTGCCCTTGTGCGCTTCGGCGACTTCGAGCAGCCGCTCCGTGGCGTCGGGACGGCGGTTGAGCACGAGATCTTCGACGCGTTCCAGCAGGTCCTGCGGAATGTCGCTGTAGACGGGCAGGGCCCCGGCGTTCACGATGCCCATGTCCATGCCGGCGTGGATCGCGTGGTACAGGAACACGGCGTGAATCGCCTCGCGCACCGCGTTGTTTCCGCGGAAGGAGAACGACACGTTGCTCACGCCTCCCGACACCTTCGCGTGCGGCAGCGTGCCCTTGATCGTCCGCGTGGCCTCGATGAAATCCACGGCGTAGTTCGCGTGCTCTTCGATCCCGGTGCCGATCGCGAAAATGTTCGGATCGAAAATCAGATCCTCCGCGGGAATCCCGTGCGACGTGAGCAGACGGTACGCGCGCGTACAGATTTCCACCTTGCGCTTCATCGTGTCCGCCTGGCCCCGCTCATCGAACGCCATGACGATCATCGCGGCGCCGTAGCGGTTCACGAGCCGCGCGCGACGCAGAAATTCCTCTTCGCCGTCCTTGAGTGAAATGGAATTCACAATGCCCTTGCCCTGGATGTGCTTGAGTCCCGTCTCCAGGATTTCCCATTTGGACGAGTCAAGCATCACGGGCACCTTCGCGATCGACGGCTCGCTCGCGATCAGGTCGAGAAAGCGCGCCATCGCGGCTTCGGAATCGAGCAGGCCTTCGTCGAAATTCACGTCGATGAGCTGCGCCCCGCTCTCGACTTGCTGCCGGGCAATCGCGAGTCCCGCCGCGTAGTCGCCCGTCTTGATGAGGTCCGCGAACTTGCGCGAGCCGGTGACGTTCGTGCGCTCGCCCACGTTCACGAAGTTGGTCGTCGGCTCGATGACGACCGGTTCGAGACCGCTCAGGCGGAGGTGCGGCGGGAGCACGGTGCGCGCGCGCGGCGCGACCCCGCGCACGATGTTCACGATCGCGCGCACGTGATCGGGCGTGGTCCCGCAGCATCCGCCGACGATGTTCACCATCCCGGCGCGCGCGAACTCGCCGATCACCCGCGACGTGTGCGCGGGCGTCTCGTCGTACCCGCCCATTTCGTTCGGGAGACCGGCGTTCGGGTGTACGCTCACGTGACACGGCGCCACGCGCGCGAGCTCCTGCACGAACGGCCGGAGGTCTTCCGCGCCCAGGGCGCAATTGAACCCGATGCTGAAGGGACGCGCGTGCATGACCGAATACCAGAACGCTTCGGCAGTCTGGCCGCTCAATGTGCGTCCCGACCGGTCGGTGATCGTGCCCGAGATCATGACCGGCACGCGCTCGCCGCCCGCCGCGAAAACGTCCTCGATCGCGAACAGGGCCGCTTTCGCGTTGAGCGTGTCGAAGATGGTCTCGACCATCAGGATGTCCGCGCCGCCGTCGAGCAGGCCGCGCGTCGCTTCGCGATAGGCTGCCGCGAGCTGGTCGAACGTGATGTCGCGACGCGCCGGATCGTTCACGTCCGGCGACAGCGATGCGGAGCGATTGGTCGGCCCGAGGACGCCGGCAATGAACCGCGGACGATCGGGATTCGCGCCTTCGTAGGCGTCGGCGACGCTGCGCGCGAGTTTCGCGCCCTCGAGGTTGAGCTCGTACGCGAGCCCCTCCATCCCGTAATCCGCCTGTGCGATGGCCGTGCTCGTGAACGTGTTCGTCTCCACGATGTCCGATCCCGCCTCGAAGTACGCGGCGTGGATCTCACGGACGATCCCGGGCTGCGTGAGCGTCAGCAGGTCGTTGTTGCCGCGGAGATCGCGGGCCCAGTCAGCGAACCGCGTGCCGCGGTAGTCGGCTTCGGTCAGCTCATAGCCCTGCAACATCGTGCCCATCGCGCCGTCGAGTACCAAAATCCGCTGCGCAACGAGGGCGTCGAGCAGCGCGATGCGCTCCGCGCGCGTGCGAACTACCGCCGCAGTCGTCATTCCCTTTGGCCCGTCGGCCCTTCGGCCCTTTGGCCCTCGCGAGGGCGCAGCCCCAGAATGTGGCAGATCGCATAACTCAGATCCGCGCGGTTCAGTGTGTAGAAGTGAAACTCGCTCACACCCTCCTTCGCGAGCTTGAGACACTGCTCGGCCGCGATCGTCGCGGCGACCAGTTTTCGGGTGTCCGGATCATGCTCGAGTCCCTCGAAGAGCCATCCCATGTGCGCCGGGACAGAGGCGCCCGTCTTCGCCGCAAACTTCCGCGTCTGCACGAAATTCGTCACCGGCATGATCCCGGGAACGATCGGCACCGTGATGCCTGCACGCCGCGCGCGTTCGACGAAACGGAAGTAGACGTCGTTGTCGAAGAAGAATTGCGTGATGGCCCGCGTCGCGCCCGCGTCGATTTTCCGCTTGAGGTTATCGAGGTCGTCCCGGAGCGACGTCGCTTCCGGGTGTCCTTCGGGATACGCGGCGACGGAGAGCTCGAATCCGTGGCGCCCCCGGAGTCCCTCGACCAGGTCCGACGCGAACGCGTAGCCCTCGGGATGCGGCGCATACTTCGCTTCCCCTGCCGGCGGGTCGCCGCGCAACGCGACCAGGTGACGCACGCCGAGCTCCCAGTACGAGGCCGCCACCGCATCGATCTCGGCGCGCCCAGCCCCCGCGCACGTGAGATGCGCCGCAGGCACGAGCGACGTTTCGGAGAGGATGCGCGCCACCGTGCGATGCGTGCGCTCGCGCGTGCCGCCGCCCGCGCCGTAGGTCACCGATACGAATCGCGGAGCGAGTGGCTCGAGCCGTTTGATGGAACGCCAGAGCGTCTCCTCCATTTCCGGCGTGTTCGGCGGAAAGAATTCAAAGGAGACCGCAAACGGCTGCAATGTCGACGAGCTCACGAACGTACGTCCAAACGAAATGCCCCTCAGCGCTGGGCCTGGGGCCGGCGCTTTAGCGAGATGTTTTACGTGGCCGCAAGTTGCCGTAAATCGCCACGAGTACCAGTTGTAAGAGGGGAATTTCGCCCCTCGCCTCTCTCAAATCAAGGCGATTGAGAGGCGATTAGGTCACATCACGCAGCCGTTCACGCAGGTCCGCCGCCGTGATACCTGTCACCTCGACCACCTTCGTCCGCGCCGTTTCGCCCGCGACGATGCGTACGCTGCGCCGCGGCGCGCCGAGCGTGCCCGCGAGCAACGCGATCACCGCCGCGTTCGCGGCTCCGTCCACCGGGGGTGCGGCAACACGGAGCTTGAGCGCCGCGCCGTGCAGCCCATCGATCGCCGTTCGTTTCGCGCGCGGAGTCACGTGCACGGAAAATCTCGCGTTGCCGTCACGCTCGGTCACCGCGAACGCGCTGCTTACAGCCACTTGAGCAGCAACGACTCGATCACGCGCAACACGAAGTAGGCGATGAGCGGCGAAAAGTCGATCATGCCCATCGCCGGCAGAATTCGGCGTACCGGCGCGAGCAGCGGTTCGGTGATCACATATGCCCAGCGCACGAAACCGCGGAACTGGTTAGCGCCCACCCACGACGAGATGACCCGCACGAGCAGTGCGATGTAGAACACGAGGAACGTCCAGCGCACGACCATGTGCATCACACCGCGCGGCCCGGCGCCGAATGCGGTGTACGCGTTGGCGAGCTGGTCGCGCAGGAATTCCATGGCCTGCAGCACGATGATGCCCACGACGACGAGCGCGATGAGCGTCCACCACGGCGACGACGCGGGATTGCCGCCGGCGCTCAGGACTCGGCGCTCGACCGGCTTCATCAGCGGCGCCAGAACCCGCCGCGACGTGCGCGCGAGGGCCGAGAACGGGTGCATGCGCCGTGTCCGGACCGCCCATTCGACCATGCACAGCCCCGCGACGCCGACGGCGGCGGCGAGGAACGCAGTGCGCAGAATGTCGATAACGAGGTCGAACGTTTGCAGAAACGTGCTCACGCTGAATGATACGCTGGCCCCCCGGCGGCGACCGGCGTGCACGTAAGTGATTGTGGCCAAGGCGTTTACCCCCATACTACCTACCAGCTACCAGCTACCAGCGACTAGTGACCCCATTGTGACCACCGCCGCCCCCGATGGGTAATCTCATGTGGCGCTTGGTGTTGCGCTGCGCCAGGACGACGGACGCGATTTCAGGGGGTATGTTGGACAACGCGTCTCACACCGAACCACCGTGCTCAACACGAGGGGCGTCGTGCTCGACTCGCAGCTCCGAACGTCAGGACAATTGAAGGCCACGCATTCCGCGCAGGTTGGCCATGCCTGAGCTCGACGCCGACGTCATCCGTCGCGCGAAGAGCGGGGACACGCGAGCCTTCGCGACGCTCGTGGAGGCGTATCACTCGCGATGTCTCCGGTTCGCGCAGCAGATGCTGCTGAGCGCCGAAGACGCCGAGGAAGCGGTGCAGGACGCGTTCGTACGCGTGTACGACGCGCTCCCGCGGTTCAACGAAGAGTTGCGGTTCGAACCGTGGCTGTTCCGGATCCTCGCCAATCGTTGCCGTACGGCGCGTGTGCGACGCAGAAAGGTGGATGCGGTGGTGGTGTTCAGTGACACGGTGCCGGATCTCGCCGTCAGTCCCGAAAACACCGACGCCGTGCGCGATGAGCTCTGGGCGCATCTCGATGCACTTGGAGCGGCACAGCGGGAAGCGTTCCTGTTGCATCACATCGAAGGCATGAGTTACGACGATATGGCGACGGTCACAGGAGTCGGGGTGTCGGCGCTGAAAA
>DASRAP010000145.1:0-6150 GCA_035638155.1 Gemmatimonadaceae bacterium | reverse complement strand
TGCGGCGGCCCGGCCTCCGTTCAGCTCGCCGGTTGCGACCCGGCGGCCATGGCCGAGGCCGCCCGCATCGCCGTGGGCCACGGCGCCAACCTGATCGACATCAATTTCGGCTGTCCGGTGAAGAAGGTCGTGAAGCGCCTCGGCGGATCGGGATGCCTGCAGGACCTCGGTCTCGTCGAGCGCGTCATACGCGCGGTAATTGCGGGGACGCACCTTCCCGTGACGTGCAAGATCCGCAGCGGCTGGAACGAGGAAATGCGCGATCCCGTCGGCATTGCGCGTCGGTGTGAGGACGCGGGGGTCCGCGCGATCGCGCTGCACCCGCGGACGCGCACGCAGATGTACACCGGACATGCGCACTGGGACGAGATCGCGGCTGTGGCCGCGGCGCTCACGATTCCCGTGATCGGCAACGGCGACATCCGAACCGCGGAAGACGCGATGCGCATGCGCCGCGAGACCAACTGCGACGCCGTGATGATCGCGCGCGGGGCATTCGGGCAGCCGTGGATATTCGCGGAGACGCGCGCGCTGCTCAACGGACAGACGCCACCGCCGGCGCCGACGGTGAGCGAGCGCTTTGCCGTGGCGCTCGAACACGCACGAATCGTGCGCGAGTACACGCTCGATCCCGAGGGTGCGGCGATCGAATTCCGGAAACACCTGGGTTGGTACGTGAAGGGTCTCCCCGACTCGGCGTCGCTGCGGCGGCGCTTGCATGTCATCGAGTCATTCGGCGAGATCGAGGGAATCTTCGCGGAGTATCTGGCTCGCGGCGGCGAGCGCGACGAACCCGTTGAGGAGAACGCGCGGGACGTCGCGGCAGGCGCGCGCGAGGTTGCCTTGGCGTGATTCGCGAACGGGCGCGTGCGCTGCTGGCTGAGGTCGCAGCGGGCACGCGAACGGCGGAGTCCGCGCTCGACGCACTGGCGATGGCGCCCCTCGAATCGATGGGCTTTGCGACGATCGATCATCACCGCGCGCTCCGGCAGGGCATCCCCGAAGTGGTGTTCGGTCCGGGAAAAACGGTAGACGAGGTCGTGAGTATCGCTGGGCAGCTCAACGCGCAGCACGACGGATTCCTGGCCACGCGCCTCACAAATGAGCAGTCGGCGGCGTTATGCACAGCGTTTCCCGGCGTGATTGCAAACGGCCGAGCGCGAACGGCTCGGCGGAATACCGCAGGCGCCGGCGGTTCAGGTCCCCATGGGCCGCTTGTGATCGTGACCGCGGGCACAAGCGACCTGCCCGTTGCGGAAGAGTGCAGCGAGACCGCCGCATTTTGCGACATCGGGGTGGAACGCATTGTTGATGTGGGCGTAGCAGGGTTGCACAGACTCACCACCCATATGTCTCTGCTGTCGAGGGCTCGCGTGGTCGTGGTCGTCGCAGGAATGGACGGAGCTCTGCCTTCCGTGATCGGAGGGCTCGTGAAGGCACCGGTGATCGCCGTACCCACGAGCGTAGGCTACGGGGCGTCATTCGGCGGCCTCGCTGCGCTGCTCACGATGCTGAATTCGTGTGCGGCCGGGATCGTCGTCACGAATGTTGACAACGGTTTCGGCGCCGCGATCGCGGCGGCGCGACATTTGCTTCCCTAAGGCGCGATGCTGGACATTGTCCTCTTCGTTGCGGGACTCGTGCTGGGTGGCGCGGCAATTTATGCCTCGCGCCCCGCGCCGTCGCGCGCGCCCGAAGCGACGCCTCCGGCCGATGGAGAGCGAGAGAAATCACTGACGCCCGTCACAGCGCTTCTCGCGGATGACTTCTTTCGCGCGGTGCAGCCGAACACGGATGTGCTGTTTCTCGCGCTCCCGAACGCGATGCTCGACGACCTCCGGCAGCGCGTCGAAGCGCGCACGGCGGTTGTCTGGCGCCTGCGCGGAGAGGACTTGGTGCTGGATGCAATTGCCGGGGACCGTGCCATCATCGATGAGCTCGCACCGGCACTCGCGCCCATGCTGGCGTGGACCGCGCGCGAGCGCGTGGCACAGCTTGGCCCGGACGGCGATGCACCGCGCGCAGCGCTCGCGCCGCTCATTGGTGTCGATGGAAACGCGGCGGGTGTGATTGGTGCGCTGTTCGCCGCGCCCGTGAAGGAGGGCCGCGCGGAGCTCAAGCGCGTGCTGCAACAAGCGGGCGATCGCGTGGGCGTGACCAGCGAGCTCGTGCGCACGCACGCAGAGCTCGCAAAGACGAACAAGCGCACCCGCATGCTGCTGCGCGAGACGCAGAACTGGGACGTCGAAGAACGCCCCGCCGATCTGGGCGTCAGACTGTGCGCGATGATCGAGCAACTGACCGGCGCCGACGGCGCCGCGCTGGTGCGGTGGGAGGAGGAAGAACACGTCGGCGAGGTTGCCGTCGCCGACGGGACGTGCGCGGGCTACGCAGGATCAGCGGTGGATGAAGACTCGCTCGCCGGCACGGCGTGCCGCGAAGATGTCCCGCAGATCTGGCACGAAGTGAGCGGGCGCGGCGAGGGGCCCGAAGCGCTCTTCTCGCGCGCGCTCCCGACGCAGACGGGGTGCGTGCTCGTGCAGCCGCTGCGCCGCCGGTCGCGCGTCATTGGCGCCGTCGTTGCGACGCACAAGGAGCCGGGTGCACTTGGCCCAATGGAGCTGCGCGCGCTGTCGTTGTTCGACGCCGTCGCGTCGTTCCGCCTTGCGAGCGCATGGAAGCTCGAGGAAGTCACGAAGCGTGCGCTCGTCGACGGTCTCACCGGGCTCACGAATCGTGACGGTTTCGAGCTCGAGATGAAAGAAGCGCTCGGCGAGCAGATGCGCTTCGGCTGGGAAACATCGCTCGTCATCGTCGACGTCGACCACTTCAAGACGGTGAACGACACGCACGGGCACGAGGTTGGCGACATGGTGCTGCGCGCGGTCGCGCAAACCCTCGAGGATGGCGTGCGTACCACGGACGTGTGTGCGCGCGTCGGCGGCGAAGAGATGGCACTCATACTCAAGGACACCGGCGTGGACGGCGCGCGAGAGCTGGCCGAGCGCCTGCGGGTTGCCGTCGAGGCGCTGCGGGTACCGTTCGGCGGGCAGGAGATCAGTGTGACCGCCAGCTTCGGCGTCGCGACGTATCCGACGAGCGTGGGCGAGTGGGCCGCTCTGTACCGTATGGCGGACCGCAGTCTGTACGACGCGAAGGCCGCCGGACGCAACACCGTTCGGTGGGTGGGCGCAAGCCAATCCCCCTGGGGGCGGGAGCGCGCAGCCGCGGCCGGGCGGGCGCTGCGGGACCGCGATACGCCAGCGAGTTAAGGGCCGCACGGGCAACGGGCCACACAGGGCAACGGGCGAACGGGCCAAGGGCCACGGGGGGCGTAGGGGCGTTCCCGTTGCCCTTTGCCCGTTGCCCTTTGCCCGTTGCCCCCGGGGTTACCTTACAGGTGTAGAAAAAGGAAACAGGGGGCGACTGGCTTCGACGGGGACGGTGAAGCCGTGGCCGCGTGCCCAGGTCTCGGGTCCTGGTAAAACCCTCGGGAAAATCACAACTGCCAATTCAAACCTGGCCCTGGCTGCGTAACTAGTAGTTAGTTGCCGTAGCCTTGCTCACTGAGAAGCCCTCCCGGGGCGGCTCATTGAGTATCGCAATACCGGGATAGTCTGCCGTCGCGCCTTCCGGCGGCGGGCGAAACTTTAGAAGGCTTGGTTGGACGTGGGCCGCCCTTCGGCCAGCGGACAGCGACATCAAGCGAAGGGCTACGCACGTAGAAGCTGTGGTGGATCTATTCTCGGACCGGGGTTCGATTCCCCGCGCCTCCACTGACGCCGCCCGACACGGGCGGCGTTTTTTCTTTCCAGTTTGGCGTGTACGCTGCGGACTGCGGCATTGCGACATGGCTGAACTGCGTTAAGGCTTGACTACGTTAAGACATAACTGCGTGAAGGCTGAACTGCGTAAAGGCTGAACTGCGTGCCGTACGCCGTCCCGCCTTCACGTAGTCCCGCCTTCACGTAGTCCCGCCTTCACGCAGTACCAGCCCGCCACGCCAGCCACCAACACTTGGGTGTATCATTACGTCTAACTGGTATTCCCAGACACCTCGGTCAGGGTGGATCACATGAAACGCCTCGCTTTTCTCGCGCTCGCCGTGGCTGCTCAGGCGGCCGCCGCGCAGACGCCGCCGCAGATCTCCATCGGCCGGCCGCTCCCGGGCCGGAATCCGCCGACGCTTCCGCTGCACCAGCAGGTCCGGCCCGTCGGGCAGATCGCGCAGCCTCAGCGCCACGTCACCTACATCCCGGCGCCGTACCTCTACAATCCGTACGCGTTCACGCCGCCGTCGCAGCCGAACGTCAACGTCACCGTCAATAACGTCCTCGACACGCCCCCGTCGGTGTCGCTCAACTACTATCTCCCCGCCGGCAGTCAATTCGTGGGGGGCGGGAATGACCTTCGCCTCTGGAGTCCGGAGAGCGAATCGCAGGCCCGGCCCGCGTCGTCGGCGACGTTCTCCGATCTCGATCCCGACCGTGCGCACAACGCCGCGGCGGACGCGGACGACGTGAAATCGCTCGAGGCGATCGTCGGCGCGCTGTACGACGTCCTCTCCGGCCCGCGCGGCACGCCGCGCAATTGGGATCGATTCCGCGCGCTCTTCTCCGATGGCGCGCATCTCATTGCGACGCGCTCCGAAGGCGACGGCCCCGCGCGCCCGACCGTGATGACACCTGACGAATACGCCTCCGTCGCAGCCGCGGTGCTCGAGCGCGGCGTGTTCGAAAAGGAAGTGTCGCGGTCCGTCCAGCAGTTCGGCTCCATTGCGCACGTGTTCAGCACGTATGAATGCCGGCGCACCTCGAGCGAGCTCAAGCCCTACCAGCGCGGCATCAACAGCATTCAGCTGATGAACGATGGTACGCGCTGGTGGATCATGTCGGTGTCGTGGGACGCAGAGACCGCGCAGAATCCGATCCCCGCGAAATACCTCCCCGCGCCCCCTGCAGTAAAGAAGCCGGGGTGACAGCGAAAAAACGAAATGAAAATTGAAGTTGAAGTGCGAAATTGAAATTGAAGCTTGAAGAGTCCGCAGCGGCCCGGCGTGATCTTCAAACTTCAACTTCAATTTCGTTTTTCAACTTCAATTTTCATTTCGGTTTTCCGCTGTTCCAGCCAACGCTCGAACACGAACACGAACACGGCCGCGAAGAAGGCGGGAGCGAGCCAGGCCTGTGCCGTTTGTGTCCACGCGTCGATGATCGGCGTCCACGAATCCTGATCCGGCCCGGAGAGGCGAAGTCGCCGCCCCATACGGAGCGCGGTCCTGATGCTTCCCGGCAGCCACACCGCGAAGAACGCGATGGACGGGAAGAGATACCGCGACCTCACACGGCGGGGACGGATATCGGCGTCGACGTGCGTGACCGGTCCTCGTCGAGGTTGCGCGGCGGCTTGACGGGGTACTGGCCCGAAAAGCACGCGTGGCAGAACCCGCCGGGGCCATCGGGCATCGCGGTGAGCATGCCATCGAGCGACAGATACGCCAGCGAGTCCACGCCGATCGTCTGCGCGATCTCGTCGACGGAGCGGCCCACCGCGATGAGTTCGTTGCGCGTTGGAATGTCGATCCCGTAGTAGCACGGCCCCTTGATGGGCGGCGATGCCACACGCATGTGCACTTCACGCGCGCCCGCGGCGCGCACGAGCGACACGAGGCCGCGGGTCGTCGTTCCGCGGACGATCGAATCGTCGATCATCACGACGCTCTTCCCCTGCAGTACTTCGTGCACCGGATTGTATTTCACGCGCACCTTCGAGATGCGCTCGCCGTGACTCGGCTGAATGAACGTGCGGCCGATATAGTGATTGCGAATCAGGGCGTGCTCGAGCTGGAGTCCGCTCTCCTCCGCGTACCCGAGCGCCGCCGCGTTCGCGGAGTCGGGAACGGCGAACACGAGATCCGCGCCCGGCGCCGGCGCTTCGCGCGCGAGTGCCCGGCCGAGTCCGCGGCGCGCCCGGTCCACGGATCCGCCGAAGATCGCGCTGTCCGGACGCGCGAAATACACGTACTCGAACACGCAACGCGTCTGCGGCGTCGGCGGGAACGGTTTGATCGAACGCACTCCGTCCGCATCGACCGCAATGATCTCGCCCGGCTCGACGTCGCGAACGACTTTCGCACCCATGATGTCCAGT
>DASRAP010000144.1:0-2032 GCA_035638155.1 Gemmatimonadaceae bacterium | reverse complement strand
GCTCGGCGAGCTCCTGCGGCGGCATCTGGGGCAGTGTCGTGTCGGCCATAGGCAGTTAGTGTCGTCGCGACCCGCCCAAAACGCAACGGCCCCCGATAACCGGGGGCCGCGCGCATCGAAAAACATTGGAAATTATTTCAGGGGCATCGTCACGCCGAACATCAGCCCGAACGTATTGGTCGGGACGAGGCCCAGGTCGGTGTTCTTGCCGAACATGGTGTAGTTCGCCTCGAAGCGCCCGCCGAGCGCGGCGACCAGGGGGAAGCGATACCCCCAGCCCAGATTCACGCCGGTGCGCGTCGCGGCGCTGGCGCCGGTCTGCTTGATGTACTGGAGATTGCCGCCGAGCGCTCCGTACCAGCCTCCGTGGACGGCATAGTTCAGACGGGCCGCGACATTGCCGCTGAAGCTGGTCGTGCCGCTCTCCTGGAATCGATGAATATCGAGTGCGGGCTCGACCGCGATCTTGTTGCCGACGGGAATGATCGCGAAGATCGTCGGCGGGAGTGTCACCTCGGGGATCAAGGAGGCACTCAGCGCGCTGCCGTATCCCGGCAACGCCAGCGCCGCGAGCGTGCCCGTTCCAATGGCGGTCACGCTGGCATATCCGCCTGAGATGCCGAGTGCCGGTCGCCACGCGCGGTGCGCCGAGGCCGCCGAGCTGCTGCGCGCCGAACGCGGACGGCTGGTCACCGTCGACACGCCGAACAGCGCCGAATACGCGTTCACGGGCGCGGTGTTGTCGGTCTTGGCGTAGAACGTGGTCCGCGCCTCGAAGCGTCCATTGAGTGTGCGCGACAGCCCGAACCGATAACCGAGGCCGGCCTGCACACCCAGCTGCGTCGCGTTCGCGATCCCGTTGTTGTACGCGAGCGCGCCGCCGGCGGCGCCATAGAGGTGGCGCGTCACCGCGTAATCACCGCGCACGCCCAGCGTGAGCAGCGTCGCGGTCAATCCGGACGAAAACTGGGAAAACGCGACATCGGTTTCGACAGCGAGCTTGCGGCTCGCGGGGATCGTGAAATAGAGACCGGCCGCCGACGGAATGAGGCTGCCGAGGTTGAATCCGGGGAGACTGATCACATCCGTCGGATCGCCGCCGGCGCCGGCCAAGACGATTCGCGTGAACCCGCCCTGAATGCCGAACTCGTTTTGCCAGGAATTCTGCGCCTGAGCATTCGTCGCGAGACTCACGACCAAGGCGATCGCCACAAGACTGCTGCGCACGGGAGTCCTCCAAGAGGTTGAGTAGCCGGAAAAAGGCGCCCCAATATTGGAGTTAAGGCCTGAAACGCAATGCCTTTGGAGGCCTCCCGTTTTCGCGACCCCCCTCTATATTGCCCCGTGTTGTGAAACAGTTCACAAGCACACCCCTCCGGAGGACTCCAGCAATGCGCTTTGCTTTGCTCACGACCGTCGTTGCCATCGGCGCGCTCGCCTGTGGCGGCAAAAAGGGCGATCAGAATGAGTCTCAAATGAGCGCACCCCCCGCGGCGCCCGCGGCGAGCAATGCAGCGTCCGGCGCTGTCGTCGAAGTGAAGATGACCGGCAACGGCAGCACGCATGCCGCGTTCGAGCCGAGCTCGCTGAAAATCGCGCCGGGGACCACCGTGCGGTTCATCGACGTGTCGGGTGGCCCGCACAACATCGCGTTCTGGCAGGATTCGATCCCGTCCGGCGCCGCCGCGGTCCTCAACGCCAACATGAAGAACACCGTGGATAACCTCTCCGGCCCGTTCCTCACGAATGCCAACGAGACCTACGACGTGTCGTTCGCCAACGCCCCCAAGGGGACGTACAAGGGCTACTGCACGCCGCATCAGACGTTGGGCATGAAGATCGCCATCACCGTCGAGTAACGATGTCTTCGTCGAGCAAAACAGGTGGCCCCGGTGAGCGCCGGGGCCGCTTTTCTTGCGTTAGATTCGGCAGCGCATGACGACGACGTCACGGGAAACGCTCGCGCAACGGATCCGGCTCGGACCGCTGTCGCCGCGGGAGGCCACGCAGGTGTGCCGCGCACTTCTGGCGG
>DASRAP010000143.1:0-4349 GCA_035638155.1 Gemmatimonadaceae bacterium | reverse complement strand
AGGAAACTGGTTGTGGACCCATCCGGCGAACCAACTGGGCGCGCGGTCGACATACCGATGGACGGACTTAGGCGTGCGGCCTGAACACGCTGCCTTTAGTGCTGTCTACCTGGACACAATCTCAACGAGGCGGCGGGGGCGGAAGATCGGCAGGCGGGGTCATGTCGAACCGTTGCCTGCCTGTTTTGGGATCGATAGCCCTGTCGAAGTCCGTGCAGAAACTGATCTCCACAGCCGTACGTTTTGGCACGCGCTTATACAGTCGCGTCCGCCTGTCCGGCGCGATAAAAATCTCGGGCGCCGTCGTCGTGATTTCGAACTGCAGGGTGTCCGCGTCACGCAGGGATATGCGCTCCGTAATTTTTACGTTGCGCCCGATCGGAACGGCACCCGCGATCGGCTCGGGATACAGTGCCTGGGGATGGATACCGATCGTCTCGACCACGAGCGTCTCGCCCTCCCAGTGACCGACAGACATACCCGTGTTCGATGGATCCACTTCGCCGGGCAGCGATCGCCCGTCTGTGTAGATCCGCCGAATAAGGCCGCTCTCGTTCGTAAGGGTGACGCGGCCGGGAGTGAACAACAGCTCGACGCTTTCCACAAAACCGCCGCTGTAACCCGTGAACTGGCTTGGTCTGCAGTACAGCTCCCGAAACCCGCCGGCGTCACTGCTCGCCGTTTTCTGCATCGCCTCCAACAGTTCGGGCTTCAGCGGAGCGGGTGCGCGTCGAAGTTCCGCGGTTGGCGCCTCTTGGAGTCCCCACCACCCTCTCCAGTTCGGCAGCGATTTCTGTTGCCCGTTCGCGGAGTCGGTCAAAAAAAGGGCGAGCGCGACGGCGCAACACGCGCAACGGAGACGTGACGGATCTGCGCTGCCCACACTTCGTCGATTCATTGCGGCACCTTCGCTTCGGCCGGCAGGCCTGTAGCGCCGGGTCCGCCGACGCCCAAGGCAACACGACCGTCCGCATGCGTGCCTTTGATGAAGTGCCCTCCCGTTCGACCATCTTTCAGCGGCGAGTATTCGACCGTGATCTTCTCTCCCGCAGTGAACGTGGACTTCGTCCAGCCGAGCCGGGAGAGAACGCTTATTGAACCGTTCTCGAACGCATAGAGATCGTACCCTGAAGGCGAAGCGGCATTCGGAACGTACACCCAGACGTATACATGAGGATTCATCCATTCGACCTTCGCAACAATGCCGGTGACACTGAGCGTTTTCGTTCCGTCGAACATCGCATAAGAGTGATGTGCCCACGCCGCACTCGGCGGGATCAGCGCCACGCCGAGCGCGTGGGCGAAAATGGCCGCCCATCGGCTCCATCGGAATCGCCTGTCGCTCATCACAACCTCCCGGTCGCGAATACTTCGAGCTGGCACTATTTTGAGAACGGGAATACATGGAGCCTGGCACTTGCGTCGGCTGCGTCGATGGTCCAACGGACGCGCATCAGGCGCGGTAGCGTTTATCGATCCGGGCAAGGAGCTCGTCGCGGTGCAGTAACCGTCCTTCTCGTGCCGACAGACGACCCTTTTCTACCTCGCGTCTGAACCACTCGTCACGTTCAACGGACGTCGCCAGCAGGTCCAACGCCAGCTCGGCCTTGCATCCCGCGCCTTCCGCAAGGCGATTCAACTTGGCCGCGAGCGCCGGCGGAACATGCAGTCCATGGAGTCAGCGTAGGGCGAGCGCGAGGGGCTGTCAATGCCGATGTTGCCCTGTGATCGCGTCGCCGTTGCCGCTTCGTGCCACCGATGCTTTCGAGTATCCCGTCGTGGGATCGAAAGGCGTGCATCGGCGTGCCCAACCCGAAATCCCTCGCTCAGCCGACCGCAATCCCCGCATTGTTGACGGGGAAGGAGCTGCTGTCTCCGCTGCCGTGCTGCGGCCGCGTGCGACGCGAGTTCGCCAAGGAGATGAACCGGTTGCGAATGGAGCAACGAGCCGGCATCTCGAACGCGAAGCGCGAGCTCGAGCGGGTTAAGCGCGAGATCGAGCAGGTGATCGACGCCATCTGCAACGGCGTGCCTGGCCGAGAGGTCAAATTCAGAATGGAGAAGCTTCAGGAGCGCAAAGAAATCCTTGAGAAGCACATCGAAACGGCCAACGAACCACCGCCACTTCTGCACCCAAGCATGGCCGATCTCTACCGGACGAAAGTCGAACAGCTCGCGTCGCGCTGCAGGCGTCTATTCGCGATTGATCTGCCCATTCATCAATCTGGCCTGGTTCGGCGCCGGCGGGATTGCGATGACCGGCCTCCCCGCGACGCGCGGCGAATGGTGACGCCACACCCGGGCGGCGCTGTGTTGCACCGCCCTTACACCGTCGTCACACGCCCGAGATCCCCCGCCTGCTAGCGTCGCAGCTCTGACCTTCCCATGTGGGGAACGGAGGAGCGCAACAATGACGAAGCGAAGGGCGTGGAACGTACTTCTTCTTTCGGGCGCGGCAGCAGCCGCGCTGGCGACGACCGTGGTGATCGGCAGCGATGGCGATGAGCGGCAGGGCGATCGGGACGATCGCGATGGACGTGAACCGTACTCGATCGGCTTGTGGGGCGACCTTCCCTACTCGGACCTGCAGGCGAAGACGGGCGTGCCGAACCTGATCGCCGACATGAACGCCCGCAAGCTCGCGTTCACCGTCCACGACGGCGATTTGAAGGTGGGCAGCGGCGTCCCCGGTTCGCAGACCCCTACGACGTGCAGCGACGCGATGTACCTGCAGGCGCTCGGCTACCTGAACTCGCTCGACGCGCCGGCGATGTTCACGCCCGGTGACAACGACTGGACCGACTGCGATCGGCCGGCAAACGGCGGCTTCAACGCGCTGGAGCGCCTCGACCACGAGCGCGCGCTGTTCTTCAGCACGCCGTTCTCGCTGGGCCGGCACCGCATGCGTCAGGAAGTGCAGGCCGGCCCGCTCTGCCGCGGCATCAGCGGCTTCGTGCCATGCGTCGAAAACCGCCGGTGGCACGTCGGCGGCGTCACCTACGCGACGCTGAACGTGCAGGGGTCGTGCAACAACCTGTGTGACGTCGCTCCCGACGCGGCTGAGTACATGGCACGCAACCAGGCCAACATCGTCTGGCTGCAGGAGACGTTCGCGGACGCCGTCGCGCGCGACTCGGCGGCGATCATGCTGATCGCGCAGGCCGACCCGGGCTGGGACGCGACCGATGGCACGCGGGCTCCCCTGCGTGATGCGAAGACGCTCGCCGAAACCGACGGCCAGCCGGATGGGTTTCAGCAGTACCTGAGCGCGCTTCGCGACGAGGTGATCGTCTTCCGCCGGCCGGTTGCTTACGTGCACGGCGACTCGCACTACTTCCGCCTCGACAAGCCGTTCCTCGATGCGAAAGGCAGGCGGCTGGAGAACTTCACGCGCGTTGAAACCTTCGGCGATAACCAGGCCAACGGCAACAACGACGTGAACTGGTTGAAGGTGCGCGTTGACGTGCGTAACCGCGAGGTGTTCTCGTACCAGCCTCAGATCGTGCCGGCCAACCGGACGGCCGTCCCCGCGCCCTGACACTCCGCCGAAGCCGGAAGCGGCAGGCCAGCCCCACTCGCAAAGCGGGGCTGGCCGACCAATACCTACTTCATCGCAGCCCCGTCCGAATCACCTGATTGAACAGCCGCGGAGGCATCTGGTCCGCGTCCGCGAAGTTGAAGCCCGCCGTCACGCGATCCCAGTACGCCGCGTCGTGCCGGGGCGTGATCGTCGGACCGGCTGCGTAGCGCAGCGGCCTCGCGGTCTCCGCGCTGGCAACCGTCGTCGTCGCGAGAACGGTGGACGCTTCCGCCACGAAGGTCCACCGGCCGCACAGGTACAGCCATTGCCGCCAGGAGTCGCCTGAGGTTGCCTCCAGGCAAGGACGTCATCCGTGGCGATCATCGGCGTGGTGCTGCTCGCGACGAGCAGCCGCATCCGTATGGCAGAAAAGCGGTCCGGTCCCGGCGCAATGATGCTGCGAAGCAATCACTGACAACCCTGGCCGCAGTTGGCCGTTCGGACTATGCCGCTTTCGCCACGGCGATCGGCTCCAGGGCGACGGCAAGTACCTCGTCGACGGATGCCACGACGTGGAAGTGCATCCTGTCCCGCACGTCGGCGGGCACGTCGTCGAGATCGTGCTGATTGCGCTGCGGCACGATCACGTCAGTCAGTCCGGCGGCATGCGCAGCCAGCACTTTCTGCGTGAGGCCGCCAATCGGCAGCACCCGTCCCTGCAGCGTCACTTCACCGGTCATCCCGACCGTGCTCTTCACGGGCCGGTCCGTCAACAGCGACGCCACCGCCGTCACCATGGTGATGCCGGCGCTCGGCCCGTCCTTCGGGA
>DASRAP010000142.1:0-3515 GCA_035638155.1 Gemmatimonadaceae bacterium | reverse complement strand
TCAGGAGCAACCGTGTTTCGCAGAATCCTCGTGATGCTGACCGTTGTGCCGTGTGTTGCTGCCGCCCAGGGCGGAGGCGCGTCGAAGGCTCCCGCAGCGCCGCCAGCCGCTCCACCGCCGGCGCCTTCCATCTTCTTCCGGTCGCCCGCGAACAACGCGACGGTGCCGTCGACGTTTCCCGTGGTGTTCGGGCTCAAGAATTACGGCGTCGCGCCGGCCGGCGCGAACGTGGCACGGACCGGACACTTCCACATTCTCGTGAACACGGAACCGGGCGCGGCCGGCACCGTGATTCCGAACGACTCGACGCACCTGCATTTCGGCGGCGGCCAGATCGAGACGAACGTGACGCTCAAGCCGGGCACGTACACGCTGCGCCTCGTGCTTGCAGACTTCGAGCACAAGGTGATCGGCCCAGAGCTCGTGTCGGCGCCGATCAAGGTCACGGTGACGGCAGCGAAGTAAGCAGCGTCCCGAAGTGAAACTCGGAGTCCCGGAAACGGACACAACAGAGGGCTGCTAGAGGGCTAGAGGGCTAGAGGGCTAGAGGGCTAGAGGGAATCGCGAAGCCGTTGTCGTGCGCGACTTTCCCTCTAGCCCTCTGGCCCTCTAGCCCTCCAGCCCTTGTCATGGCCCTCTTCTTGCCTCTCGCCCGGCCATGGACGCACTCTGGCTTGACCTACGCGTTGCGGCGAGACGGCTGGCTCGGAATCCCGGCTTCACCCTCGTCGCCGTCATCACGCTCGCGCTCGGTATCGGCGCGAACAGCGCCATTTTCAGTCTCATCAACGCGGTCCTGCTGAGGCCGCTGCCGTTCCGCGACCAGGAGCGCCTCGTCTCGATCTACGAGACGCGAAACGGCCAGGGGGAGAACGGCATCTCCGCGCACGAGCTCATTGCGTGGCAGCGCGCGCGCAATGTCGTGCAGGACGCGGCCATGTACCGCGGCGCCGACTTCACGCGCACGGGGCGCGGCGACGCCACCGGCGTGCACGCACTCCGCACGACCGCGAATCTTTTTGAAGTGTTCGGCATCAAGCCGGCGATCGGACGCGGATTTGTCGCGGGCGAGGACTCCGCGGGCGCGCCGCACGTGGTCGTCCTGAGCCATGCGTACTGGGCAAAGCGATTCAGCAACGACTCCGCCATTGTCGGAAGCAGCATCACCCTCGATAACGAGCCGTACCGGGTCGTCGGTGTCATGTCGCCGTCCGGCGAATTCGACCCCGACGCGTGGGTCACGCTCGACGTTCCCGCCGAAGCGCTCACCGTAGGCCGCCACGCACTTTCCGTGGTGGCCCGTCTTCTCCCGGGCGTGACGGCGGAGCAGGCGCAACGCGAGCTCGACGCCATCAGTGTCCGCCTTGAACATGACTTGCCGCAATTCAACACGGGCCACCGGCCGCGGCTGGTGTCCGTGTACGAAGACGTGGTCGGCGATTCGAAACGCGCCGTGTTTGTCGTGCTCGGCGCGGTAGGGTTCGTGCTGCTCATTGCGTGCGCGAATGTCGCGCATCTTCTGCTGGCGCGCGCGGCCAAGCGGCAACGCGAAGTTGCGATCTGCGCCGTCGTCGGAGCGTCACGGCCGCGGCTCCTCGGCCAGCTCCTCAGCGAAAGCATCCTTCTTTCGGTTGTCGGCGGTGCCGTCGGGCTTCTGCTCGCGACATGGATCGTGGCGCTCGTGCCGAAGATTCACGCGGTCCAGATCCCGCGGCTCGCCGAAACGCGCGTGGATGGCATTACCATCGCCGTCACGTTCGGCATTGCGCTCCTCACGGGCATCGCAAGCGGTCTCGTGCCCGCCGTTCGCATGTCACGCGTGTCACTCACTGAGCTCGTGAGCACCGGCGGGGGCCGTTCGACCGCCGCGAGCCGCGGCTTTGCGAACATTCTCGTCGTGTCGGAAGTGGCGCTGGCATTCATGCTTGTTGCGGGTGCGGGACTCATGATCAAGAGTTTCGCGCGACTGCTCGCGGTGCGTCCGGGCTTTGATCCCGACCACGTGCTGGTCGTGTCGACGGCGCTCACGGGTCCGCGCTATGGGCAGCCGGCCGCGCAGCGCGATGCGTTCGAGGACATCGGCCGGCGCGTCGCGTCGCTGCCCGGGGTCGTGTCGGTCGGCGCGACCACCGATGTGCCGATCGCGATGTGCTGCAACGGCATGCCTCTCGAGATCGAAAACGCGCCGCCACCGCCGCCGGGCGAATCGCCGTCGAGCGTCCTGCACGTGGTGAGCGGTGACTATTTCGGCACGCTCCGGATTCCCGTTCGCGCCGGGCGCGTGTTCACGCCCTCGGACGCGCGGGTTGCGCTACCGCTCATCCGCTGGTGGGACAAGGCACCGCTGCCGGTGCGGTTCAATGAACCGCAGGCGGCACCGGTCGCGGTCATCAACGAGACCATGGCGCGCGTGTATTGGCCGGGAGTCAATGCTGTTGGTCATCGATTCAAGACCATTGCGAGTCCGTGGATCTCCGTGATCGGCGTCGTCGGCGATGTGCACCACCGCGGGCTCGGTACCGTCTCGCCGCCGGAGTTCTACCTCGCGGCATCGCAGGAGCCCAGAGGCGAGTTGTCGCTGCTCATCCGCACGGCAGGCACGCCACTCACACTCGGCAGCGCGGTGCGCGGGGAGTTGCGCGCATTCGACCGCGACCTTCGTGTCGCGGATCCGACGACGATGTCCGACGTCGTGAAGAATTCCGTAGGCCGCCCGCGGTTCAACGCGCTCGCGCTCGGTTCATTCGCCGCGATCGCGGTGCTGCTTGCGCTCGTGGGGATTTATGGCGTCATGTCGAGCGCCGTCGCACAGCGTACGCGGGAAATCGGGATTCGCGCTGCGCTGGGCGCCAATCCGCGGAACGTGCTCCGGCTCGTGGTCGGCCGCGCGACGGCGCTCACGGCGGTCGGTCTCGCGATCGGGGCGGCAGGCGCGCTCGCGATGGGCGGCGTCGTGAAGCGGCTGCTGTTCGATATCACGCCCTCCGATCCCGCGACGTACGTCACGATCGCGCTTTCGCTGCTCGGTGCGTCGCTGCTCGCGAGCTACCTGCCGGCGCGCCGGGCGCTCAGCGTGGACCCGTTAACGGCTCTGCGGAGAGAATAACCGCACATCGGTACTCGTGCGCGTGAAGAGCCGCGTGGTCCGCGACCGGCCGTCGTCAATTTGCACGACGTTCACCTGATCGGGGTGCAACTCGGTCAACATGAGGTTGCAGCCCCGCACCTCGGCCGCGGATGAGGCGAGCGGCGCGCGGAGGCAGACGATGTACGCATCCGCCGACCGCTGCACGCCGCATGATTGGAATGCCGGAAGATTGATGCGGAAAGCGTTGCGCACGTAGAGCGCGATATCGTTGTCTGTCACCGACGAGTCGCGCGGTACCGGCTTGTGCGCCGCGGCGGCCACGGCAGCGGAGAAATCGTCCGCGAAGGCGCGAATGCTGAGGGTGACCGTGCCGCGGACGCGATCGTACGTGACGACCGTGAGTGTCGTGTGGATGGGATGTCTCGCG
>DASRAP010000141.1:0-4149 GCA_035638155.1 Gemmatimonadaceae bacterium | reverse complement strand
CGACTTCCTGATTCTTGTCGCCGAGCATTCCGAAGCTGCCAAGACCCGTTCGGTCCGGCGGGATGGAGTGCGTCTTGAGCCACATCCCGTTCGCGAACTGATAGAAGTCCTTGCACGGCGCGCACGTGGTATCGAGATTCGCGCGATCGAGGGGCTTGGGCGCGGTGCCGCGCTGCGCGGCGATCGAGCCCGCGGCTGTGACGAGTGCGACGGCAAACGTGACGAACCGGGCAATGGACATCTGACACTCCTGAACTGTGTGCGAAGAAGTTGAAGAAACGCGCCGGGCAAGGCAATGTTCCGCGTCCCCTTCAATCCACAGGAGATCGCCGTGACCCGAATTCTTCACCGAGTCGCTGTTCTGTTGTCCCTCGCAGGCACCGCCGCGGGGGCGCAGGGAATCACCACCGAGTTTCATGGCGAGCTCAACGGCGTACAGAAAAAGATCATCGATCTCGCCGCGGCGATGCCGGAAACCTCGTACGACTGGCGTCCGGGACCCGGAGTGCGCTCCGTCCGCGAGGTCTACATGCACGTCATCGCGGACAACTATTACATCGCCGCGCTGCTCGGAAAGCCGGCGCCGGCGGCCACGGGCATCGGTGCCGACTACGCGACAGCCAGCGCGTACGAGAAGAAGGCGCTCACCAAGGCGCAGATCGGCGCCGAGCTCACGGCGTCATTCAGCGTCCTGCACCAGGCGTTTGGGCTCACCACGGAGGCCAACGCGAGCCAGAAAATCAAATTCTTCGGCGGCGACGTCACGCGCTCGGCCGCGGAAATGGGCACGATCGGCGATCTCCACGAACACCTCGGCCAGTCCATCGCGTACGCGCGCATGAACAAAGTCGTCCCGCCCTGGAGCAAATAGCGCCAACCTTAGCCGGCGGTCCCCAGAACGGCCGCGGCTTTGACGCGCGCGTACACGTCGCGCCCATTGTAGAGTCCAAGTCGCTCGGCGGACACGCGCATGACATGCGCGAGCAGCACGGCCGCCGAGCCGTCGCGCGGGCCGAGGCGCACCAGCGTGCGGCCCGCGTCGAGTTGCTCCGACGCGAGCACACGCATCGGAAACTCGTTCAGAATGCTGCTGTCCGCCTGCGGCGCGAGGCCGAGGCTGACGTCGCTCGCAAGAATCTGCACGCGCACCTTGCCGCCCACCTGACGCGAATCGCGCGGGACCGTGAGGGGGCCCCAGGGAGAACGGAGCAGGGTCGTGCCCCACGTGTCGTCGTGGCGTTCGATCGTGGCGTCGATCACGACACCGGCGTCATTGTCGCGCCACCGGCCGAACTCGATCCGCGCGACCACGTCGCCCACCGGCCCCCAGCGGTTCACGCGGCCGGCCGACATCCAAACGAGCGTGTCGGCAACGCGGGTCACTTCCATGAGCGAGTGGCTCACGTACACCACGGGGACCGAAGAGCCGGCGACGATAGATTCGATGAGCTGCATCATCTCGCGCCGCGACGGTTCGTCGAGCGCGGAAATCGGTTCGTCGAGCAGCAGAATCCGCGGGTTTCTCGCGAGCGCTCGCGCCAGGGCGACGCGCTGCCGTTCACCGCCCGACAAGGACCCGGTGCTTCGCGCCAGCAGCGCCGTGATGCCCGTGCGCTCCGCGATCGGCTCGATCGGCGGCACACTGTCACCGCGCGCGCGCTGCGCGGCGTATGCGATGTTTGCGCGCACATCGAGATGCGGAAACAGATTCGCGTCCTGCGACACGTAGCCCACGCCGCGTTGGTGCGCGGGAACAAAGATCTTCGCCCCGTCGTCCTGCCACGTCGACTGCCCGATGCGCACCGTTCCGGTTCCACGCGTGAGTCCCGCGATGCACCTGAGGAGCGTCGTCTTGCCCGACCCCGACGGACCGAACACGCCGATCACGCCCGTGGACGGGGCATCGAATGCGGCGTCGAGCGAGAATCCGCCGAGCGTCGCGCGGACATGCACCGCGAGCGTCACGGGCGCGCGGCGTCGAAGCGCCGGTTGAACGAGTACACCGCGAAGAGCACAATGAACGCGAACGCGACGAGGCCGCCGGCGAGCACGTGCGCGTCGCCGTACTGCAAACGTTCGACGTGATTGAACAGCGCGATGGACACGACCTGCGTCCGGCCCGGAATGTTGCCGCCGATCATCAGGACCACGCCGAACTCGCCGACCGTGTGCGCGAATCCGAGCACGGCGGCGGTCAGCACACCGTGCCGCGAAAGCGGGAGAATCACGGTGCGAAACCGGTCGAACGGCATGGCGCCCAGAAGCGTCGCCGTTTCGACGAGCGACGTTGGCACGGCGCGAAACGCCGCCTGCATCGGCTGCACGACGAACGGGAGCGAGTACACCATCGACCCGATCACCAGGCCGGGAAACGAAAACACGAGACGCGGTCCGCCGAGACTCTCCCACACGCCACCGATCGGCCCGAGCGGACCAAGTGCGACGAGCACGTAGAAGCCAAGCACCGTCGGTGGAAGCACGAGCGGTAGCGCGACGATCGCTTCGAGGACGGGACGCGCTCGCGATCGTGTCTGCGAAAGCCAGAGCGCGAGGGGCGCGCCGATCGCCAGCAACAGAACCGTCGTCGTGGTCGCGAGCGCCACCGTGAGCGCAATGGCGCGCGTGTCCGCAGTCGTCATTTCCCGTCGCCGGGCGTGTAGCCGAACGCCGTGATGATCGCGCGCGCCGAATCGCTCCGCAGGTACGCGAGGTACTTCTGTGCCGCGTCCTTGCGTCCCGCGCGCACCAGCAGCACGGCGTCCTGCAGAATCGGCGTGTAGAGCGAATCAGGCACGATCCAGTACTGATCCGCCGGACGCCCGCGTACCTGCGACAGCGCCACGAACGCCGCATCGGCCGCGCCGCTCTCCACGAACTGCAATGTCTGGGACACGCTCTCGCCGCGCACGAGTCGCTTCTCGACGCGCGCACGAATCTTCCACCGGTTCAGCACCTCCATCGCGGCCCTGCCGTAGGGCGCGTTCCCCGGATCCGCGATCGCAAGGTGATGCAGTGACGTGTCCGTCAGCGCCGCCGCAGTATTGATCACGGAACGGTGTGGCGTGTAGAGCACCAGCGTGCCGCGCGCATAGGTGAAGTGCGACTCGGGAATGGTGAGCCGCGCGGTGTCGAGTGAATGCACCGTCGCGCGGTCTGCGGCGAGAAAAACGTCGATCGGGGCGCCGTATACGATCTGCGCACGAAGCTGTCCCGTGGCGCCGACGATTGGCGTGACTGCGATGCCCGTTTCCTGGCGGAATCGGATGGCGAGAGAATCCTGCGCGGCCGCGAAGTTCGCGGCGACGGCAACACGCACGACTTCGCCGGATGAAGGCGTGTCCGCGCCGTGTTGCCGGCATGCCGCGCACGCGAGCAGCGCGCCTGCGGCCATCGCAAAGCGACGCACGGTTACGACGCGCCGAGGATCGCCTTCACCATCCCGTCCATCGCCCGCAGATTGTTCATCCAGCGCGCGACGATCACGAGGTCGTGCTCGCGGTCGACGTAAATCACGTTGTTGCCGTTGCCGAGGTGATAGAACGCGCTTTCAGGCGCGCTGGGCAGCGCCTTGCGTCCGGTGTTCAGGAAGTAATTCGCGAATCCGTACGCGTCGTTCGCCTTGCCCGGCGTGGTCGAGCGATTGATCCAGTCTTCGGAAATCAGTTGCTTCCCGTTCCAGTTTCCCTTGTGCAGCGTGAGCAACCCGAAGCGCGCCATGTCGAGCGAGTTGATGATCAGGCCGCCGCCCCAATGGCCGCCGCCGGCCACCGATTGCACGAGCGCGCCGTCGAGCACGACCCACGAATTGTCGTAGCCGTACCAGCGCCAGCTGTTCGACGCGCCGATCGGATCCATCACCAGCTCCTTCAGGACCTGCGGCAGCGGGCGTCGCCACACCATGAGTGACGCGAGCGCCATGAGATTCACACGCACGTCGTTGTACGTGTACACCGTGCCGGGCTCCGGCCGCGCACGCGTCTTCCACTGTTCGATGTCGCCTTTGGGCCGGTCCGCCCAGTCGGGTTTGCCCCAAAGCGTGCCTTGCCACTCGCTGGTCTGCTGCAGCATGTGGAGCAACGTGATCTTGCGATTGTGATCGGTCTCGAAGGGCTCGAGCACGTCGAAGGAGTTGTACGCCACGGTCTTCGG
>DASRAP010000140.1:0-9727 GCA_035638155.1 Gemmatimonadaceae bacterium | reverse complement strand
CGGGCGCGACGACGTTGCTGTGCGGAAACGTCGTGTCCGGCATCGCGTACTTCTTGAACGATCCGTTTTTCGGATCGAACACCGCGAGGTAGTTGCCGATCTGCCCCACGAACCAAATCCGCCCATCGGGCGCGACTGACGGATCGCGCGGCGTACTCTTCTCGTACGGAACCTGCCACTGCTGCACCGGCACGTCCTGCGACGGCGTCGGCGTCTGCGACATGCTCGGCGCCACCGCGACGCCGAGCGAGAGCACGATGATGCAGCTACGCATGATTCACCCCGCGGCTTTGGTAGTCTCCTCGAGCTGGGTCCAGCGCTCGATGATGTGCCCCACGATTCCGTAGGCCTTCGCGTCGTCGGCGGAAAGCCAGAAGTTGCGGTGCGTGTCGTCTTCGATGCGCTGCAACGTCTGTCCGGTTTCGCGGGCGAAAATGCGATTGAGACGGTCGCGCATCTTGAGGATCTCGCGCGCCTCGATTTCGATGTCGCTCGCGCTGCCGCCACCGCCACCGGCCGGCTGGTGCAGCAGGAATCGTGTATTCGGAAGGCAGAACCGCCGCTCGCGCGGCACGGAAACGAAAATGAGTGCCGCGGCGCTCGCGACCCAGCCGGTCCCGACGACCCGTACGGGCGCGGGCACGAAACGGATCATGTCGTGAATCGTGTCGCCAGCCTCGACGTGCCCGCCCTGCGAATTGAGCACGATCGTGATCGGGTCGGACGAGGAATCCGAACTGATCGCCAGCAGCTGCGCCGTCACGCGTGCCGTGAGCCGCTGATTGATCCCGCCGCTGATGATGATTGTCCGTGCCTTGAGGAGGCGCGACGCTACGGGGTCGAATGGCGCAAGCGAATCGGGTTCGTGATCGTCGTCGTGATCGTCGTCGTCGTCTTCGAAAAACGTCATGGAATGGTGCGGTTTGGTGCGGGTCGTGAAGCGAAAAAATGGCGTGCCGTGCAGGATCGTGAGGCTACCCGGACGCGGCGCGTTCGGCAAGCGTTGAGCAAGTTCCAGTACAGCGTCACAAGTCTCGCCACACTTCCACGGCCGCGGACGAGCGATGACATTGTGCACGTGCTCCAGCTTCTTGCGCGCCTCGACTGGGTGAACCTCAGTGGTTTCGTGCTTCCTGCCCTGCTACTCACCTGGCTCGACCGCCGTTCCGGGCGCCGCATTTCCTGAATGTTCACGGGGCATTTTTCGGCGGCGCTGATCGGGGCAGGCCGGGCGCGCCGCCTGCCGCTCGGCTTGCTGATCGTCGCGGCCTTCGGCGCGGACATACAGGAAGGACTGGTGGCGCTGTTCAATTACCGGGACACCACCCGCGTGTGGTCGCATTCGATCCCGGCGACCGCCGCGATCGGTGCTGTCCTAGCGCTCGCATGGATGATTCGCGGCGGGGCGAGCGCCAGCTGGCGCGATGCTGCGGTCATTTTTCTCGTGGCGATCTCTCACACTGCGCTCGACTTCGTTACCGCAGTCAAGAGCGTCTGGCCGGGCGCGCACGCCGTGGGATTCGGGCTTTACTCGCACCCGGTCCCTGAGTCGCTCCTGGAAATCGCATTCTGCGTCATTGGGTGGCTCGTTTGGCGCGCGTCGCTCCCGCCCTCTCGCAAACGCACCCGCTTTGCATGGGGAATGCTCGCCGTCCTCGTCATGGCCCAGGCGTCCCTGCTCCTGGGCACCCAGACCCTGGATCTCAAGGTCCAGGAGGACGCGTTATCGAAGTTTGTCAGGTAGGCAGGGCGTAGCGGTCGTAGCAACGCGCGGGCGGCTCCGTCGTCTCTTCTTCACATGCCGCGGAAGAACTTTGCCACGGGAACCCCGTGGGAGCCCGTCGTCGGCTACTCTCGCGCCGTACGTGTTGGTCCGTACGTCCACGTCTCCGGAACGACGGCGACCGGCCCGGACGGAAAACTCGTGGGCGCGGGAGACGCCTATGCGCAGGCGAAACAGACGATCGCGAACATCCAGGCCGCGCTCGAGCGCGCCGGTGCGTCGCTTTCGGACGTTGTACGCACGCGCATGTACGTCACCGATATCGCACGGTGGGAAGACGTCGGCCGCGCGCACGGCGAAGCCTTTCGGGACATTCGCCCCGCCACATCGATGGTGGAAATCTCGCAGCTGATCGATCCTGCGATGCTCGTTGAGATCGAAGCGGACGCATACGTAACCGAGGAAAAATGAAGTCGCTGGTGCGTTTCTCAGGAGCGGTGGCGCTCGCAGCGCTCTCAGCCTGCGGCCGCAATCCGCCGCCGAGCGGACTGAGTCCGAAGATGTCCGACGCCGAATACTTGAAGGCGGAGCGCATGATGGTGCCGGTGGCAGGCACGAAGCCCGACCGGTTGCAGAACACATTCGACGGGCGGCGCGGGGACGCGGGCGAACGCGAACATCTCGCGATCGACATTCTCGCCCCGAAGGGAACCCCTGTACTTGCGGCAGTCGAAGGCGAAATCCTGCGGGTCACGACCAACGAGCTTGGCGGCAAGACCGTCTACGCCACCGACAAGACGCATCGTTTCGTGTACTACTATGCGCACCTCGACCGCTATGCCGGTCGCACGAAGGTTGGTGCGCAGGTGAAGCAGGGAACCGTCCTCGGCTATGTCGGTACGACGGGCAATGCGCCGAAGAACATTCCGCACCTGCATTTTCAGGTGATGCGGATGATCCCGGGGCGGCAGTGGTGGACCGGACCCCCGGTAAATCCTTACGGTCTCTTTGCGCGCGCCGGCGCGGCTGAGTAACGGATGAGTCTTACCGGTAAGGACCGCGCGGGCTTTCGCGCGGAGGCGCACCATCTCGACCCGCTCGTACACGTTGGCCAGCACGGGCTGACACCGGCGCTGGTTCGGTCGCTCGACGACGCTTTGCGGACGAGGGAGCTCGTCAAGATCTCGGTGAGCCGCACGGCACCCGAGCGCGCAAAGGAGCTCGCGCCGCAGCTCGCCCAGCGGACGCAGTCGGAGGTGATCCAGGTGATCGGCCGGACCCTGACCCTGTTCCGGCACAATCCTGCGCTTGTCCGCCGCGAAGGAGATCTGCCCCCGTGGCGCCGGTGAAGTTTCGGTAAGTTTGCCGTAGCCCGTGACGGGCCGTTAGGATTCGCCAGCTTCGCCATTTCGCTGATTACCGAACACGCCAATGCCGTACGTCATTACCGAAGCCTGCAAGGGCACCAAGGACAAATCCTGCGTCGACGTCTGTCCGGTCGACTGCATTTATGAAGGCCCGGATATGCTGTACATCCACCCGGACGAGTGCATCGATTGCGGCGCGTGCGAGCCCGAGTGCCCTGTGACCGCGATTTTCCCCGAGGAAGACGTGCCCGAGGTTCAGCGGCAGTACGTCCAGATCAATCGGGATGTGTTCAAGAGTCCGACACCGCCGGGACGGCCGACCAGGTAGTAGCTGGTAGCTGGTAGGTCAGGAGTACGACAGCTCAGCCAGAAACTCGCTGACCAGGTGATTGAATGCCGCCGGCTTTTCGAGACACGACAGGTGTCCGACGCCGTTCACGACTTCCAGACGGCTCCCGGCAATCGCGGCGTGCATCGCGCGCGTTTCCGACGATGAGATAATCGCGTCCTGATCGCCGGCGATAATCAGCGTTGGAACGTCGATGGTCGGTAACGTCGACGTCGAGTCGGGCCGGTCACGCATGGCCGTGAGCGCGCCGACAATTCCGCGCACCGGCGCGCGGGTGAGCAACGCGTGCACGCGGTCACGAATTTCGGGGCGCTCTTCGCGCGTCGTCTTCCCGATCATGCTCTGCACGAGCTGGTCCGCGAGCGCGCCGCTTCCGTTCTCTTCCACGTACGCCATCTGTTGCGTACGGCGTGCCCTGGCGGTGTCGTCGTCGGGACTCGCGCGCGTGTGCGCGAGCACGAGCGCGCGGATGAGCGCCGGCTTCTTGCGCCACATCGCAAACGCCACGTAACCGCCCATGGAAAGGCCCACGACCACCGCACTCGGAATGCCGAGCGCATGAAGCCATGCAATAACGTCGTCGGCATATTCGTCGACGCTCGTGGCGATGCCCGGGCTGTCGCCGAACCCGCGCAAGTCACACGCCAGTGTTCGCACGGGCGCCGCGAGCGCGCCGAGCTGCGACGTCCACAGCGACCGGTCGTGCGGAAAGCCGTGGATGAACACGACCGGAAGGCCGGATCCGACGTCGTCGTACCCGATCGAACGCCCTGCCGCGTTGACGATCACGTGGCCGCTGGCTCGTCAGGAAATGGGACGATGGACCGGGACCCGCTTGGCCGGTGCGGGGGCGGGACGTCACCGCGCACGTACAGATAGCGAACGACGACGAACCCCGCGGCAAGCAGCGGCACCGCAACGAAGAGGCCGAGCAATCCGAACACGATCGCCATCAGCGCCTGCCAGAGCAGCGTGAGCGCGGGCGGAAGGTCGAGCTCGTTCCGCATCAGGTTCGGGATGAGCAGGTTGTTCTCGAGGAACTGGATGGCCCAGTACGCGATGCCGACGAAGAGCGCTTTCTGCGGCGAGTCGGCAAACGCAATGAGCAGCGCCGGCAGCGCACTCATGATCGGACCAATGTTCGGCACGAATTCGAGAATGCCGGCGAGAATGCCAAGCGGAATGGCGCTCTTCACGCCGAGCACGAGCAGCGCAATCGTCGTCACGAGCCCGATCACGACCATCGCGATGAGCTGGGTGCCCAGCCATTTCCGGAGCGTCACCGTGACGGCGTCGAAGACGACGGCGGCCCGGAGCCTCGATGGCGGAGGGATGAGGAGCAACACGCCGCGCCGGTAGACCGCGGGCTCGATCGCGAAATACATCGTGAGAAACACGACGTAGATGAGCGCGCCAATGATCGCGAGGGTCGAGGTCACGGTCGTAAGCACGAATCCGCCAAGCGACGAGAACTGTCCCCGAACCGCCTTGCCGAGCCTGCCGCTCGCCGTGACCGGCGCCTGGTTCTGCGCGGTCGTATCAACCGGCGGCTTGGGAAGCAACGCGTCGAGAACCGCACTGTGCTGCCTTTCCGCGTACGCGTCGAGCTTGTCGAGCGCGGCCGGAATCTGGGCGCGCAGCGCGTTCATCTGGGTAACGACGGTTGGCGCCGACCAGAGTCCGATGCCCGCGATGAACGCGAGCGTGCCGAGGACGACGGCAGGCGCGCCGAGCCCGCGCTTGATCTTCCGCTTCTCCATCCAGTCCACGGCCGGCGTGGCGGCGATGCCGAGCAACCCCCCCAGCACCGTCAGCAGGATCAACACGCGGATCTGCCATGCTGCGATGAGGGCGAAAACGAGACCGAGCACCAGCAGTGCGGCGCGAACCGGCTCGCTGCGCTTCGTGAACGGAGCTGGCGCGGAAGAGGTACTCACGAAAGACGGGGTGGGAGCGGTGCTAGATTGGCGACGACGAAACGATGGACGACTGGGCGCGCGTGGGAACGGAGGACGGGCAATCTCTTCGATAACATACCTCGATGCGAAGGCTGAAGCAGAGGCATTCACATCGCAAATCCGCGGCACACGGGAGCTCGCGGTCGACACCGAGGGCGCGAGCTTTCACCGTTTCGTCGACCGCGTGTACCTGCTGCAGCTGTCGACGCGCACCCGCCACGCCATCCTGGATCCGCTTGCCATAACTCCGCCGCAACAGCTGGCCGCGCTCGTGGCAGACCCGGACGTCGAAACGGTGTTTCATGACGCCGATTACGACCTGCGCCTGCTCAGGCAGGACTTTGGCTGGCGAGTCGCGCGGCTCTTCGACACACGCGTGGCGGCACAGTTGCTCGGCATCCGCCAATTCGGGCTGGCCGCACTCCTCGAGTCGTATTTCGGCGTGAAGCTCGACAAGAAACATCAGCGCGCCGATTGGTCCATGCGGCCGCTCACGAACGACATGCTGGAGTATGCGGCGCAGGATACGAGTCATCTGCTGGCGTTGCGCGACGAGCTACGGGCGCAGCTCGAAAAGAAGCAACGGCTGTCCTGGGCGGCCGAGGAATTCGACCGGCTCCGCACGGTCGAGTGGGCGCCCAGCGACGATTCCACGGCATTTCTGGGGGTGAAGGGCGCGCGGGATCTCACCCGCCGCGGACTCGCGGTGCTTCGCGAGCTCTACGACTGGCGAAACCAGACGGCGCGCGCGCAGGACCGCGCGACCTTTCGCGTGCTGGCGAATGAGACGATGCTCGAAATCGCCCAAGCCGCACCCGCCGACACCGCCGCCCTCCGCGCCATCAAGGGCCTTCCACGGTCCTGGACCGACGCACGCTTTGGCGAAGTGCTCGATGCCGTGAAACGCGGAGTCGCAGTGCCGGAGGCGGACCTTCCCCGTTTTCCGCGCGCGCCGCGCTGGGACCGCGATCCCAAGTTCGACGAGCGTGTGAACGCGCTCAGGTCCGTGCGCGAAGAAGTTGCGCGCGAGCTCGACCTCGATCCCGGTGTGCTGGCGTCGCGCGAGCGACTCGAAGCCGTCGCGCGCCGCGCACCGCGTTCAGTCGCCGAACTTGCGGAGGTAACCGAGCTGCGCCGCTGGCAGGTGGAAGTGCTCGGCGCCCGAATGGTCGAACGCCTCAGATCAATCGGCTAAATCGGGTATTCGGGCAATCAGAATCCGAGATACGCGCGCACGCGCGGCTCGATGCGTTCGGGCGTCCACGGCGGCGACCACACGAGATTGATCACCGCGGACTCGACGCCTTCGGTGGCCTTCACCTCTTCTTCCGCGGACTTCAGGATCTCGGCGCCGGACGGGCAACCCGGTGAGGTCAGGCTGACGTCCACCTCGACCTTGCCGCCGTCCACGCGAATGGCGTAGACGAGACCCAGGTCGACGATGTTGAGATTGAGCTCAGGGTCGCGAACGCGACGGAGCGCGAGCCGGACCTGATCCTCAGTGAGCGATGGTGCTGGGGCATCGAGCCCCGAGATATTTGTCATTGACTTCGTAAGAGCGAAAGAACGTCTCTTACGCTACTACACCCGCCTATGCCGGCGGCAGTCTCTGCGTCGGGGAGATTGGCGCGGGCGCGGGTTTGGCGGCTGCCTGCCTGGCGGGTGCGGGCGTCGACGCGGCGGGTTTTGGCGTCCCGGCGCTCGCGGTCGGCTTTGCAACCGGTGATGCGGAGGCAGCCCCGGCGTTCGGGGCGCCAGCTTTGCGTGAGACGCTGGCGGCGTCCGGATTGGTACGCCGGGCTGCTTCGACACGCGCACGCTTTTCAGCCGCGGCGCGCCACGCCGGCCTTGGGCCGACGTTCCAGGTGTGCGCGGTGTCCGAGCGGAAACTCGCGGGCATGACGCTGTTCGCGAGGCTCGGCTCATCCGCGATCGCAAGCGTCGCGGCGTCCGCAACGTCATTGCGCACGTCGGCGATGGCATCCGCGGGATGGCGGGAATGCGGCGCGAACGTGCGATTCGTGAGAATCACGATAAAGAGCTTTCGGTCGGGATCGATCCAGATCGACGTGCCCGTGTAGCCCGTGTGTCCGTACGCGTGCGGGCCGAGAAGATCACCGGCGCCGTGCACGTGATTCGCGGTCTCCCAACCGAGTGCGCGCGCGTCCGCGACATCCTTCGTGAAGAGTCTCACGGTGGATTCGGCGACGATCCGGCGGCCGTTCAGCTGGCCGTTGTTGAGCAACATCTGCGCGAACAGCGCGACGTCGGCCGCGGTGCTGAAGAGCCCCGCATGTCCCACAACGCCCCCTAAGACGTATGCGCTCTCATCCTGCACTTCGCCGCGGAGCGCGTAGCCGCGCCGCGATTCGTCCTGCGTCGGCGCGATACGGTCGCGCAGCAAGCGATCGGGACGGAAATGCGTGTCGCGCATGCCGAGCGGCGTGAACACGCGTTCGGTCGCGAACTGATCGAGCGATTGGTGGGCGATGCTCTCGATGACCCAACCCAGCATGTCCGCGCCAACATCGGAATAGTTGAAGCAGCTTCCCGGATCGCATTGGATCTGCGACGCGATCTCCATACGCTTCGCGTCGGCGGGATTCTTTGCTTTCCCCCAGAGAACGCGGCCGGCGGGAAGGCCTGACCGATGAAGAAGGAGCTGGCGGACGGTGACCTTGTCCTTGAGGCCTCCCGTGAATTCCGGAATGAACTGCCGGACAGGGGCATCGAGAGGGAGCTTGCCTTCGTCGTAGAGGATCATCGCCGCAGTGGTCGTGGCGACGACCTTCGTCAGCGAGGCCATGTCATACATGGTTTCTTCGGGCGACACGGGGCGGCTGTTCGCCTGCCAGTCCTGGTGGCCGTAGCCTTTTTGGAGGACCGCATAGCCGTCGTGGCCAATGACTACTGCGGCGCCGGGAAAGCCACCACCGGCAATGCCGCGGCCGACGATCCGATCGATTGCTTCCAATCGCTCGGCCGACATCCCCGCAGCGGCCGGCTCCCGTGTTGGCAGCCGATCGTCGGGCACAACAACCGCCGCTCCGAGGGCGGCGGCAAGCAACAAGTGACGCAGAAGGTTTCCTTTCGGGAACGGGCGGGCGGACCCGCACGTAAATCACTACGGCTGAAGGGGCTACTTCGTCAAGACGAAGCCGAAATGGCAGGGCAACCTTCAGGACCCGGCAAGGTGACAGATTGGCTGAGACCGTGATGCATTCGGACCAAGAGATCATCCAGCGCGCAGTCGCGGGCGACGAGCGGGCAATGCGCCAGCTCTGGTCGCTGCACGCGCCGCGTATCGACGCGGTCGTGCGGCGGCTGGTTGGCGACCCCGATACGGCCCAGGACATCGCGCAGGAGGTCTGGATCCAGATCTTCCGGGCGCTGCCCACGTACCGTGGCGATTCGCGCTTCACGACCTGGGCGCACCGGATTGCGGTGAACCGTACGCTGAACGCTTTGCGCTCGGCGCGGCGGATACAAACGAACGAAACGGAAATTCAGGAGGATACGGCGTCCGTGGAACACGACGGGGACAGAGCGATGCTCGCGGCAACGATCGACGCCGCCGTGCAGCAGCTGTCGCCTGGCGCCCGCGCCGTCTTCGTCCTGCACGATGTCGAGGGATACACGCACGAGGAGATCGCCGCGGAAATGGGCATCACGTCGGGCGGATCGAAGTCACAACTGTTCAAGGCACGCGCGAAGCTTCGCCGGCTGCTTGCGCATCTCGTTGATGGACCACCGCCGGCGAAGGATTCGAGTTATGCAACACATCACACCTGAACGGCTGGCGGCACTGGCCGACGAACCGGCGACGCTGCCGGAACGCACCCACATCGCTGAATGCGCGGCGTGCGGCGCGAATTTGGCCGCGGCGCAGCGGCTCGTGCGCATGGCGCTCACCGAGACGCCGGCGATCGAGCGACCGCTGACGTCGTGGGAACGCCTGAGCCCGGCGCTGCGCGCGGAAGGACTCGTGCAGCGGCCGATCACGGAGAGCGACTGGGGAGTCATCGCAGAACGCCGGGCGCGGCCGAGTGCGTCGCGCCGAATGATGCAGGTGGCGGCCGGGTTGTTCCTGGTGGTGGGTGGAGCCGTGATGGGGCGTGCCAGCGCCGGGGCACTTCCCGGCTTGGAGGTCGCGAAGACCACCGATCCGCCGGCGACGACGGACACGGGATTTGCTTCGACGACGGACGCGATGAACGTGCTGCAGCACTCGACGGCGCAGGCGCAGCGCGCCATGGCGTATCTGACGAGCAACGATTCGTCGGTGACGATGTCGACGCGCGAAGCGGCCGATCTCTATCGCGCGCGTCTC
>DASRAP010000139.1:0-13269 GCA_035638155.1 Gemmatimonadaceae bacterium | reverse complement strand
CCCGGAGTGCGCCGAGCGCTTCGGCGATTTCGGGAAACTGCGGAGCCTTCTCGATATTGTTGCGCGAGAGCAGGCTCACGCCGTCGTCGCTTGCGAATGCGAGTACGCGGACGCCGTCGTACTTCGGTTCGAACACCCAGTCGCTTCCTTCCGGCACCGCCGTGCCAATCGTGGCGAGCATCGGGGAGATCTCGGCGATCTGTTTCATCGTGCGTCCTGTGACCACCGATTCGGAATCCTCCGAGGCAAACGTATCGCCCGTCTCGACGAACTCATCCTTTTGCTTGATCAACAACCAGCTGCGGCTGTCGTCGCCCTTCATGCGGACGAGCGACCACGTGCCTTCGAGTCTGTCACCGTGCAATGTGAATGTCAGCCGCCCTTTCGCGAGTCCGGCACGCATCCCCGCCTCGCCGCCCTCGCCCTCGTAGGTGCCGCGGTCCCAGATCATCACCGTACCACCGCCGTACTCACCTTTTGGAATGGTCCCTTCGAACGTGTTGTATTCCATCGGGTGGTCTTCGACCTGCATGGCGAGGCGTTTCACCGACGGATCGCGGCTCGGACCCTTCGGGACTGCCCAACTCTTCATCGCGCCGTCGACTTCGAGGCGGAGGTCGAAGTGCAAATGCGATGCCGCGTGCTTCTGAATGACGAACTCGAGGGCGTGCGCCGCGCCGCGAGCCGGCGGGGCGGCGCCACGCGGTTCGTGTGTAACGTGAAAGTCCCGTTTGCGCCGGTACGTACGGAGCGCGTCGCGCCGGCCTGACGGTGTGCCTGACCGTGTGCCTGACCGTGTGCCACTCTGCGGCATAGCCGGCGGTCAGGCTGTTTTCCGGCGTCGCGAGCCCTTGGCCGCCGCCGGTTTCTTCTTCGTGGCCTCGAGACTCTGCTGCAGTTTCTCCATGAGATCGAGGACCTTGGGCTCGGGCGTGCCCTTGCCGCGCTCTTCGAGCGTCACGCGCCGCCCCTTCGACTTTGCGTTGATGATGCGGCGCAGATTTGCGTCGTACTCATCCGCGTACTTTGACGGATCAAACTCGCTCTGCAGACTCTTCACGAGCTCGGTGGCCATCTTGAGCTCGCGCGACTTGTCGCCTTCGGTCGTGGGGAAGGAATACTCGGCGGGATCGACCACTTCGTCCGCGAAGCGAAGAAGCATGAGCACGAGCGCCTTGCCGTCGGCGCGGAGCTCGGCGATGTGCTGGCGTTTGTGGAGAATGATCTTGCCAATGCCGACGGTGCCGGTCTCGGCCATCGCATCGCGAAGGAGCGCGTACGCACGGTCACCGCCCTTGCCGGGCACGAGGAAATACGCGGTTTCGTAGAGCCGTGGATCGACTTCGCTGGCCTCGACAAAGTCCTCAATGTCGATGGTGTTGCTCTGTTTGAGCGCGGCCTTTTCGAAATCCTCGTCCGTGAGAATGACGTACTCGCCCTTTTCGTATTCGTAGCCCTTGACGATATCCCGAAACGCGACCTCGTCGCCGGTGTCCTCACGCACGCGCTTGAAGCGAATAGGGGAATCCCCCTCCTTGCTCAGCATGCGGAATGACAGGCGATGGTCGCGCACCGCGGGCTTGAGCTCGACGGGCACGTTGACAAGGCCGAAGGTGACGGAACCCCTCCAGATCGTGGCCACGCTGCCTCCATGAGACGCTGCATGAAATAGCACCACCGGAGCAGGCCGGTTCCGCGCAGCGAAAAAAAGAAAACGACAGCGCGACCACCGTGCACAACGGCACTTCTCCGCCGACGAGTGTATAAGGGCGCGCACAGCCACACTTCCCTGAGGAGGACGCCATGCAGAACGTGAGGGAAATGGCGCGCACCGTCGGACGCGCCACCCGGACCGGCGCCAACAGCGTCGTCAATGTCGTGAAGAACGATCCCATCCCGTTCGCGCTCGCAGGTCTTGGCGTCGCGTGGGTCGTGACGCAAAAGGCTCGCTCACGCGCGAAGGCCAAGTCCAACGGCGTCAATCATGGCTTCGACGAAGCGACGATGGCGACGGCAGGGGAAGACATGGGGCCGCGCACGCGACGCGGGATGAACGGGCACGCACGCTCACGGATGCTGCGTGAGAAGGCGCATGCCGCCGTCGATTCGCTGGTCGACACGCTGGACTTCGCGGACGAGGCCACGGACGACATCGCCGGGGAGACGGCCTCTACGGGCCGAAAGGTCGCGAATGTCGTGACGAGCAAACCATTCATGGCCGCGGCCGGCGTCGCGGCACTCGGCGCACTCGCCTACGCAGGGTACCGCGTGAACGCGAACCGTCGCTAACGGGGGGAGGACGTATGCCAGGACTCAAGACTGTGGGCGCGGCCGCCCGGGCGGCCGGCGCGGGCGTCAAGGGACTCGTGAACGTCGCCAGAAAGAATCCCGTGCCGGTGGCTCTCGCGGGAATCGGGGTCGCGCTCGCGGTCGCGAAGCGCATGTCCGACAACGCCGCGCCAAGCACGCACACGCGCAAACGGAAGCGCAGCAAGGTCGCGGCGGCGGCGCGCAAGATGTCGCGCGGCGGTACGAAGCGCAGCACGAGCAGGGGTACCAAACGCGGCATGACGCGCGGCACGACGCGCGGCACGCGGTCATCTCGAAAACGGACGACCGCGGGCCGCTGACCGTTCCGCGTCAGTCGTTTCTGAGCGCCTCCACCGGGTCCACGCGGGCGGCGCGTCGCGCGGGGATGTAGCACGCCGCGATCGCGACGCCCGCGAGAATGACCGTCACCGCGGCCAGCGTGACCGCGTCCGTGGGTTGCACGCCGAACAGCTGCGACCGCAGGAACCGGGCGCCCGCGAATGACGCGCCAAGTCCGATAGCGACCGCGATCGCCACGAGCACGGCTCCCTGCTTCAGAATGAGCGATGCAACCCCGCGCGCACTCGCACCGAGCGCAATGCGGATGCCGACTTCGTGCGTGCGCTGGGACACCGTGTAACTCACGACTCCATAGATCCCGACCGCTGCCACGAGGAGTGCGACCACCGCAAACAGCGCGGTCAGCCACATCATGGTGCGGCTCGATGTCGTCACCGCGGTGAGGTCCTGATCCATGGCGCGGAAACGCCACACCGGTTGATCACGGTCGACGCGCCTGATGGCCTCGATGACCGGACGCGACATGGCCAGCGCATCGCCACGGACACGAACGGCGATGCTCGTGAAGATCTGCGGGCGCTGCGCGTGCGGGACATATGCCTGAAGAAGCTGCGCCTCGTTGAGCGAGAAATGCTTCGTGTTTCCGACCACGCCGACGATGGTGCGCCAGTCGTCGCCGCCGAGTTTGATGCGGTGACCGACAGCGCTCTCTCCGGGCCATGTGGCCTCAGCGAACGCCTTATTCACGATCACGACCGGCGTGCTCCCCGCACGGTCGGATGTTTCGAAGTCGCGCCCCGCGGCGAGCGGAATGCGGAGCGTCGCGAAATACCCGGCGGTGATGCTGTTGGTCTGCACCTGGGGCGCGTCCGCAGGGCGAATCACGGGCTGCCCATCGACCGCGACCGGATACGACTCACCGTTCCCGCTGAGTGGCGACGCGCGCACGAGGGCGGCAGATTCGACTCCCGGCACCGCCCGGATCGCATCGGTTGTCTGCTCGAACATCTGCCAGATCTTTTCGGGCGAGTCATACTTCGTGCCGGGAAGCCGGAACTGCGCCGTCAACAAGTGCGAGCCGTCGAATCCCGGGTCGACGCGCTCGAGGGCCATCAGGGAGCGCGTCAGCAGTCCCGCCGACGCAAGCAGTGCAAGCGAGAGCGCGAGCTGTGCGACGACGAGCGTATTCCGCACGCCGCCGCGCGTGGGCGAGCCACCGCTCCGTGAGCGCAGAACATCGCCGAAGTCCGCGCGCGACGAATGCCACGCGGGAATCATGCCGAACACGATTCCCGTGCCGAGCGCGACGGCGAGCGTGAAGACCAGGACGGTCGCGTCGATGCGTATGGTCTGTGCGTCCACCGGCAATTGCGGACCGACCAGTGTGACGAGCACGCGTGTGAGTCCGAAGGCCAGCGCGAGGCCCGCGAGCGCGCCGGCGCCGGAGAGGACGACGCTCTCCGTGAGCAGTTGCTGGGCAATCCGGCGGCGGCCCGCTCCGAGCGCCGCGCGCACGGTGAGCTCGCGCGCGCGCGCCGCGCCTCGCGTGAGTTGGAGATTTGCGACGTTGGCGCACGCAATGAGCAGCACCAGGGCGACTGCGCCGAGCATGATGAGCAGCCGCTCACGGACACCGCCCACGAGCTGCTCACGCAGCGATTGCACCTCCGCGCCGGTGCCCGCGTTCGTCGCGGGATACTCGGATTCGAGCTGCTTCGCGATCGCGGCAAGGTCGGCCTGCGCCGCGGCGATGCTGACACCGGGCTTGAGCCGCGCCGCCACCCCGATCCCGCGCACACCCCGGTCGAGACCGTGCGCATTCGGGTAGTATCCGATCGGCAGGAATACATCGGGCGCGCCAAACGGGATCTGGGAATTCGGCGCGGTAATCCCGACAACGGTGAACGGCGTGCCATTGAGGGTGAGCGTGCGGCCAAGCACCGTCGAATCGGCGCCGAACCGTGAGCACCACGTCTCGTATTGCACGACCGCGACCGGTGCTCTGGTGCCCAACTCCGTTTCGGCGTCGTTGAAGAGCCGGCCGGCGCTGGTGCGCGTGTCGATCACGCGGAAGAAACCCGCCGACACGAACATGCCGACGAGACGCGCGGGTTCATCGACGCCGGTGAGCGTGACGCTCTGGCCACGCGTCGCTCCCATCTCCGCGAACGTCGTGTTGCGCGCGCGCCAGTCGACGAAATCCGCGTATACCACGCCCTGGTTGCCGCGCGTGCCCTGTGTGCCGTTCACGACCACGACTTGCTCGGGATTGCGATAGGGCAGGGGCCGCAGCAGCACGGCGTTGACGACCGTGAAGATGGCGGTGTTTGCCCCGATCCCGAGCGCGAGCGTGATCGCGGCGACGGCCGTGAACGCGGGACGTCGTGCGAGCGCGCGAAGCGCGAACCGAAGGTCCTGCAGCAGGATATCCATGTTGTCTCGTTGTGGTGCGGGCGGCTCGGGAATGCTCGTGAGTGGCCGCGCCGTGATGAGGTCGCGCGCGAGGCGCGCCGCTTCGCCCAGGCCGGCGAAGCCGCCGCGCGCCCTGGCGGCCATCATTCGCGACTGGGCGAGCTCGGCCATTTCGTCGCCGAACCGTGCGACGAATCCGTGCGGCAGCACCACGCGGCAGGCAAGACGATAGAATCGCTCGGCGGGGCTCATGCGCGTGCGGCGACTTGATCGAGGAGATGGCGTTTGCGCGCCATTTTCACGATGGCGGCAAGGCGCTCGACCTCGAGGTGGAGCACGCGCTTGCCGAGCGGCGTCAGTCCGTAGAAGCGCCGGCGGGGGTCTTCGTTTGCTGCGGGCTTCCGTGGCGTCCTTTCCTCGATGAGCGAGGCCGCCAGCATCCGGTGGATGGAGCCGTACAGCGAGCCCGGCCCTGTTGGTATGCCCGGGTCCGCGCGTTCGATGTCCTGTGCAATTGCGTAGCCGTGCTTCTCGCCATCCGACAGCGCAAGCAGCACGTGCAGGACGATGGGTGTGAGCGGGAGGTGCGACTCGGCGTCTGCCATGAGCCCACTATATCCGTCACGGACATATACAGTCAACCGATCAGGGACGGGACGAGCGCTCAGTCACGCCCGACGGTCGTGGCGGGTTCCGTCGGAATGCTGTGACGCTTGCGGAGCGCTTCGTCGCGATTCCGCTGGGCCCAGGCCGCGTTGTACTCGCTCGGCGGAACGACCGGGACCGCGAGGCAGATGCTCTGGGTGGGCAGGACTTCGCGCCACTCGGCAATCAGCTGCTTGTATGCCTCGCCCACGGGACGGATCCGCCGGTCGAGATCGTAGAGGCCCACGGGCGTCACGCGCCCTTTCTTCTCACGCAGCGCGATATCCCAGTCGACCTGGTCCGTGAGCGAATACCACGTGAATCCCACCACGGGGATACCGTCGTTTCGCACGCGAAGCACGTTCGCCCACTCCTTCCATAGCCAGAAGACGGCCTCGTCCCCGTTCGGGCCTTGCTCGATGTTGGTCTCGGTGTGCATCACGGGCAGGCGGTACCGGTCGTAGTACTGCCATGTGATCTCGTCGTACCCCAGCACTTCGCCGCTCGCGCGCGTCGCGCCGTCGGGGGTGACACGGTGTTCGTTGGTCACGTAGTAGTCGTTCCCCATGATGCAGTGGTGCTTGAGGTTGTAATTCATGAAGAAACGGTACTCGTCGCGCGTCATGCCGTTGTCCAGCAGGAAGTCGTACATCTCGGAATCCACGCGGCGCCCGTAATTGAGGTCGAACGCGAGGAAGCGGCGCGCGTTGAACAGCTCGGCGGGTTTGATCGCCGCGGGGCTGTCGGCATGGAAGTACTCCGACGATTCGCTCTGGATGAAGATCGCGTCCGGGCGCACGTCGAGCACCGAGTGCATCGCCATCACGTTCGCCTTGACGATGTGCTTGAGGGCGGTGACGAAACTCGTGTCGCCGCGGAGCTGTTCGTTCCACCAGCCGTGCGCCGCCGAGAACGTCGCGCAGATGAACATTTCGTTCACCGGCGTATAGAGTTGCACCCAGGGGAAGCGTTCGGCGAACGCGCGCGCGTACCGGCTGAACAACGCCGGGAAATCCGGGTTCTGGAAATTCCCGACCCAGTCCGGCACGCCGAAGTGACAGAGATCCGCAATGACGTTGATGTCACGACGCAGAAGGTCGCCCATCGTGTCATCTGCGAACTCCCAGTCGTAGCGTCCGTCGCCGAGCCATGCGCGATGAATCGGCGGGCCGTATCGCAGAAAGCGGACGCCGAGATCTTCCACGAGATCGAAATCGCGGCGCCAGTGCCGGTAATGACCGCAGCTGTCCATCTGATCGATGCGCACGCGGCCCTGCTCGATTGTCGGATACGAATTCTCAATGCCCGTCGCGAAGAGAAATGGTGGCGGCATGCGCGTACATACACGCGGAACCGGACACGCGTTCTGCAAGTACTACGGATGCAGGCGTGCGCGCCCTGGATCGCTCCCCGACGTCTTCCGCACGGAAGCCCGCGTGCCCGTCACGATCATCATTCAGGAGGCGCCCCATTGCCGCACTCCGTTGTGTGCTTTTCGCACCTCCGGTGGGACTTCGTATACCAGCGACCGCAGCACCTGCTCACGAGGTGTGCGGGTGAGCACCGGGTGTTCTTCGTTGAAGAGCCGGTCTATGAGCACAGTCCGCCGCGCCTCGAGGTAACGCGCCGGGACGTTGGCCTGTGGGTGGTCGTGCCGCACCTCGCGCACGGAACCGATCAGGCCCTTGCGGTCACACAGCAGCGCGAAATGCTCGCGGGCCTGATCGCCGAATACAGCATTGATCCGTTCATCGCGTGGTACTACACGCCCATGGCCATCGAGCTCACGACGGGACTCGTGCCCGATGTCGTCGTGTACGACTGCATGGACGAGCTCAGCGCGTTCAGGGGCGCGCCCCCGGAACTGTGCGCGCGCGAGCGCGTCCTGTTCGAGCGCGCGGATCTCGTCTTCACTGGCGGGGAGAGCCTGTACGAGGCCAAGCGCCATTTGCACAAGAACGTGCATGCGTTTCCGAGCAGCGTCGACGTCGCCCATTTTGGCCGCGCGCGCTTCGCCGGCGTCGAGCCCGCGGATCAGGCTCCGATTCCGTCACCGCGCCTCGGATTTGCGGGCGTGATCGATGAACGGATGGACACGGCGCTCCTCGCCGCGCTCGCGGACGCGCACCCTGAATGGCAAATCGTGATGGTCGGGCCGGTGGTAAAGATCGACCCAGCCTCGCTTCCGCGACGCGCGAACCTGCACTACCTCGGCGCCAGGGCGTACGACCAGTTGCCGTCGTACATCGCCGGATGGAACGTGGCGTTGTTGCCGTTCGCGCTCAACGAGTCCACGCGGTTCATCAGCCCCACCAAGACGCCGGAGTATCTCGCTGCCGGCAAGCGGGTCGTGGCGACGCCGATCCGTGATGTCGTCAGGCCGTACGGGGACCAGGGGCTCGTCGAGATCGGCGAGGATCACGCGTCGTTCATTGCGCACGTCGAACGCATGCTCGCGGAGCAATCCGGAGCGGCGTACGAGGCGTGGCTGAGCCGTGTCGACGCGTTTCTATCGCGCTCGTCATGGGATTCCACCTGGCAGAGCATGAGCCGGCTGATCGATGGCGCGTGCGGATCCAGAGGCGCCACGGCGGAGCGCGCGTGTTTGACTGCCTGATCGTCGGGGCCGGCTTTGCCGGCAGCGTGCTCGCGGAGCGTCTCGGGCGGGTGGCGGGCAAGCGCGTGCTCCTCGTGGAGCGGCGCGCGCACATCGGCGGCAACGCGTACGACCATTATGACGATGCCGGCATCCTCGTCCACCGGTACGGTCCGCACATCTTCCACACCAACTCGCGCGAGGTCTTCGACTATCTCTCGCAGTACACGGAGTGGCGGCCGTACGAACACCGCGTGCGGGCCAGCGTCGACGGCCGCACCGTGCCGATCCCGATCAATCTGGACACGGTCAACGAGCTCTACGGTCTGTCGCTCACGTCGCCGGAGCTCGACGCGTACTTCGCCTCCGTCGCCGAGAAGATCGAGCACGTGCGCACGTCCGAAGATGTGATCGTGTCCAAGGTGGGGCGTGAGCTCTACGAGAAGTTCTTCCGCAATTACACGCGCAAGCAGTGGTTTCTCGACCCATCCGAGCTCGACGCGTCGGTCACGGCGCGCGTCCCGGTGCGCACGAATCGCGACGACCGGTACTTCACCGACACGTACCAGGCCATGCCGCTGCACGGCTTTACGCGGATGTTCGAGAACATGCTCGACCACAGGAACATCAGTATCCTGCTCAACACCGACTACCGCGACATCATCGGTGTGATTCCGTACAAGGAAATGATCTATACGGGTCCGATCGACGAGTTCTTCGACTATCGCTTCGGGAAGTTGCCGTACCGGTCGATTGCATTCCGGCACCAGACCATCGACCGCCCCGTGTTCCAGTGCGCGCCGGTGGTGAATTACCCGAACGAGCACGCGTACACGCGTGTCACCGAATTCAAGTATCTCACCGGCCAGGAGCATCCCCGCACGAGCATCGTGTACGAGTACCCCCAGATCGACGGCGACCCGTACTATCCGGTCCCGCATCCGCAGAACCACGAGCTCTATGGCAAGTACAAGGCGCTCGCGGACGAAACGCCCGACGTGCGCTTCGTGGGCCGGCTCGCGACGTACCGCTATTACAACATGGATCAGGTGACGGCGCAGGCGCTCACCACCTTTGCACGAATGAGTTTGCCGGGCACGCGGCCGACCCTCGCCGATGCCGTTCGCGCGCCCATCGCGGGCAAGAACCCTCGCCGTCTCGATGCCGCAAGGAGCGCCTGAGATCTGGGGCGGGATCGAGTGCACGGTCAATCGCGTCGGCGACCGGTACTTCGATCAGCTCGAGCGCAGCGGGCATGCGCACCGCGCCAATGATCTGGACAGGATCGCCGCGCTGGGGATTCGCACGCTCCGGTATCCCGTGCTCTGGGAGCGCGTGGCGCCGGCAGGCCTCGACGGGGCCGATTGGGAATGGCCGCGCGAACGGCTCGCGCGCCTGCAGCAGCTTGGCATTGCACCGATCGTTGGACTCCTCCACCACGGGAGCGGCCCGCGAGAGACGAGCCTGATCGATCCGCACTTTCCAAAGAAATTCGCCGCGTATGCGCGCGCGGTCGCCGAGCGGTTTCCGGACGTCGAGATGTACACGCCCATCAACGAGCCGCTGACCACGGCGCGCTTCAGCGGGCTCTACGGCCACTGGCATCCCCACGCGCGCAACGGACGCGTGTTCGCACGCGCGCTCCTCAATCAGCTGCGCGGCATCGTTCTCGCCATGCGCGAAATCCGCGACGTGAATTCCGCCGCCCGGCTCGTACAGACGGAGGATCTGGGCAAGGCACACAGCACCGCGGGGTTGGCGTATCAGGCCGCATTCGAAAACGAACGCCGGTGGCTCACCTTCGACCTGCTGTGCGGCCGGGAGCTCGACGCGGCGCAGATCCGGTACTTCCGCCGCCATGGGATCTCGCGTGGCGAGCTCTACTGGTTCGAAGACAATCCAATGCCGCCCGACGTGATCGGTATCAATCATTACGTCACCAGCGAGCGGTTCCTGGACGAACGCGTGTCGCGCTATCCGTCGCACGCGCGTGGAGGAAATGGGCGCGAAGCGTATGCCGATGTCGAAGCCGTGCGCGTGCTCGGCGCGGGCCCACTCGGACCGGCGGCGTTGTTGCGCGAGGCGTGGGACCGCTATGGGCTGCCGCTCGCTGTCACCGAGGTGCACCTCTCCAGCGCGCGCGAAGAACAGCTGCGCTGGTTGTCGGAATTCTGGGACGCCGCGCGAACCCTCCGGAATGAAGGGGTAGAGGTGCGAGCGGTGACGCCCTGGGCGCTGTTCGGCTCGTTCGACTGGCACAACCTGGTCACGCACGACGAAGGGCACTACGAGCCCGGCGCCTTCGACATCCGCGGCCCGGAACCGCGGTCAACCGCGCTGGCGGCGATGATTGCGAACCTGGCGGCGGGACGCGCGCCCGACGACGCGGTGCTCGCGCAGCCGGGTTGGTGGCGGCGCAAGGAACGCCTGGTGTACCCGGGGTTCCACGTCCCGTCTGCCCGTGCCACGCGCGCGACGCCGGGACCGCACCCGGCTCCCATCCTTATTACAGGTGCGAGCGGTACGCTCGGGCGCGCGTTTGCGCGCATCTGTCAGACCCGTGCGATCGACGCGCGCATCACCACGCGGCGCGACCTCGACATTGCGAGTCCGGCCGACGTGCAACGCGCCATGGAACGGCACCGTCCCTGGGCCGTGGTCAACGCGGCCGGCTACGTGCGCGTCGACGACGCGGAATGGGCCGTCGAGCGGTGCCACCGCGAGAACGCGCTGGGCGCGGAAGTTCTGGCCGAGCGTTGCACCGCGAACGGCGTTGGCCTCGTCGTCTTCTCGTCCGATCTCGTGTTCGACGGACAGCGGTCCTCGCCGTATGTCGAGGGCGATCCTGTCACGCCGCTCAACGAATACGGGCGAAGCAAGGCCGATGCGGAGCGGCGCGTGCTCGGCGTCATGCGCGACGCCCTCGTCGTGCGCACGAGTGCGTTCTTCGGACCGTGGGACTCCTACAACGTGGTGACCCAGGCGCTGCGCGCACTTGCACGCGGTGAGTCGTACGTGGCGGCGAGCGACGTGGTGGTGTCGCCAACCTACGTGCCCGACCTCGTGCACGCCACGCTCGATCTGCTGGTCGATCGCGCGTCCGGCGTATGGCATCTCGCGAATACGGGTGCGGTCACGTGGGCAGATCTCATTCGACACGCGGCCGATCTTGCCGACGTCAACGCGTCGAGACTCGATGCACGCGCGTCGTCCGAGCTCGGATACATCGCCTCACGCCCGTCGTACAGTGCGCTCGCGAGTGAGCGCGCGACACTGCTTCCACCGCTGGGTGATGCGCTCGAGCGGTACACGCGCGATTGTGCGCCCGAAACCTCTCTCTCCACCGCATGGACGCACTCGCCGTCGTGAATCCGGTCGAGCCGCGCGCGGCGCCCGCTGCGCGGCCAACGCCGTCCGTCCCGCGGCCGGAATACCCGCGCCCGATGTTCGTGCGCGACGAGTGGCTCAACCTGAACGGCGTATGGGAGTTCGCATTCGACGACGAGAGTGTGGGGTTGCGCGATGGGTGGTTCGACGGGCGCGTGCTCGACCGCCGGATCGTCGTCCCGTTCCCCTACCAATGCCAGCTCTCTGAGGTCAACGACAAGGCCGTGCACGAGTGCGTGTGGTATGCGCGCACGCTCGTGGTGCCGGCCGAATGGCTGGGCCGGGATCTGCTGCTCCACTTCGGCGCCGTCGATTACCGCACCACGGTATGGGTGAACGCGCAGGAAGTCGGCCACAATAGCGGCGGACATGTGCCGTTCGAATTCGATATCGCGCCGTACCTGCACAGCGGCGAGAACCGGATCGTCGTGCGCGTGGAAGACCGGCAGGACGCGGACCAGCCGCGTGGAAAACAATCGGTGACCGGGTCACCGCGCGAGATCGACTATTACTGCACGACGGGCATCTGGCAAACAGTGTGGCTGGAACCGGCGCCCGCGACGCGCGTGAACGACCTGCGCATCACGCCGATCGTCGAGGAGGAAACATTCGAGATTGAGATTCTGCTCCACGCCTCCGCCGACGCGTGGACGATCGAGATCGAAGTGAGCGACGGCGAGACCGTCGTGGCGCGCTCTGTCCGCGAGACATACCGCGCGACGGCGCGCGTGAAGCTCAAGGTGCCGGGTGCGAAACTCTGGTCCCCTGAAACACCGCACCTCTACGATCTCAGGATCACGCTACTCAAGGGCGGTCTGCTCGTGGACTCGATTCGCTCGTACGCCGGCATGCGCAGCGTCGAGGTCCGGAACGGCAGATACCTGCTCAATGGCCGGGCCATCTATCTCGCCATGGTGCTCGATCAGGGATATTGGCCCGAGTCGTACCTCGCCGCGCCTTCGGATGACGCGCTCCGCGCCGATGTCGAATGGATCAAGCGATTCGGATTCAACGGCGCGCGCAAACACCAGAAGATCGAAGACCCGCGCTGGCTCTACTGGTGCGACAAGCTCGGTTTGCTCGTGTGGGAAGAAATGCCGAACGCACGCGCGTGGTCACCGCGCGCGGAGGAACGCCTGCTCGCGGAGTGGGAACGCGCCCTCCACCGCGACCAGAATCATCCCTGCATCATTACCTGGGTGCCGGTCAACGAGAGCATGGGGTTCCCCGGACTCTCGGCGAGCCACCCGGGGCAGTACGACTTTCTCGAGCGGATGGTCGCGCGAACCCGACGCACCATTCCCAATGCGCCGATCATCGACAATGATGGATGGGAGCACACCGATGTGACCGACGTGTGCGCCATCCATGACTACACGTCGACGGCGGAGAATCTGCGGGCCAGGTATCGCGAAACGATCGCCGGGGGCGCGCTCCCCGCACATGTCTGGCTCTCCGGCAAGCCGCTCTTCATGCGGGGCTCGTCGTACCGCGGCCAACCGATCGTGCTGACAGAGGTCGGCGGGTACTTGATCGTGCCGCCCCAGATTCCCGCGGATCAGCGTGACGTCCTGTACGCGTTCTATGGATCAGTCGGCACGCACGACGAGCTGCTCGGG
>DASRAP010000138.1:0-14895 GCA_035638155.1 Gemmatimonadaceae bacterium | reverse complement strand
TCGCCGAAATCACCTGCGCGAGATGGGCGGGCGACGGCGCAATGCCGGGCTTCGGTTCGAGCTCATCCACGATCTCGAGATTGAAGCGATCCGCGAAATACACGAAATCCTTGTGGTACGTCACGATGCGCGCGCCCTTGTAGGGTTCGAGCGCCTTCTGCCAGCCGCCCATTTTGGCGTCGATGTTGGCGTTGAACTGCTTCAGGTTGGCGGCGAACGTCGCCGCGGACTGCGGCGCCACCTTGGAGAGGTGATCGGCAATTTCACCCGCGACGACCTTCGCGTTGATCGGATCGATCACGAAATGCGGGTTGCCGAGCGCGTGCACGTCGCCCTTCGCGCGGTCGAAGGACGTCGGCACCTCGAGCATCTTGATGCCTTCGGACGCGACGACCAGGCCCTTCGCCCCGCTCGCGATCCGCGGATTGCGCGCGCTCTCCAGCAACGGTGGCAGCCAACCGAGCTCGAGCTCGGCGCCGCCTTCAATCAGTACGTCCGCATGATTGAGCGTGACGATGAGACTCGGCTTGGCATCGACGAAATGGGGATCCTCAGTCGGCTTCGCGAGTGATTTGACGTCCACGAGATTCCCGCCAATTTCGCGAGCGATCGCGGCAAAGTCAGGAGTTGTCGCGACGACGCTCAGCGGAGCCGGAGGGGCGAGAGAACGGGTGAACGAGAGAACGGGGCCGGAGAGCGGCGCTGAAAGCAGCGCGGAGAGAAGCAAAAGCGTTCGCATGATTCGATATCCTGATTAGAACTTGTGGGCTGCGTGGGCGCCGAGGATGAACTCGAACTGCAGCCAGATGGAGTGATCGGTGCCGATGCCGGCGCGATCGTCATAGTTGTACTGCAGACGGAGCTTCGAGAACTCCGTCGGATAGAGCGTGAAGCTGGGTGAAATGCGTGTGCGCCGGTCGCGAAGCTCTTCGTCGAACGCGGCCTTGTCGCCATTGGCCCAGTCGTAGCGCACGCCGGCGACGATGCGCGGCCTGATGCCCCAGAGTACCTGGGCGTAGGCGCCTCGGTCCTTGAGAGTCTCGGCGGGGAGGGTCACCGACGCGTCAGTTGCCGACACGCGATCCGCCGTCTCGTAGTTCCGGTACATCGCTTCCGCCTGAAAAGACCAGAACGGGAAGCCCGCCGCGGCGGTTGGTGACTTCCACTTCCAGTACACGTCGGCGCCATACAGCGATGAGCGCGTGTCGTTGCCGGCGTTGTTGGGCCCGAAAGCGCCCGAGAGTCCCACCAGGAGCACCTGGTTGGATGTCAGGTCGAACGAGCTTGCAATGCGCGGCACAACCGTGAGGTCGCCGCCGTTCTTTACGGTACGATCGACGGGCACGCCGCCGTGGATCTCGGACGATTCATCCGAGCGGAAACTGTACTCGTCGCCGCCGGCGCTGTTGAGCGCGGTGAGCATGGCCTCGGTGTAGAAATGCGTCGGAAGAAGCCACGAAACGCGCGCCCCCTGGCCGCGCAGACCGTCTGGTCCGAGCATCCGGTTCATGACGAGCGGCTGGTCAACGAAGGACCATGCGTGCGGATGTTGCGCGTTCTGTCTTCCGAAATCCGCGAAGAACTGGCCCGCCTTGATTTGCAGATTCTTGGGAAGAGCCGTCGTGAGCGCGTACACCTCTTCGAGCTCGAGCTCGGTTTCCCCTTTGGGATCGAGCTTCCATACGATGTTCGCGAATCCCTTGAAGTAGGGATCCACCGCGCCGTCGAGCGTGAGCTCGGCGTTCGGAATCGTGAACCCGCGCACGTGCGGGTCATGATCGCCGCGCTGAAGTCGCGCGACATCGCGAGCAGTCGACCACCCGAAATCCGTGAGGGCGTCGAACCCGATATTCATGTAAGCGGCGGCAGCGCGTTGCTGCGCGCCGGCAGAACCTGCGGCAATGATCGCAGCCACGACGAGCGTCGTGGTGCGTAAACTGGGTCGCATGGTGGCTTCGGCTGAAATGTTGCCGGCGGAGCGTTGTGCTCCGCGGCTACTCAGACGAAGTCGGCTGGGGGCGCCCGGGAACGCGTGGTGTCGCGCGACGCGTGGTCGACAGCGCGGGCGACGAACGGAGCGATGCGGTCTTCAGTCTCGACGGTGCGAAGCGAAATAACATTCCCGTCGGGTGCCCAGACCTGCGTGTGCAGCAGCAGGCACGCGGGGCACGTCGCGGAGTTGTGCAGCGGTACTGTGGGTCCCTTCTGCTCGCTTGCGGCCGCGATCTCCGACGGTGTACCGCCGAGCGCGTGCTCGAGCTCGAGGACTGGCGCGAGCGCGAACAACAGGACCCGCACCGTGGTGAGTGCGAGTGCAAAGCGGCGGAAGACGGATCGGGAGTTCAGAGTTCTATCGAACGGGAGAGCGGGAGAACGAGACGCATAATGATACGCGCCACCCCCGGTGACAGTTGCTTCTCTAATGATAGTGTGGTATCACGAATGGTCATGCGGGCCGTGCCGAGTGCAGTCATGGCTCAGGCGGCCGGCCTTGACCATGAGCAGGGCGCCAGTCAAGGCAGCTGCGGCATGGAGGAGACTTCGGTCTGCAAAAAGGAGCTGCGCCGCCACCACCACGCTGACCGCGCCGATGGTGATCGCCAGTGGCCGCTTGTCGCGGTGCACCTTGGCATAAATCCATCCCTGGACGGCGAGTCCTATGAGCGCGGCGACCGCGACCGCCGCCCAGTCAAACCACCGGGACGCGACGAATCCGAGACCGATCAAGGGAAGAACACCTACCAAGAGTGGCGTTGCGACGCAGTGCACAGCACACGCCGAAAGTGCAAGCGATGCAAAGCGATTGACGCGTTCGCTTGAAGAAGTTTGCGAAGTCATTTCAGTTGTAATGATAATAACAGATCATTTTGTGACAAGCGCAGGCCGGGGCTGCGTCCTTCCTAGTTACAGTCGAATGCCCACAAGGATCGGCACGAAGTTCGTCCGCTCCTCGCCGTCGAACTTGACCGTGTGGTAACGCGCTTCGCCGAACGCGGAAATGCCGAGCAGGTTGAACTTGAGGCCGGCGCCAAAATGGACGCCAACCTTGCTGGCATTGAGGCTGAGGTGCCGAAAGTCGCTCGCCGCATCCTTGGCGTCCTGCGCCCCGCTCCTGTTGTAGTAGCCGGCACCGCCGAGCAGGTAGGGTTGGAGGAATCCGTGGCCGAGGTGGAGGACGATGGAGCCGATTCCGCCGATCAGCTTCACCGTTCCGGAAACGTTCGCCGATTCCGGGAGAGGCACGCCATCGCCGTTCCTGATGATGGCGCCCCTCAAGTCCGAGTTCGCCCAGAGTCCTTCGATCCGGACGAGCCCGCCGAGCTCGACCGACGCGACCGCGGCGAGTCCGCTCTTCGCTCCGCTCGCCAGATGTCCCTGCGGAACGAGCGTGCCGACGGCGAGGCCCAGGCCCTGTGCGGGAAGCGTCTGGGTCGCGGCGACCGTCAGTCCGAAGAGCAGAGCGCGGCGGGTGAACAGGAGAAAAGGGAAAAGGGAAAAGGGAAAAGGCAAAACAGGGAAAAGGGAAAAGGTGGAGAAAGAAGGTACGAGGATCAGGGCGGCACGCAACCATTGCACCGTACGGTCCTCGTTCCCTTGTTCCTCCTCCTCGTCCTTTCCCCTGTTGTTGCCTCTTCCCTTTTCCCTATCCCCTTTCCACTTATTTGACGATCTCCAGCGCCCGCTCGGTCGACACCGTGTACTGCTGCCCCAGCACCTCAACCTCGAGCTGCACTTTGTAGTAGCCCGGCTTGAGCGTGTGGATGTCGATGTACGCTGCACGCGGCGTCATTGCGGAATTGAGCAGGGACGGATCTTCGACGGTGACGCGAATCGGATTGGCCTTCGCCGAAAGTCCCAGTACGCGCATGCCGCGCTTCACTCGCCCCGGCGGGTCTTCGTCCGACCCCACGGTGAACGTGAGCTTGAGTTTTTCGCCCTTCGGATTCGTGCCATAGCTCTCGAAGAACACGCCGAGCTTCTGCGTGCTGCGGATCTTCACGGACGACATCGCGTGCTGCGCGGCCTCTTCGACCGTGTTCGGCAGCTTGTCGTTCTCGTACGGTTCGAAGAACAGCATTTCCGACAGCGTGACGCGCGCGCCGAGCCCCCACGGGGGCCGGAGTCCGTACCGCGCGCGCATCGCCGTGTCGATGCCTTTCGCCGTCAGCTCCGCGCTCATCAGGAGCTGCGTCCACGGTCCCTTCGCGAACATCGAACCTTTGACGGGCGCGTGCTCGACCTTCGTGATCGCGGGTTGCAGCGAGTCCGCGCGCGCGAGCACCAGCGCCATTGTTCGATCGGAGCTGTTGCCAAGGAGCGAGCCGCTGGCGTCCCACGCGAGGACGACGAGTGAAGAGTCGCCGCGATGGAACAGGGCGCTCTGGTGCTGCAGCGCGCCGATCTTCCGCGCATACATCGGCGCGTAGCGCGCGTGCACCGGCGGTACGCCGGTTTCCCAGTCGATCGAGTCGCTCATGGCCGGGGAGTTCAGGGCCGGCATCAGAAACTGATACGACGGGCTGGGCTCGTGGCTGATGATGGTCGAGCCGTCCGGGGCGCCGGGGTCGTCTCCGCGGCCGCGCTGGCCGAAGAGCGGAACCTGCCCGCGTCCCGGTTCCATGGACCACGCGCGTGCCCACCCGTAACGCAGCAGTAGCTCGCGCTCGTCGATGTCGAACCCGAACATGTGCGGCGACGGAGCGTCCTCCAGCATGCGCACCATGGTCATGCGTGAGTAGTACTCCGTGCGCGTGTCCATCCCGGGAAGCGAGTAGAGCGGCTTCGCGAGCCACCACAAACGCGTTTCATACGCAAGCCGCTCCTGGCTTCCGCACTCGGTGCGGTGATACGCGCGGACCGTGTACTCGTCGAGCAGCACGCTGATGTCCGTCCAGTCGCAGCGGAGCCTCTGCGGCATCTTGCGGAGCGCCTGCGCAAATGCGGTGTCAGCCTTCACGAAATCGCGGTGATCGTGATACGCAAATCCGAGGAGCGCGCTGCACCACCACGACTGGGCCCGGCACCGGAGCGCCGCAGTGATTTCATCCGCGGTTCGCTCGGCTTCCGACAGATAGCGTATGAGCTGCCCATTGGTCCAATCGTCCTCGGGATACGCCTTGGCGGCGGTGTCGAGAATCCCGATCAGCCGCTCGCGCTGCTGTTTGATCGAGGCCGGTTCGGGCGGTGGCGGCGGCTCGCTCTCGTCGTACCAGTACTGAAATTTCCCGACAACGTCGCGGTCCTTGACGTTCTTGGCGCCGCCCAGGCCCTTGCCGTTGAAGAGGGGGAGGTGATCGCGGCGGAATTCCTCGAACAGCCGCTGTTCTCTGCGCGCCTCGTCGAGGAGCAGCACCCCGGTGGGCTGCGGCAGGACGCGTGTGGTCGGCACCTGCGCCGCAAGCGGCAGCGTCAGGAGGACGCCCGCCAGGAGAATCGAAATGTGTTTCATACTCTGCTTCTGAAGCTGTACCATTGCACGCCCCGGCGCACTCGCGCAAGTTCGACGCATGACGAAACAGACACCGCTTTCGCGCCGGGAAATGCTTGGAATCCTGGGCGCGGCCGGGCTCGGCGGATTGGGTGTTCGGTGGACGTCTGCCGCGCCGCCGTTTTCAAAATGGGGCCTCCAGTTGTACACCGTCCGGTCGCTCCTGACCCGTGATGTCCCAGGCACTCTCGCCGCCGTCGCACAAACGGGCTACAAGGAAGTCGAAACCGCGGGATACGCGAACATGTCGCCGGCCGATTTCCGCAAAGCGCTGGATGCGGCCGGACTGACCGCGCCCTCCGCGCATGTGGACATCAATGCCGTCGACAGCGGAATTGCCGCGCAGCTCGACAATTGCGCGAAAGTAGGACACCGGTGGCTCGTCGTACCCTCGCTCCCGGGGTCGTTCCGCTCGGCCGACGGCTACAAGAAGGCTGGCGAGATTCTCTCGAACGCCGCCGAGAAGGCCAAGGGGGTCGGCGTGCGCATCGGCTATCACAACCATGACGTCGACTTTCAGCCCGTCGGCAACACGAACGGTATGGAGCTCATCCTTGCCAACTCGTCGAACGACGTGGCGGCCGAGCTCGACGTGTACTGGATCGTGAAGGCCGGGGGCGACCCGTTCGAATTCCTCAACAAGCACAGGGGCCGCGTGAAGATGCTTCATCTCAAGGACGCGAGCCCGGCGCCCGAACGCGCGATGCGGTCCGTGGGCGCGGGTGACATCGACTGGGCCCGGCTGCTCCCGCTCGCGAACAAGAATGGCGTCGAGCACGTGTTCGTCGAGCACGACAATCCGAGCGACGCGCTCGTGTCGATCAAGGACAGCTACGCTTTCCTCAGCAAACTCAAATGAGACAACAACAGGTCTACGACGTCTGTATCGTCGGGTCGGGCGCGGGCGGCGGGATGGCCGCCTACGCGCTGACGCAGGCCGGCGCGAACGTCGTAATGCTCGAAGCTGGCGAGTGGTGGGATAACGCCAAGGACGCTGCGATGCTGCGCATGACCGCGGACTCTCCGCGCCGCGGTGCGTCGACGCGTGAACGGCCCTTCGGTGAGTTCGACGGCTGCATCGGTGGATGGGATCTCGACGGCGAGCCGTACACGCAGGCCGACAACGCCGGCTTCCGCTGGTGGCGCGCGCGGATGCTGGGAGGCCGCACGAATCACTGGGGCCGCATCTCGCTGCGTTTTGGCCCGGACGATTTCCGCCGCGGCGAGCTCGACGGACTCTCGCGCAGCTGGCCGATCACGTACGACGATATCAAGCCGTACTACGACAAGATCGATCGCCTGATCGGCATCATGGGATCGAACGAGGGCATCCACAATTCGCCGGACGGCATCTTCCTGCGGCCTCCGCGCCCGCGCGCGTACGAGCTGCTCGTCAAGCGCTCGTCGGAGAAGCTCGGCATTCCGTGCATTCCCGGCCGCCTGTCGATTCTCACGCAGCCGCACAACGGACGTCCCGAGTGCCACTACTGCGCGCAGTGCGGGCGCGGGTGCGCGATGAACTCGAACTTCTCGAGCCCCAACGTCCTCATCTTCCCCGCGCAGAAGACGAAGAAGCTCACGATTCTGACCGGGGCGATGGCGCGAGAAGTGACCGTCGGCAGTGACGGCAAGGCGACCGGCGTTTCGTACATCGACACGAAGACAAAGCAGGACCGTCATGTGCGCGCGCGCGTGGTCGTGCTCGCGGCGAGCGCGCTCGAGAGTGCGCGCCTCCTCATGAACTCGAAGTCGTCGCAGTTCCCGCAGGGACTCGCGAACGCGAGCGGCATGCTCGGCAAGGAGATCACGGACACCACGGGCAGCGATTACAGCGCGTTCATTCCCGATCTCGTCGATCTCCCCTCGGCGAACGAAGACGGTGTGGGCGGCGGCCACGTGTACATGCCGTGGTGGGGCGACAACTCGAAGCTCGATTTCCCGCGCGGATATCACATCGAGGTCTATGGCGGGCGCGGACAGCCGGGCTCCGGCTTTATGGGCAACATCCAGAACTACGCCAACCGCGGCGGCATCGGGGGCGGATACGGGACCGCGCTCAAGAAGGATTACAAGAAGTTCTGGGGCACGAACGTCGGTTTCTCAGGGCGCGGCGAGATGGTGCCGAACAAGGATTCATACTGCGAGATCGATCCCGCGGGTACGAAAGACAAGTACGGCATTCCCGTGCTGCGCTTCCACTGGAAGTTCAGCGACTACGAATTCAAGCAAGTCAAGCACATGCAGCAGACGTTTCGCGACATTCTCGCGGGCATGGGTGCCACGGTGTCCGCCATGCCGACGAGCGCGAACGGTTACGGCATCCAAGCCGGCGGCCAGATCATCCACGAGCTCGGCGGTACGTGCATGGGCAAGGATCCAAAGGACAGCGTGCTCAACGCAAACGCGCAGGCGTGGGACTGCAAGAATCTCTTCGTCGCGGACGGCGGGCCGTTCTCGACCCAGGCCGACAAGAATCCCACGTGGACGATTCTCGCGCTCTCGTGGAAAACGTCCGACTACATCGCCCAGCAGATGAAGGCGGGTGCCCTGTGACCAAACGCCGGGATGTGGTGAAAGCGCTCGCGGTGGCCCCCGTGGCGGCGCTCACGTGGACACGGATGGATGTCGAGCTTGCGGTGCTCCGAACGAACGAGCAGCCATTCCAGTCGGCGAAGTTCTTCAGTCCGGCGGAATGGAAGGAGATCTCGGTGCTCGTCGACGATCTCTTCCCGAAGGATGAGATGGGCGACAGCGCCACGGCCGCGAAGGTTCCCGAGTTCATGGACTTCATGCTGAACGACGGGAACGAGGGCAATCGCACCAACATGCGTGCGGGCCTGAATTGGCTGAACCAGGAATCCCAAAAGCGTTTCGGCAAACTCTACGCCGACGCGGCGCAGGCCGATCGCTTCAAGATTCTCGACGACATTTCGTATCCGGCCAAGGCTGCACCCGCGTTCACGACGAGCGGCTCGCCGTTTCCGCCCGCCACTGGGCGCGGCGCGGCGACGACTCCGGTGACGTGGTTCAATTCGGTACGCAATCTCGCGGCCGCCGGATACTTCTCTTCGCGCGTGGGCTACAAGGCGATCGGATACGTGGGTGGCGTGGCGATGCCGCGCTGGCAGGGTTCCTCACCCGAGATCATGAAGAAGCTCGGCCTTTCGTACGACGAATGGGACAAGAAATATGGCCGCGGCTTCTAAGCGACTGGGCGTTGGTTTTGTCGGCAGTGGTTTCAACGCGCAGTTTCACATGCGCGGATGGGTTGGGGTTCGCGACGCCGATGTGCTCGGCGTGTGGAGTCCGAACGCCGCGAACGCAGCGGCGACGGCGAAATTCGCAACGGGACTGGGTCTCGGCGATTGTCGTGCGTACAAGTCGATCACTGACATGGTCGCTGATCCTCGCATCGGGGCGCTGTGGCTGTGCGGACCGAACCACGCGCGGATCGAGAACGTCGAGGAGATCTGCAGCGCGGTGCGCCGGGGGAAGGGCAAGCTGATCGGGATTGCGTGCGAGAAGCCGCTCGCGCGCAACGTCGCCGAAGCGAACCGTGTGCTCTCGCTGGTCAAGCGCGCCGGCCTCAAACACGGGTACCTGGAGAATCAGTTGTTCGCGCCGCACGTCGAGTGGGGTCGGAATTTGATCTGGGCACGCGGCGCGGCGACCACTGGGCGGCCGTATCTCGCGCGCGCCGCGGAGGAACACAGCGGCCCGCACATGCCGTGGTTCTGGCAGGGCAAGCTGCAGGGCGGCGGTGTGCTGAACGACATGATGTGCCATTCGGTCGAAGTCGTTCGGCACCTCCTGACCAAACCTGGCGCACCGCGGTCGTCGGTCGTGCCGAAGCGCGTGACGGCGCACATCGCCTCGCTCAAATGGTCGCAGCCGGCGTACGCGCGCAAGCTCAAGAAATCGATGGGTGCCGCGGTCGATTATGCCGCCGAGCCCGCCGAGGATTTTGCGAGCGTGCACATCGAGTTCGAGACGTCTGACGGCCGCCGCGTGCTGGGTGAGGCGACGACGTCGTGGAGCTTCGTCGGTGCCGGACTGCGTTTGTCCGCGGAGCTGCTCGGTCCGGAGTATTCCATGAAATGGAATTCGCTCGACAGCGGGCTCCAGTGTTTCTTCTCGCGTGAGGTGACCGGCAGGTCCGGGGAGGATCTCGTCGAGAAACAGAACGCGGAGCAGGGAGTGATGCCGGTGGTGCCCGAAGAGTGGGCGGCGTACGGCTACGAAGCGGAGGACCGGCATTTCGTGCGGTATTTCCTGGGGCTCGAGAAGAAGCCACTGCTCACGTTCGACGACGGCGTAGAAGTGGTGAAGCTGCTGATGACGGCGTATCAGAGTGCGCAACTCGGCAAGACCGTGGATTTCCCGGGCAAGGATCTCGACGCGTTTGTGCCGAAGGTGGCGAAGGGGACTTGGGTTCCGTAGCGACCCGCCGAGCTGCGCTTTCACCCGCACGGGATGGGTCGCCGCATTAGATTTCAGGGTGCGACGCCCCCTGACTCGGCGTTTCACAACCATTCACGCCGGAAGCCCAATGACCAAGGATCTCACGTTCGAAGCGATCGTCGATATGCTCGATCAGCACCGGCAGCGTGCGACCTATCGGGCCGTTGGTGATTACCTCGGCCAGGCTCACGGTCGGTTGACTCGCGGGTTGCCGCGGTCTCCGCGCCACTCGTGGATCGTCAACCAGAGCACGCTGCTTCCCCGGAATTACGATACCGTCGAGCAGCATCCGGAGCTCGAGGCGAAGCCGTTTGTGTTGCTGACGGAAGGGGAGCTGCGGAAATGGTTGGCGAACAAGGCGACGCAGGCCGCGCGCGCGCAACGGGCCGGTTCGGCGGGGCGCGCAGCGAGCTGACCGGCCTTCATGCCGAGTTTGCGCGCCACGCCACAGTCGGCAGGTCAGGGCGATTTCATTGATGCGCTGACCCGTGCTCGGGCGACATCACCATCGACTGCTGTGTCGCGTAGAAGTCTGCCGGCGATTGCGCCGGAACATCTCAGCGTATTTCTCGAGGCCGACCTGATTCGCGAGGCGCAGCCGGGCACATATTATGTCCCGCTCGCCAACCAGCACACGAACGTGCTGAGCGGCTCCGCGACGTTCACGCCGATGCGTGTCGCGCTCATGACCGGTGTCTGGCTGCTGGTACTCGCACTCCCGATCATGGCTTGGCTCATCGCACGATGAGCCTGGATTAATTCGTCAGAGGCGCGCAGTACGTTGCGACCTGAACGCCCACGGTGATGCTGGTCGACGGATTGTAGATGATCATCTGCCACGAATCGAGCGACGTCCGATACGACGCGAGCACGACCGGTGGCGCGACGAGATCGAAATTCCCGAAGTAATGCGCGGCCGACACCGCGATGTGATCAGCGGGACACGTGACATCGATAGTTGCCGGTGGATTGCCGCGCGGCGCAACGAACGTGAGTGACGAGCGCACCATCACGGTGTTCGCGGAGCCCGCGCCGGCGGGACCTTGAGGACCCTGAGGACCTTGAGGACCTTGGGGGCCCTGTGGACCAACAGCACCCTGAGGGCCCTGCGGACCAACGAGACCCTGCGGGCCTTGCGGCCCAGCGGGACCCTGCGGGCCAACGTCACCGCGATCGCCTTGCGGCCCAACCAAACCGCGCTCGCCCTGCGGTCCCTGCGGACCGACCGCGCCGCGCTCGCCCGGCAGACCCTGCGGGCCTTGTGATCCTGTTGGACCCATCGGACCGGCAGGACCTTGCAGACCCTGAGGCCCCTGCGGGCCCATCGGACCGGCCGGGCCGACGGTGTTCCACGAGACAAACGATTCATTGGCGCGGCACGATTCCGATGCACCGATGATCCGCAGCCCGCCGCTCGCGTTCACACAGCCGCGCATTTGCTCACCGCCGCTCGGACCGACGCCGGCAAGGAGAAGGGCAGAGCCAATTGCTGCAGCAAATCGAGTGGGGCCTTGCATGGTGTGCTCGCGTCAAAGTGAATGTTGCGTTCACCATGAAAGACTCTTTCTGCCGCGCAATCGATACTATGTAATCGACGACATTCTGTGTTCGTGACCGCCCACATCACGCCACCGGCAGAACCGTCATTTGCCGTCGTCGCCGGACAACGCGAGATTGATCATGCGGACGTTTCTCGCGTCCTGCAGTGGCTCATCACTATTCGCCATTTCGATTCGCGAATGTTTGTCCGACTTCTCCTTGCGGGCATGCTCGCGGTGACGTTTCGAGCTCGCGCCCAGGACACAGCGTCCTCCGTTGTCGGTTGCTATCGCGCGACGAATGATGGTTGGCACGGTGGTACGGTGCCGGCACCGCTCATTCCGACCGCACTTCGATTCGATTCGACCGTCGCGACGTTCCGGTTCCTGCCGTCCGGCGTGACCGCGCGGACCGTGTCGCCGTTCGCCGGAATTGTCGGCGCCTGGTACATGGCGCGGGATTCGGTGCGCATCATTTGGAGCAATGGGCTCTCGGGTGCCATGGCGAGCGTCGCTGTCCGCGGCGACACGCTGCGCGGAGTCGTGTCTGCGTTCGGTGACGAGATTGGGGGTGGCATTCGCTACCCGCAGGCAGCGATCGCCGCCGTACGCGAAAGGTGCGCGGGAGACAGTTCAGCACGATTTGCCGCGGCGGCAAGCAACGCTGTGCCACGCTCTCTGCCGGCGCAGCTGTCCCGTGCGGACTCGCTGGGTATCGCCGCCGCGCTCGCGCCGGGTGTGCGCGGCATGATCCACGGGCCGGCTATCATGCAGGACTCTCCGAAGCTGTTGCGCAGTGGGGCGCCGTGGAATCGCTATCTCGAGGACGCGCTCGCCGCGATCGATTCGACGATCATCACGCATGCACCAACCGTGACAACGGCGCGGTTCAACGTGTTCACCGCGGACGCGGCGGGCGATTCGATCATCGTGAACGTGGGGGTCACACATTGCGACGGTGCGCGTTTTGGCGGCGGCAGCGAAGCATATGTTGTTAAGCGCGCGCGAACCGGGTGGACCGTTGTCAGCAAGCGATTCAGTGGGAGCGGCCAGGGACGGTGCGGGGGATGATGCGCGCTGCGTTTGCGGACGCCGCGATCCTCGCGAGCTCAGCGTCGCATTCGCCAACGCCCGCACGGTCACCGATCGCCTGCCGAATGGCGCGACTCTGCTCGAGCAACGTGCGCGAGGTTGCGTCATCGGCATTGGCGCTCGCCGCCGCCGCAAGCAGCGCGAGTGATTCGGCCTCGCCGTAGCGGTCCTCTTCGGCGCGGCGCAGGGCGAGACTCTCTTCGCCAAACGCCACGGCCTGGTCGTTGAGGCCGAGCAGCCGCGACGCCCAGCTGGCGAGGGCCAGACGGTGCGCGACGCCCCACCGATCGCCGAAGCGACGAAATCCGTTGACCGAGTTGATCTCGAGAATCTCGGCGGCACGCGCGGCATCGCCGAGTTGCAGAAACGCAAACGCTTTGACGTCGCGCGCGAAATAGGCGAGCCGCTGATCACCTACGCCGTCGAGCGCTTGTTCGGCGCGCTCCAGAAGCGCGATCGCGTCAGACGCCTGGCCCATTCGGCACCGCGCCCAGGCGAGAAACGAGTCGGCGAACGCTACGCCACGCCGATCGGCCAGTTGCTCGCGCAACGCCGAGCTGCGTTCCAGCGCCTCGCACGCTTCATGGAAGTTTCCTTCAAAGAGCGCTGTCGCACCGAGGTTGGTAAGCGCAAGCGCGGCGACTCGCGTTGCACCGATCTTCTCTGCGAGCGCCAGGCACTCGTCCGACAACTCCCGTGCCTTCGCGAAGTCGCACTGTCGCCACGCAATCCAGCCCAGGTCCGCGAGGGCGCGCGCAATGCCCGACGGATCGTCGTGTGCGCGGCGAATCCGGAGCGCTTCGTCAAAACATGATTTCGCCGCAGCGACGGCCCCGGAGTTCTGCGCCAGTGTTCCCGCTCCGGTCAGTGCGTCAGCGCGCAGCGGATCGAGCTCCGGCGACCGCGCTCCGGGCATGTCGAGCACACGCGCGAGCCAGGCACGACCTTCCTCGAGATGACCGCGCACCAGCCAGTAGCGCCAGCGTGCAGCGCCAAGCGTAAGGGCGCCTTTGGCGTGATCGCTGCGGATCCTCCAATCGAGCGCAGAGTCCAGATTGGCGTGATCGCGCGCGAGCATCGACAATGCGTCGTGTTGCGCCGGGCCAGTGAGCCCTGGCTCGAGCTCGGTCGCCAGCCGCTGGTACCACTCAGCGTGTCGATCGAAAACCGCGCCCTTCTCGGAGGAACGCAGCAGAGTATCCATCGCGAATTCGCGAACCGTCTCGAGCATGCGGAGGCGCGGGTCGTCGCGTTCGGCAGGTTCAGCCACAAGCAGGCTCGCATCCACCAGCGCGTTCAGTGCATCGAGCACTGCGGTGGAAGCGTCGCTGTCGGCGCAGACCCACTCGGCTGCCGCTACGGCCGCCCCTCCGGCAAACGCGCCAAAGCGCGCGAACACCCGCCGTTCGGCATCGGATAGCAATGCCACGCTCCAGGCGACGGTCTCGCGAATCGTCCGCTGGCGCGCCGGCACATCTCGTCCACCGCCCGAGACCAGGTCCAGCCCGGTTTCCAGCCGGGACGCAATGGTGCGCGGGGACATGAGGCGGCATCGCGCCGCCGCGAGCTCGATCGCGAGCGGCAACCCGTCCACGCGCGCACAAATGCGCGCCGTCGCGACAAGCGCATCATCGCCAAACACAAGCGAGGGATTCGCCTGCGCCGCGCGGCGCACAAACAAACGGATCGCGGAATTCGTCCGTAGCGCGCCGATATCTGCTGGATCCTCCGGCAGCGCGAGCGGAGCGACGAAGCATTCATGCTCCGCGCGAATCCCGAGGCGCATTCGGCTCGTGACGAGCAACTTCGCCTCCGGCGCTGCGTTCACGAGCCGTGCAATGTCTGCCGCCGCATCCACGACCTGCTCGAAGTTGTCGAGGACGATCAGCACCCGGCGTCCGGCAAGCGACGAGGCGATCCCGTCGACGAGATCGCGCCCTGTCTCGGGCTCAACGCCGCATGCGGACGCAACGGCGGAAATCACGCCCGCCGGGTCGCGCAACGCCGAAAGGTCCACGAACCAGACGCGATCAAATCGCGGCTCGAGCGCGCGCGCCACTTGTATGGCGAGCCGCGTCTTTCCTGTCCCACCGGCGCCCGTGAGCGTGAGCAATGAAAGCTCGGATCGCTGAATGCGCGAAGCGACGATCCGGAGCTCTTCGTCGCGCCCGATCATTTCATCTGCGATCACCGGCAGGCGTGACGGTGTTCCTCGAAGTGATGACGCGTACTCGGTTATCCCGGTGTTTGGCTCACTGCCCAGGTCCTCGCGGACGCGCTGGGCGTAGCCCTCTGCGATCCGGAGTGCGTCGGCCC
>DASRAP010000137.1:0-5498 GCA_035638155.1 Gemmatimonadaceae bacterium | reverse complement strand
ATGCGTGTCCCGCTGGACAGGTCTCGCTCTTCGGCTTCGCCGAGATGGTGGTCTTCATCGTGATCCTGCTCGTCGGCTTCGTTTACGTGTGGAAGAAGGGAGCGCTGCAATGGGATTGAGCCGGCGGCCCGACGCGGCGACGGTGCAGGTGAGCAGCGGTGGGGATCCATGGGTCGCGACGCGTCTGGATTTTCTCGTCAATTGGGCGCGCGCGAATTCGCTCTGGCCGATGCCGTTCGGCACGGCGTGCTGCGCGATCGAGTTCATGGCGACGGCGGCGAGCCGCTTCGATCTCGCCCGGTTCGGCATGGAGCGACAGAGCTTCTCGCCTCGTCAGGCAGACGTGCTGATCTGCGCGGGCCGCGTCCCGTTCAAGCTCGCTCCGGTGATCCGTCGCATCTGGCAGCAGATGCCGCAGCCGAAGTGGGCCATCTCCATGGGCGCGTGCGCGTCCTCCGGCGGCATGTTCGACAACTACGCCGTGGTCCAGGGCATCGACACCATCATCCCCGTTGACGTGTACGTGCCCGGCTGCCCGCCGAGGCCCGAAGGCCTGATGTACGGCATTCTGATGTTGCAGAAGAAAGTGATGGGTGAGCGCATGAGTGATGAGTCGCTCCGCGCGGAGATGACGCCGGATCCCGCGTCCAAGCTGTACATCCCGGCGCCGGCCATCGACGAATTGTCTGAACCGTTCGGCAACTCGGTTCATCAGACTCGCTCGGCGCCGTGAGCGATTCCATCTACCACGCCGGCAGCGCGCTCGGTGCCGGGGCTCCCGCGCCAGCGACCCCCTACGGCATTCCGAATCGCGGCGGCGACGCAAATCCGTCCGCGGCAGCCCTCAGGGAGAAGTTGCCGGGCGCGTACGTCAGGCACGAGGTCGTGTGGGGTGAAACCACCGTCTATGTTCGCGCGGAGTCCGTCGCGGACGTGTGCCGGTGGCTGCACGACGACGCGTCACAGCGGTACGAGTATCTCTCCGATGTCACCGCAGTCGAATACCGCGATGCATCACGACCGATCGAGGTTGTGTGGCATCTGCGCTCGATTGCGTTTCGCCGGTTTCTTCGCCTCAAGGCCGAGTTACCGAAGGGAGCGGAGCTCGTGGTGCCGTCCGTGTGGGGCGTGTGGCGCGGCGCGGATTGGCTCGAGCGCGAATGCTACGACATGTTCGGCATTCGCTTCGACGGACACCCGGACCTCCGCCGCCTCCTCATGTGGGAGGATTATCGCGAGGGCTATCCGCTCCGAAAGGATTTTCCGCTTCGCGGGAGATTCTCGCGCTCCGAGCAGCTCAAACAGGCGCTCAACGCCAATCCCGAAGCGCGCTACTCGATGGAAGAGCTGACCATCGCCGACGCGTACGGCGACGTGCCGAAGGAAATGCAGCGCCGACTGAGTGGCGGCGAGAAGGTGGGAGAGTGAGGGGCTACGGGCGAAGGGCCACGGGCCAAGGGGCGTCCTGATGGCGACCAAGCGAACGGTCGACGTCGCGCTTTCGACGTCAGGCCTCGACGCGCAGGGGCGTCCCACGCGCGTGCCGCTCTCCGTGCAGGAGGACGGCAACACGATCACGATGGCGCCGCCACCGCCGGCCGAGCCAGACCTCGGCGGCGAGCACATGCTCATCAACATCGGGCCGCAGCATCCCGCCACGCACGGCGTGCTCCGCCTGGTGCTCGAGCTCGACGGCGAAACCGTGGTGCGGTGCATTCCGCACATCGGGTATCTGCACTGCGGATTCGAAAAGATCGGCGAATACCGCCAGTACAATCAGATCATCCCGTGGACGGACCGCGAGGATTACCTCAACTCGATCGGCAACAACGTCGCGTTCGTGCTCGGCGCCGAACGGCTGTTCGGCATCGAAATCACCGAGCGCTGCAAGGTGCTGCGCGTGATTGCGATGGAGCTGTCGCGCATCATCTCGCACCTCGTGTGGCTCGGCACGACGAGCATCGACATCGGCGCGTTCACGCCGTTCCTGTGGTCGTTCCAGGAACGCGAGAACGTCTACAACCTGCTCGAAGGCTGGGTGGGCGCGCGGCTCACGACGACGGCAACGCGCGTCGGCGGAATGGCGGCGGACATCCCGGACAAGTGGCTCGATGGACTGAACAACTTCGTGCGCACGTTCCCGAACACGATCGCCGAAGTCGACAAGATGCTGACGCGCAACGCGATCTGGGTCGGACGCACCGTCGGGCTCGGCGTCATGACGCCGGAAGAAGCCATGAACTACGGGCTCTCCGGGCCCATGCTGCGCGCCTCCGGCGTCGCGTACGATGTGCGCAAGGATTTTCCGTATCTCGATTATGAGACGTACGACTTCGACGTGCCGGTCGGGACATCGGGCGACGTGTACGACCGTTTCCTCGTGCGGTTGGAGGAGCTCCGGCAGTCCGTGCGCATTCTCGAGCAGGCGGCGAAGCGGCTCCCTGACGGCCCGGTGAACATCGACGACCCGCGCGTCATCCTTCCGCCGAAGAGCAAGGCGACGAGCGAAATGGAATCGATGATTCACCATTTCAAGCTCGTCATGGAAGGGCCGCGTCCCCCGGTTGGCGAGTCGTACGTCGCGGTCGAGAGCCCGAAAGGCGAAAAGGGCTATTACATGGTGAGCGACGGCACGTCGAAGCCCGTGCGCTGGCGCATTCGCCCGCCATCGTTCGTGAATCTCTCTGCGATTCCGAAGATGGTGGAAGGACACCTGCTGTCCGATGTGATCGCGATCAATGCGTCGATCGACATTGTGATGGGCGAGATCGACAGATGAGCGGCACAGAGAACGCTGCGCCATACGCACCGGTGCTCGTCGGAAAGCGGCGCGAGGAGCTCGAGGCCATCCTCAAGCGCTATCCGACGAAGATGGCCGCGCTGCTGCCGGCGCTCTGGATGATCCAGGATGAGCGCGGCTGGGTGCCCAACGAAGGCATCGAGGAAGTCGCCGCGGCGCTCGATCTCACGCCCGCATACGTGAAGGGCGTGATCAGTTTCTACACGATGTATCATCAGCATCCCGTGGGCCGCCATTTCGTGCAGGTCTGCACGACGTCGCCGTGCGGCGCATGCGGCGCAGAGGATGTCGTGAAGGCGTTTCTCGAGCACACGGGCTGCAAGGAGCTCGGGCTGACATCACCGGACGGGAAATACACCGTCATCGAAGTCGAATGTCTCGGTGCGTGCGGATTCCCGACGCCCGTGATGATCAACGCAGAGTTTCTCGAAAGCGTGACCCCCGAACGGGTGCCATCGATATTGGCTCAGCTTAAATGATCAGCCTTTACAGACTGTCGGAGCATCGATAGTGGGCTATCCTCACAAGCCGCACGCGAAAGAAGCGCTGGTGCTCTCGCAGCACTTCGGCGATCCTGACGCACGCTCGCTGAGCGGCTGGAAGAAGCGCGGCGGATACCAGGCGCTCGAGAAGGCGCTGGGGATGGCGCCCGCGGATATCGTGAACGTGGTGAAGGCCTCGGGCCTGCGTGGGCGCGGCGGCGCCGGTTTCCCCACCGGCGTGAAATGGTCATTCATGAAACCCGGCGACGGCAAGCCGCACTATCTCTGCTGCAACGCCGACGAGTCGGAGCCCGGCACGTTCAAGGACCGCGAGATCATGCGGTGGACGCCGCATGCGCTCGTCGAAGGCTGCGCAATCGGATCCCACGCGATCGGCGCGGAGACGTGCTACATCTACATTCGCGGTGAATTCACCGAGCCGCTCGTGCGCATGGAAGCGGCGCTCAAGGAGGCGTACGACGCCGGTATCCTCGGCGCCAACGCCATGGGCACCGGGAAGCGCATCGACATTTACGTGCACAAGGGCGCGGGTGCGTACATCTGCGGCGAAGAAACCGCGCTCATGGAGTCGATCGAAGGCAAGCGCGGCAATCCGCGCATCAAGCCTCCGTTCCCCGCGGTGTCGGGGGTGTTCGGCAAGCCCACGACCATCAACAACGTCGAGACGCTTGCGGCCGTGCCGCACATCCTGATGCGCGGCGCCGAGTGGTATTCGAAGCTCACGCTCTCCAACCCGAAGAGCATGGGCACGAAGCTGTTCTCCGTGTGCGGGAACGTGGCGCGCCCGGGCAACTACGAAGTCGTGCTCGGTTTCCCGTTCAAGGATTTTCTGTACGACCTGTGCGGCGGTCCGCCGCCGGGCCGCAAGTTCCGCGCGATCATTCCGGGCGGGTCATCGGTGCCCATCCAGACCATGGAGGAAGCCGAGGCGACGCTCATGGACTACGAGGGCTTCGTGGCGCAGGGCACGATGCTCGGGTCCGGCGGAGTGATCATTTTCGATGACGCGCAGAATCTGCCGAGGATGATGGCGCGCATCGCGCGGTTCTATGCGCACGAGTCGTGCGGCCAGTGCACGCAGTGCCGCGAGGGTACGGCGTGGATGACGAAGATCCTCGAGCGCATCGTCGCGGGGCACGGCACGTACGAAGACCTCGACACGATCTTCGACATGTCGGACAACATGACGGGCCGGACGATCTGCGTGCTGTCGGACTCGTGCGCTGCCCCGGTCGTGAGCGCGATCAAGAAGTTCCGCGGGGATTTCGAGAAACTCATCCCGAAGAAACAGGGCACCGTCGCCGTGGCAGCGGACTGAGGCAATGATACGAACTGCTTTGCCGCGGAATACGCGGAAGCAAGGCCGGAATACCGCCGAGAAAACAACAGGGGTTTTTGTTGGTTCCGCGGTACCCTCGGTTCATTTCGCGTTCTCCGCGCCAAGCGGTTTTGACGGAGACTGCTTGTGACCGCGCCGATGGTGAACCTCACGATCGAAGGCCGGCCGCTCAGCGTGCCGGCGGGCACGTCGATCCTCGAAGCGGCCAAGCAGGTGGGCGTGCTCATTCCGCACTACTGCTACCACCCGGCGCTCCCGGTGGCGGGCGTGTGCCGGATGTGCCTCGTCGAGGTCGAGAAGGCGCCCAAGCTCGCGCCCGCATGCGCGACGGCGGTGGCGGAAGGTCAGGTCGTGCACGTCCATTCCGCGCAGGCGCTCAAGGCGCGCGAGGGCGTGCTCGAGATGCTGCTCATCAACCACCCGCTCGATTGCCCCATCTGCGATCAATCGGGCGAGTGCGAGCTGCAGGATTACACGTTCCAGGAAGGGCGCGCGGATTCACGGTACCGCGAGCCGAAGCGGTTCAATCCCGTCGAGGACTTCGGCGGTGACGTGCTCTACGTGCCCAGCCGCTGCATTCTCTGCACGCGGTGCGTGCGCTTCATGGATGACGTTGCCGGAGAAGCGGCGCTCAACGTGAGCGAGCGTGGCGACCGCGCGTACATCGGCAAGGCGCCCGGTCACGACATGACGCATCCGTGGGCCGGAAACGTCGTGGATCTCTGTCCTGTCGGCGCGTTGCTCTCCAAGGATTTTCTCAACAAGGCGCGCGCGTGGGAGCTCGACCGCACCGCATCGGTGTGCCCGAATTGCTCTCAGGGCTGCAACACCATGATCGAGACGCGCGACAACGTGG
>DASRAP010000136.1:0-2264 GCA_035638155.1 Gemmatimonadaceae bacterium | reverse complement strand
CTGACGCCGGCGGTTCCGTGAGCGTCCGCTCGCTGGTGAAGACCGCCGCCGAAGCGACGCTCACCGCGCCGCTCGTCATCGACGTGCTCCGCCGCCGCGTGCGGGGGCGCTCGCTGATTCTCGCGTACCACAACGTCGTGAGCGACGACACGCCGCGCGGCGACCGCACGCTGCATTTGCCGCTGCGCGCGTTCGTGGCGCAGCTGGACGCGGCGGCGCGCCACTACGACGTCGTGACGCTTCCGCAGCTCCTGAGCGGGTCGTCGCGGCGGCCGCGCATCGCGGTGACGTTCGATGACGCGTATTGCGGCGCCATCAAGCTCGCGCTGCCCGAGTTGAGGAAGCGCGGCATGCCGTCGACGGTCTTCGTTGCGCCGGGGCGTCTCGGCGGCCACACGTTCTGGTGGGACGCGCTCGCCACACGAGATGCCGGACTGTCGCCGGACGCGCGGCGTCACGCGTTGCACGAGCTGCAGGGAAAAGACGAACGCGTGCGCGCCTGGGCGGCAGCGTCCGGATTCCCGTCGGAAGACGTGCCGGCGGAGTATCACTCCGCGTCCGAGGATGACCTTCACGCCGCCGCGGCCGGCGGCCACGTGCACTACGGCGCGCATACGTGGAGTCACCCGTCGCTGCCCGACCTCGACGCACAGGACCTGCAACGCGAGCTGGAGCGCCCGCTCCCGTGGTTGCGCGAACGATTCGCATGCGCAATCCCGTGGCTCGCGTATCCCTATGGGCATTCGTCGCCGGCCGTCGCCGCCGCAACACAGCGCGCGGGTTACGAGGCGGCGTGTCTCGTCGCAGGGGGGTGGCTCGGGCGGGAGAGCGGAGATCGCTTCGCGCTCGCGCGCCAGAACATCCCCGACATGCTCAGCGTGAACGGATTCCGCCTCCGCCTCGCCGGACTGTTTTGTGAGTGATGTCACGCGCAAAAAGAGCGTGTGACCCCTCTCACCCTTGCGCCGTCAAATCGCGATTAGCGTTCCCGCTGTTGCCGTGCTGACCGGACCTCCGACGCTTTTGCTCGCGCATCGTGATCGAATCCCACCCGCGCTCCGCATTCGTTCGTTTCGCAGCGATCGCCGTCGCGTGCGTGGCGCTGCTTGTGTTTCATGCGTGCAGCGACGCGACCGGCCCGGGCAGTCGTGCGCATGCGCACGGGGCCCGGCTCGCATTCAATCCCGTCTTCCAGACCACGAACGGCACCGTCCAGTTCGAAAAGGTGCACATCCTCCTGCACCGCACCGACGGATCGGTCGCGCTCGACACGCTGATTTCCTTTCCGGCGGACGCCGATGAGCTGACGCTGTCGTTCGAAGTTCCCTTCTCGCTCAGCGCGGACGCGAGCGGCGAGAACTTCGTCCTCAATCTCGAAATGCTGAACGCCGCGGGCGACGTGGTCTATCGCGGCGGACCGATCCAGGTGCACGCCGCGGCCGCCGGCACCGCGGCGCCACCGCCCGTCGACATCCCGACCACGTACACCGGCCCCGGCGCGACGGCGACCCGCGTGGAGATCCTTCCGGGCGCACTCACCGTCTCGCCGAACGCGATCGTGAACTTCACCGCGACGGCGTTCGATGAAAGCGGCGCCGTCTTGCCGGGCACTCCCATCCAGTTCAGCTCGCTCGATCCGGCCATTGCAACGGTTCCCGATCCAACGCTCGCACGCGTCGTCGCCGGACTCGCGCGCGGCACGGCGCGCATTCGCGCAACGACGGTCACCGGCAAAACTGCGGACGCATTGCTCACCGTGCGTCCCGCCGCCGTGTCCGTAGCGCTCGACGCGGGGAACGCACAAAGCGGCACGGTCGCGACCACGCTTCCCGTTCCGCTGCGTGTGAAAGTGCTTGCGAGCGACGGGCTCGGCATCGACGGCACCGTCGTGACGTTCGCGATCACGAACGGCAGCGGGACGCTCGGCGCCGCGCAGATCACGACTGACGCACAAGGCCTTGCCGGCACGACGCTCACACTGCCGAACACACCCGGCACGGTCACCGTCACGGCGACCGCATCGGGACTCACCGGCTCGCCCGTGACTTTCACGGCCACTGCAACATCCGGCGCGGCGTCGCAGCTGGTCTTCGCGCAGCAACCGGCGAATGGCACGACCGGCATCACGCTCCCGCTGATCACCGTGCAGGCGCGCGACGTGCAGGGGAATCTCACGACCGGATTCACCGGCCAAGTCACCCTCGCGCTCGACAATCCGCCCGCCGGCGTCACGTTGCAGGGCACGACGGCGGTCGCGGCCGTGG
>DASRAP010000135.1:0-11845 GCA_035638155.1 Gemmatimonadaceae bacterium | reverse complement strand
AGCCTCGCGCCTGCGTTCATCGCGCACAAAGAGGGGGCGCAGAACCTGCTGAACAAGAAATAGAACGGCAGAGAACGGGAGAACGAGAGAACGAGAGAACGGGAGAGAGAGTCCCGTTCTCCCGTTCTCCCGTTCTCTAGTAGTTGTAGTTTCGGCCTTTCTTCGGTATCTTCTCTGCCCTTGAGCGGAGCCCGAAATGGACATCGAAGAGAAGATCGACCTCCTCATGGCGCTCGCGGCCGACGACCGCGAGGGCATGCCGGGACGCGACGCGACGCTCCCGCCGCGGCTCCGGAACGCGACACGTGCGGGCGCGCTGAGACCGCTCAACATCCGGTACGTTCGCCCCGGTGCCACCGGACCCAAGCGCGCGTTGCTCCGCATTCTCATGACGAATGCGTGCAGCTTCAATTGCCACTACTGCCCCATGCGGCGCGACCGGGAGCTCCCGCGCACGCTGCTCAAGCCCCAGGAGATGGTGCGGATCTTCCTCGACGCGCACCGGCGGGGCTGGTGCACGGGACTCTTCATCACCACCGGGATCCCCGGCAGGCCGGTCAAGGTGATGGACGATCTCATCGAAGTGCTCGAGCTGCTGCGCGTGACGCATCAATACAGCGGGTACATCCACGTGAAGATCGTGCCCGGGGCGGACGACGCGCAGATCGAGCGCATCACGGCGCTCGCGACGCGCGTCTCCGTGAATCTCGAGACGCCGTGCGGCGAAACGCTCTCGGCGATCGCGCCGGAGAAAAAGTTCGAGCAGACGCTCGTCACGCTGCAGCGCGTGCAAACGCGCGTCGTGCAGGCGCAGCGTGAAGAGCGCGCCGGACGTCCGCGGAACCCGCTCCTCCCCGGCGGCGTCGCCGGGATGACCACGCAGTTCGTCGTCGGCGTCACGGACGACAGCGACCGCACCATCATGACGCGTGCCTCATCGCTGTACGCATCGGGGGGCATGCACCACGCGCACTTCAGCGCGTTCCGCCCCATCCGCGACACGCCGCTCGAACAGCGCGCCGCCGCGCCGGCGCTCCGCGAGCATCGCCTGTACCAAGCCGACCACCTCGTGCGGACATACGGATTCGCGCACGCGGAGATCGTATTCGACCAGCGCGATCATCTTCCGCTCGCGTACGATCCCAAGGTCGCGTGGGCCCTCGCGCATCGTGAGCAGTTTCCCGTGGACATACGCACCGCATCGCGGGGAACACTCATGCGCGTCCCGGGGATCGGCCCCATCGTCGCCGATCGTATCGTGCAGTCACGGCGCTCGACGCCGCCCCGCAACGTCGCGGATCTCCGGAAACTCGGCGCCATTGTCTCTCGCGCCGCTGGCTTCCTGACCATTGCCGGGCGGCGGCTCGTGCCGGACCGGTGGATCGAGCAGCTGTCCTTGTGGTCACCCGACGACGACGTCGGCGCCGCGCCGCGCATCTATGAATTCAGCCCGGGGACGTTCCGATAACACTTGACGCATCCTGCGGCAAATGCGAGCGTTGCATCGCCCACGCTGGTCTTTCGTCCTTCGTCTTCCCTGCTTCCCACACATGCGCCGCACACTCCCACTCGCCCTCGGCGTCGCCGCAATCGCTCTCGCCGCACAATCAGCGTCCGCGCAAACGTCCCAGCGCTTTTCGGTGCAGGGCTCGGGTCTCTTCGCAGGCCTCTTCGGGTCCGCGTTCGACGATTTCAAGGACGGTGTCGGCGGAGAATTGCAATTGCGGTACACACCCGGCGTCTGGTCGCTCGGCGTCGGCGTCCAGTACACCGTGCACAACACCACGGCCGGCGCTGAGGGCGTCATCGACAAGGTCAAGCTGCTGGGCTTTTTCTTCGAACCGCGTTACGTGATCGACGCGGGCAGCGCGAAATTCGCGCCGTACGTATCGGCACGCCTCGCGATGTCCTCGATGCACCTCGACCTTTCGCCGGATCTCGCCGAGCCGGGAATCACGCTCACCGTACAGCGGCCGACCGGTCCCACGATCAACGGTGGCGGAGGCATCCTCTTCAAGCTGAACTCCCGCGTGAACCTCGACGTCGGCGCCACGTACGGCTACACCAAGTTCAACAAGATCACGATTACGGCCACCAACGACGCGGGGCAGTCGGAGTCTGAAAAGTTCGACGTGGGCCACGGCACGAACATCGTCGCGCGCATCGGCTTCGCGATCGGAATCGGCGGCTGATTACCACTGTCGCCGCGGGGCAAATGCTCCGCGACAACTTTGCGCCGTGGGTTCGCGCCCTGAACCTCGAAGTTCGCGAAACCACGGCTGACTCCGCGACGCTGGCGATGCCGTTCGATGCGATGCTCCATCGCACGGGCGGCATCGTGTCCGGCCAGGCCATCATGGCCCTCGCTGACACGGCGATGGTGATCGCGTTCTGCGCACAGTTCGGCGAGTTTCGCGCGATGGCAACCGTCGACAATCACACGACGTTCATGCGTCCGGCGACGAATACCGGTCTCCTGGCAATCGCGAGCGTGCTGCGCGCCGGGCGAATGCTGGCGTACGCCGAAGCGCGTGTCGTGACGGACACACCCGAACGAACTCTGGTTGCGAAAACCGTCGGGACGTACGCCGTTCCGCCGGCATAACCGGTCGCTGTCTATTTCATCACGGTGGCGGACTTGATGTAGTCGAGCTTGGGGAATTCCTGTTTCAGGTATGCGTTGCCCTCTTTCCCGAGGCGCGTCTGATCGGGCTTTTCACCATACGCCGCATACAGTGCGTCCACGACTTTCATTCCGTCGACGACGGACCCGAACGGCGCGAAGCCGTTCGCATCGAGCGGCGGGTTGTCGGCGAAGTTGATGAAGAGCTGCGCCGACCGCGTGCCCGGACGCATCTGACTCGCAAACGTGACGGTGCCGCGCTTGTTGCTCTGCGTGACCGGATCATCCGGAATGCGGCGGTCCGCCCACTTCTTGTTGAGCGTCGTGTCGCCGTTCATTCCCCACTGCACAATGAAACCGGGCACGACACGGAAGAAACGCTCGTCGTTGAAGAACCCACTCTGCGTGAGAGCGTAGAACCGGTCGGCGCCGAGGGGCGCCCAGGATCGGTGAACCTCGACGGTGAAATTCCCGCGCGATGTCTCGAACTTTACGCGGAAGGAGTCCGGCGCCGGCGGGTCCGCTGGCGGCTGAGCGGCCGGCGGAGTAGAGTCGCGTTTCGCCGGGGCTTGGGTTTGCTGGGTTTTTTCGCCGCAGGCCACAAGGAACGCGGCAGCGAGGAGGAAGGAAATCGGCGCTTTCGTTGTCATTTTTAGCGACAGTTAGAGTACAGTTTTAAGACACTTCAACGCCACTGCATCTTGAAATCTCAACTTGAGTCTTCCGTTTCAACTTTCATTTCGTTTTTCCATTGTTAGTCCTGATCGGCATCGCGATTGTCGTCGTCGGGTTCGCCCTCAAGCGTAACCCGTTGGTCGTCATCGCCGTTGCCGCCATCGCGACCGGGCTCGCGGCCGGACGCGGACTTTACGATGTCATCGCAGCATTCGGCAAGGCGTTCGCCTCCAGCCGCTACGTCGCCATCGTCTGGCTGGTGTTGCCGGTGATCGGCATGCTGGAGCGCGCAGGGCTCCGCGAGCGCGCGCGCGACGTCATCGCGAAAGTGTCGGCCGCCACGACCGGACGCGTGCTCATGGCGTATGTCGCGCTCCGCCAGCTCAGCGCCGCGTTCGGTCTCGCCGCGCTCGCGGGACAGGCGCAAACCGTGCGTCCGCTCGTCGCGCCGATGGCCGAGGGCGCCGCGGAGGCGCGTTACGGCGACGTGCCCCTCGCCACTCGGCGCCGCATTCGCGCGCACGCGGCTGCCGCGGACAATGTCGGCGTGTTTTTCGGTGAAGACGTGTTTGTCTCGATCGGATCGATCCTGCTCATCAAAAGCTTTCTCGAGCAGAACAAGATCATCGTCGAGCCGTGGAGTCTCGCCGTGTGGGCGATTCCCACGGCCGTGTTCGCGTTCGTCATTCACGCCGTGCGCCTCGTGCTGCTCGACCGGCGTCTTGCGCGCGAGCTCGCCGCGCCTCCCCGGACCGACGCGTGATCACGCTCGAGTTCATCAACGTCCTGATGGGGCTTCTCACGGGGGGCGTCGCTGTTGTGAACGCGTGCGACGCCTCGAACCCGCGGCGCATCAACAACACGGTGTTCTGGGGTGTGTACGCCATTTCCTTCTTTGCGGGCTCGTACGTCTCTGATTTCGTGAACGGCTGCCTCGTCCTCGTGATGGTTGCCAGCGTTGTGATGGGAGGACTCGGGCAAACGACCACGGCGCAGCCACCGTCCGGTGAGCGCAATCGCGGCTACTGGGTGTTCCTGCCTGTGCTGGTCATTCCGGTGCTCACGTTTTCCGGTTCAAAACTCCTCAAGTACGTGCACATCGCGGGGCGTCCGCTCGTCGATGTGAGCCAGGCTACGCAGATCTCGCTGGGACTCGCGACGCTCGTCGCGCTCGCCGTTGGCTTCGCGATGTTTCGTCCTCCGCTCCTCGCGCCCGTGCGCGAAGCGAGGCGCCTGCTGGACTCCGTCGGGTGGGCGGCCGTGCTGCCCCAGTCGCTCGCGGCGCTCGGCGCGGTGTTCGCCGCCGCGGGAGTTGGCCCGGTGGTCGCGAATCTCATTCAGCGGTGGATTCCCCTCGACCATGCCTTTGTTGCCGTCGCGACGTACACGACCGGCATGGCGGTCTTCACGATGGTGATGGGCAACGCGTTCGCCGCGTTCCCCGTCATGACGGCCGGGATCGCGCTGCCAATCCTCGTGCAGCATTTTGGCGGTGACATCGTCGTGATCTCCGCCGTGGGAATGCTGTCCGGCTTCTGCGGCACGCTGATGACGCCGATGGCGGCGAACTTCAACATCGTGCCGACGGCATTGCTCGATCTGCCCGACCAGAATGCCGTCGTCAAAGTCCAGATTCCCACGGCCGTTCCGCTATTGATTGCGAACACACTGCTCATGTACTTCACCGCATTCCGGCACTGATGCATCGGCTGACGCAGGATATCGGCGAGAGGTTCGCGCGCATCGCGCTCGCGCACGTGCGGCGTGAGTATCCGAACAAGCTCGATCACGTCATCAACGATGCGCGCGAGCTCCGCGCTCCACACGAGCTGCACCCCGTGTTCTTCGGCAGTTTTGACTGGCACTCGTGCGTACACGGGTACTGGCTGCTCGCCACCTTGCTCCGGCGCTTCCCGCGCTTCGGCGCGGCGGGCGAGATTCGCGCGCTGTTCGACGCACAGCTCACGCCCGACAACGTGGCCGGGGAGGTGTCGTACCTCGGCAGCGCGAATCGCGGCACGTTCGAACGCCCGTACGGGTGGGCGTGGTTATTGATGCTGACAGCGGAGCTGGCGCGCCACGAGTCTCAGGATGGCCGGCGGTGGCGCGCCAACGTGCAGGCGCTCGCTGACGCATTCAGCGGACGCTTTCACGGGTGGTTGCCCAAGGCGACGTATCCCATTCGCGCCGGTACGCATTTCAACACGGCGTTCGCGTTCGTCCTCGCATTCGAATACGCCGGCGTGGTCGGTGACAGCGCGCTCGTGTCGCGTCTCGAGGAGCGCGCGACCGCGTGGTACGGCAACGATCGCGACTGTCAGGCGTGGGAACCGGGGGGCGACGACTTTCTGTCTCCGGCGCTCGTCGAGGCGCTGTGCATGGAGTCGGCGCTTCCGCGCGCCGATTTCGCTCGCTGGTTCGCGGATTTTCTCCCGCGGCTCGCGACCGGCGAGCCCGCCACATTGTTCTCGCCCGCGATCGTCAGCGACCGCTCGGACGGGAAGATCGGGCACCTCGACGGACTCAATCTGAGCCGTGCCTGGTGCTGGCGTGCGCTCGCGCGCGCGCTCCCTGAGAGCGATCCGCGCCGGGCTCGCGCAATGGACGCTGCCGATCGTCATATCGACGCCAGCATTCCACACGTCGCAGGCGATTACGCGGGCGAGCATTGGCTGGCGACGTTCGCTCTGCTCGCAATGCGAGAGCACGAGAATGGCGCGCGTACTTGAAACGGAGAGGCTGACCCTGCGCGAGCTGGAACCGGCGGACGCGCCGTTCATCTTCACTCTCGTGAATCAGCCGTCGTGGCTCGAGTACATCGGTGATCGCCACGTGCATTCGCTCGACGACGCGCGAGCGTACATCGCGAGCGGCCCCGCCGCGAGTTACGCGAAGAATGGTTTCGGGCTGTGGCTGGTCTCGCTGCGCGACGGAGACGTACCGGCAGGCATGTGCGGGTTGCTCAGGCGCGACACGCTCGAGCACCCCGACATCGGATTCGCGTTCCTGCCGGAGTTCTGGTCGCAGGGTTACGCGGCCGAAGCCGCGCAGGGAACGCTTCGCTACGCGCGCGACACGCTCGGGCTTGGCCCCATTCTCGCGATCACTTCACTCCACAACGACCGTTCGATCCGCCTGCTCGCGAAACTCGGATTCCGTTTCGACCGCGTGCAACCTTCGGAAAAGGGCGGCGATGTGAACGTATACGTCTCGGACCCGCGGTCTAGCTGAGCACGCCGAGGTACGCGCGCCAGGGTCCCACCGCGGACCCGTATCGCTTCGCCATGACGCGTGCGATTTGCGCGATGTGATTGAGATCGTGCACGACCCACGTGGACAGCAGTTGTTCGAGGGTGACTTCGCCGAAATCGGGATGCACACCGCGAAGCTGCAGGCGTTCCGGCCCGAGATGATAGCCGATGAGAGCGTGAAGATTGCGCGCGCGGCGCTCGGCGAACATCTCGAGCAATTCGTCCAGCGGAACACCCGCGAGCACGTCGCGGAAACGTTCACGATCGATGGGCGTGAACGGCCGGCTCGTTCCTTGGCGCACAATGATGTCCGCGCGAACGGGCCAGTCCGTTTCCTCCAGATCCACCAGGTGCGCGACGACTTCGCGCGCGGACCAGGTGCCCGGCCCTTCTGTCTGATCGAGCCAGCTCTCGGGCAAGCGGCCGAGCATGCTTTGCAGCGTGGCGGGTGTTTGCGAGAGGATCGCTCTTGCGTCAGAGATCTCGAACGACATGGATATCAGGGCTGACCCGTGCGATTTCGCTCGAGCGCGGCGAGCCGCGCCTCGAGCTCTGCGAGCCGGTCTCCCGACGTGTTGACCGGCGCTTGTTGCACGGGAGGTGACTGGCTCACCGGTCCTGCCGGTGCGAATGAAACACTCGAACCGGCATCCGCCTTTACGCCGCGACCGGCCAGCCGCACGAACGCGCGGCCGACGGGGCCGAGCCAGAATCGCTTGAGAATGCGTTCCGCCGGCGGCGCGCGGAACGGACTCTTCATGAACAGCATGATCGACACGCCGAACATGATGAACGCCGTGATGCCGGCGGTGAGACCGAGCACGCCGAGCCGCCACTTGTGCGGTTCGATTTCGCGTCCTCGTGAGATCGCGAACACGATCAGGACGACCGCGATGACCGACATGATCCGCGCGATGCGCACCGTGTTGCGGCGACGCGCCTGAACTCTCGCGTTCGCCTTGTACATCGCAATCAGACTCGAGCGCTCGTCCACGACGCCCTGCATGCCGCGCAGGATCACGTCCGGATGAAATCCCGATTCGACGAGCCGGCGCGCTGCGACAAACGTCAGCGCAACACGTGTGAACATCACCGCGGCCATGATCGAGAGCGGAATCAGCGCGTCCCACCGGCCGCCCGCCGATGTCGCGTTGACCAGCATCGGCGACATCAGGACGAAAAACATGATCAGCAGGCTCAGGGTCGCGAGCTCCTGCGCGAAGAGGCGCACCGGGAGCGGAATCTCCGGCCCGGCGGCCTGCGCCGCGTCGATCGCTTCCACGAGCGCTTCCGCTGATGGAAAACGATCTTCGGGCTGCTTGCGCACGCAGCGATCAATCGCCGCGCCGACCGACTCCGGAAGATCCGCGCGCAGCGAGCACGCCGGGGGCGGAAGCTCGGTCAGCTGCTTCGCGAGAATGTTCTGCGCCGACGATCCTGATATCGGCTTCGAACCGGTGAGGGCGTAGAGGGCCACGAGTCCGAGCGAGTAGATGTCGGTGCGGCCGTCCACGGTGTCGCCGGTGGCCTGCTCCGGGCTCATGTACTCGGGTGTTCCCACCACTTCGCCCACGCGCGTGAGCCCGGGGGCCATGGCGGGGCTCGCGACCATGGATCGCGAAATGCCGAAGTCCATGAGCAGCGCGCGACCCGTCGCACGCTCGATCATGATGTTGTCGGGCTTGATGTCGCGGTGCACGACGCCGCGGCCGTGCGCATACGCGAGCGCGTATCCCACATCCTGCAGCACGCGCACGATGCCGCGCACATCGAGCGGCCCGCGCCGCGCAACATGCTCGGCGAGACTCTCGCCCTCCACGTAGCCCATGGCGAACGCGAGCGTCCCCCCCGCATCCTCGACCGCATGGACCGGAACGATGTTGGGATGGGAAAACGACGCTGCCGTGCGCGTCTCGCGCAGGAACCGTTCGCGCAGCGACGAGTCTCCCGCGAATTCCGGCGGCAGGACCTTGAGCGCAACCGGGCGGTCGAGCTTGCGGTCGCGGGCGAGATACACCGTGCCCATGCCGCCGCGCCCGAGCTCTCGCTCGATCACGTAGCGGTCGGTGAGATCAGAAGGAAGGGGCAACTGCTATGGGAGAGGCGAGATGGGAGATTTAACTGACATGGGAGATGGGAGAGCGGACATGGGAGATGGAACTGCCCATGGAAGATGGAGGATGGGATACGGCAGCCGTAACCTCTCCCCTCCTCCATCTCCCATGGCAGTTACATCTCCCCTCTCCCATCTCCCATCTCCCATGTCTATCTGTCTCCCGTCTCCGCTCTCCAATCTGTAGTTTCTCGTCACCCCTCTTCAGGCATTTGTATGTCTCGATCCGTAGTAATGCGCACCTTTCTTGCGATCTCGCTGATTGCGGGCTCGGCGAATGCGCAGGTTCTCGACTCCTCCATCGTCGCCGGTCTCAAGTGGCGGACGGTCGGGCCGGCCAATTTCATGGGCCGCGTCAGCGACGTCGTCGGTATTCCCGGCCCCTCGAAGACGCTGTTTGTCGCGGCGGCTGGCGGCGGCATCTGGAAGACCATGAACAACGGTCAGACATGGCGCCCCGTGTTCGACGACAAGCGCATCATCTCCATGGGCATGCTGGCCATCGCGCCGTCGGACACGCAGCAGGTGTGGGCCGGCACGGGCGAGCCAAACTCCCGCAACTCCATTGAACCCGGCGGCGGCATCTACAAATCCACCGACGGCGGCGTCACCTGGACGCCCAAGGGCCTCGAGAAGACCCAGCACATCGGGCGCATCGTCGTCCATCCAACGAACCCGAACATCGTGTACGTCGCCGCACTCGGCGCTGCGTGGAAGGCGAATCCCGAACGCGGGATCTACAAGACCACGGACGGCGGCAATACGTGGCAACTCGTCAAGTTCATCAACGACAAGACGGGTTTCGTCGACATCGTGATGGATCCGAAGAACCCCAACGTGTTGTATGCCTCGGCGTGGCAGCGCGTCCGCACGCCGTACTCGCTCACGAGCGGCGGCCCCGGATCGGGTCTTTGGAAGACCACCGACGGCGGCACGACGTGGACGGAGATCAAGGGCGGCGGATACGCGGAAGGCGTGAAGGGGCGCATCGGCCTCGCGATTGCGCCAAGCAATTCGAATGTCGTGTACGCGCTGACCGAAGCGGCGACGCCGCAGGGTGACGGCGGGTTCACGCCGTCGCGCGCGCCGGGCGGCACGGGACTTTATCGCTCCACGGATGCCGGTGCGACGTGGACGAAGATGAACAACATCGACACTCGACCCTTCTATTACTCGCAGGTGCGCGTCGACCCGAAGAATCCTGACCGCGTGTACTTCTCGTCGACGGAAATCCAGGTCTCCGACGACGGCGGAAAAACGAACAAGGCGGCGGCGCAGCAGGTGCACGTCGACGACCATGCGATGTGGATCGATCCGACCGACGGCGAGCGTATCGTGCTCGGAAATGACGGCGGCGTCGCATTCTCCTATGATCGCGGCGGGAATTTCATGCAGGGCATGAACCTTCCGATCCCGCAGTTCTATGAAGTGAGCTACGACTACGCGGTGCCGTACAACATCTGCGGCGGCGCGCAGGACAACGGCGCGTGGTGCGGGCCGAGCAAGCGTCGCGGCGCGACGAATGCGGCGTACTGGTTCACAATCTCCGGCGGCGACGGGTTCTACACGGCGCAGGACCCCACCGACCCGAACATCGTGTACGGCGAGTCGCAGGGCGGCTCCGCGTCACGTGTCAATCTCAAGACGGGTGAGCGCCTCCAGTTCCAGCGCCCGAACTGGCAAACCGCGTACCGCATGTGGGAAGATTCGATCGCCACGCTACGCGGCGATCCGCTGCGTCCGGCGACCCCTCAGGTCACGGCGGCGATCAACGCCCTTCGCGCGCAGCAGAAGAAGGACTCGGCGGACATGCAGCTTCGCTTCAACTGGAACACGCCGTACTTCATCTCGCCGAACGATCACAACGTGATCTACTACGCGGGCAATCACGTGCTGAAGTCGACCAAGCAGGGAGCGGACTTCCACGTCATCTCCCCCGATCTGTCGAAGCAGATGAAGGAACGCATCGACACGTCGCTCGTCTGGACGGGCGGCATCACGATCGATGCCACGCAAGCCGAGACGTACGGTACCGTGGTGACGATGACAGAGAGCACGCTCAAGCCCGGCCTGCTCATCGCGGGCACCGACGACGGCAACGTGTGGGTCACGCACAACGACGGCGCGACATGGACGGAAGTCTCGGGCAAGCTGCCCGGCCTCACCATGAAAGACATGTACGTCACGCGCGTCGAGGCTTCGCACTTCGACACGCTGACGTTTTACGTGGCGCTCGAAAACCACCGGTGGAATGACTTCACGCCGTACCTGTTCGTGACGAACGACGGGGGCAATTCCTTCCGCTCGATCGTCAACAATCTTCCGAAGGACGGCAACGCAGACTTCCTGCACGTGATCCGCGAGGATCCTCGCAATCGCGACCTGCTGTTCGTCGGAACCTCGATCGCCGTGTACGCGTCGATCGACCGCGGCGCGCACTGGACGCGGTTCATGACGGGTGCACCGTCGACGCCGTTCTATGATCTCCAGATTCATCCGCGCGATCACGATCTCATCGCGGCCACGCACGGGCGCGGATTCTGGATCGTGGACGTGGCGCCGCTCGAGCAGATGAACACCAAGGTGCTCGCCGAACCGGCGCATCTCTTTGAGCCGAAGACGGCGTATCAGTGGGGCGAAGGGCCAACGTTGATGGCGAGCGGCAACGGCAACGGCCAGGCGTTTTTCCAGACACCGGCGGCCCAGTACGGCGCGGCCATTTCGTATCGGCTGAACGGAGCAACGGGTTCCGTTTCGCTGCGCATCACCGACGCACTGGGCGACACGATTGCGACGGTGCCGGGCGCGCCGAATGGACCCGGCTTGCACACAGTCGTCTGGGGATTCAATTCGCAACGCGGCGGCCCGGTGACGGTCGCTGCGCTCTCACCGAGTGAGCGCCGCGACAGCATTCTGCGCGCGGTCCGCGCGCCGATGGTGCTCGACTCGCTCGCGAAGGCGCACTATGACTCCGCGGCGATCGCGCAGGCGCGTCAGACGCTTGCATCGACGGCGCCCGGCGCCGGCGGCCAGGGCTTCGGGGGATTTGGTGGCGGAGGCGGAGGTGGCGGCGGGGGTGGCGGTGGTCGCGGCGGCGGCGGTGCGGCATGCGAACGCCCGCTCGTTCAGAGTGATCCGTTCTGCGCTCGTCCCGCAGAAGGCGGAGGCCGCGGCGGTGGTGGT
>DASRAP010000134.1:0-16430 GCA_035638155.1 Gemmatimonadaceae bacterium | reverse complement strand
AATCGCGACCTCGCGGCGCTCAATGCCGTGCTGAGCGCGGCCGCGGATGAAGCCGAGCCCGATCTCCTGCTCGAACGCGCGTGTCGCGAGCTCACGGCGCTGCTCGGCGTCCCATACGCCGTCGCGGGCATGCTCGATGAGGCGGGGACGTCGATTGTCGTGCGCGCCGACGCGGTGCCTGCCGGAGAGAAGCCGTTTTGCGGGCTCGTCCTCGCTGCGACCGACGCCGGTGTGCGCGCGTTTCTTGGCGAGACGAAGGCGATTGTGTCGAGCTCCGCGCTGGATGATCCGCGGCTCTCGTATGTGCGGCCGCTCTTCGTGGAGCGCGGCGTGACCGCGTGCCTCGCGCTTCCGCTCGTGAGCGAAGGCATGTCGTTCGGCGCAATCGCGGTGCTTTCGCGCACGCCGAGGGAGTTCACACCGCACGAAGCCGATCTGGCCATGCGGATCGGCGGCCAGGTTGCGCTCGCGCTCGCACGGCACCGCGCGAGCGCGGCGGCCCACCTCTTGCGCTCGACCATCGAGCAGGTACGCGAGAGCGTGTTCATCACCAACGCCAATTACCGCATGGTGTACGTGAATTCCGGCTTCAGCGAAGCGACGGGTGTTTCACGCGACGCCGCGCTGGGCCACCGTCCTCGTGATGTACTGGGCGAGCGCGTCATGTCTCCGCAGCTCGATGACATCGTCGCGTTCGTGCAGACGGGCCGCGCGTGGACCGGCCGCATTGTCCTGTCGCGGGGCAAGGGCAGGCCGCTGACGTTCGACGGCATGATTTCCCCCATTCGCGACGTGCGCGGCGCGATCACGCACCATCTCGGCATCATGCGCGACATCAGCGACGACGTCGAGCGCGAAGAGCAACTCCGTCACTCGCAGAAACTGGAAGCCGTGGGCCAGCTCGCCGGCGGGGTGGCGCACGATTTCAACAACGTGCTCGGCGCCATCATGCTGCAGCTCGAGTATCTCGAGACCCAGCTTGACGACCGTGCCGGGACGCTTGAAACTCTTCGCGAGCTGCGCGCGTCAGCCGACCGGGCGAGCAGGCTGCCGCGCCAGCTGCTCGCGTTCAGCCGGCGCCAGTCGATGAACGTGGCCACGCACGACCTCAACGTCATTGTCGCCGAGCTTCTGCGGATGGTGCGGCGGCTCATCGGCGAGCGCGTGACCGTGTCGTTCACGCCAGGCAACGCGTCGCTTCCGTTTTCCGGGGACGCAGGGATGATCGAGCAGGTCGTCGTGAACCTCTGCGTCAATGCGCGCGACGCGATGGAGTCCGGCGGAAAGCTGTTGCTGGAAACGCGGCGTGTGGAGATCGCCGACGATGGTGTGGCGGCGCATCCCGGAGGACGCGCCGGCAGCTTTGTGGAGCTGAGTGTGACCGACACGGGCACGGGAATGAGCGCGGACGTGATGGCGCACATCTTCGAGCCGTTCTACACGACGAAGCCGGTCGGCCGGGGCACAGGTCTTGGACTCGCGACCACACACGGCATCGTCGCGCAGCACCAGGGGTGGATCGAAGTCGAGAGCACCGAAGGACACGGCAGCACGTTCCGCGTGTTTCTGCCCCTCGCCGCGGAGGCTGTCTCAGCGGCGCCAGCCGCGGACAATCGTCCGCGCCCGCGTGGCAACGCCACCGTTCTGGTGGCGGAGGACGAGGATGTGCTGCGCCGGATCATCGTTCGCTCGCTCAGAAGCGTCGGGTACACCGTGATCGAAGCGACCGACGCCGCGAGCGCCGAGCGCGCGTGGGCGATCGCGGGCGGCGCGATCGACGTGCTGCTCGCAGATGTGGTGATGCCCGACGGGGTGTCAGGACTCGGCCTCGCGGCGAAACTGCGGGAGCTTGAGCCCGCGCTTGGCGTTGTGCTGATGAGCGGCTATAACGTGAGCGGCGCGCCGAACGTGCGGTTTTTGAAGAAGCCCTTCAACCTTACGACTCTTGCGGATACGATCGGCGCTGCGAACAGCGAAAAGGAAAAGAAAACGCAGACGGAAGCGCGAAACTGAAGCCATGAAACTTTAAACGGAGAAGGTGCTCACGGTCTCCTCCGTTTGCTGCTTGAAATGTCAGTACAAACCCGAGTGTCGCATTCTATTTCTAGTGCGCCGCCAGGGCCCTCTTGATCGCGCCTCCTCCGCGCGGCACGTTTTTGTTACGATGAGTGATCCGCGCACATTGAAAACTCTGAGTCGGCATGGGAACCTCCGGCCGAGATTGTGGCGCTAGAATGGGAGCCAAAAGCATTCGCGCGGGCCACGCCACGTTATACGAGCGAGTTTTAGTCGAAGCGCGTGTCGCGGTGCTGACGAGGAACCAAGCCTTTAGCGATTCGGTTACGAAGCGCCTGCGAAGAGCCGGGTTCGTAAGTTGTTACTCCTGTTGCTCAGTCACGGATCTAGGAATCCTTCAATCTGTTCGAATCCTCGTCACCGATGGGTCGGTGCCGATGACCCCCCTGAGTGTCAACGTCGAGCCGCTCTCACGCCACACCGCTGTGTTCCTTGTGACTGACACGAAGGCATTCGCGGAAAACGCCGAGGTTACCCAGCTGACTCAACGCGAGTGGGCATGGCGGGGCATGCAATTGATTAGATGCAGCGTTATCCGTTCGATGCGCTCCGAGACGTTCGCGCGCATCAAATGGCGCGACTCAGGGGCCGATTCCGGTTGGGTCTTGGCGCTCGCGCTCTCCGGTCGTTCCCACCCATTTACGTCGGCGCGGCAGCTGGCTGACTATATGCACCACGAGGACCCAAGCGTTCTATTCAAGATGTGGCGGCGAAGAAGCGCTATGCTGGCCAACGCCGGATCACTCAGCGATGCGATCGATGCGTTTATTCTTCTTACGGCAATCGAGCGAAAGACGGGAGCCGTTGGATGGGAGCATACGCTTAGACGTTGGGCGTTGCCTCCCCACGCACGACTCAAGCGACTCGCGTGGCGCGTCTGCGGCATGGATCTTCGAGAGGCTGCAGCGAGTAGGTTTCTTGAAGCGATGCGCAATGTCTGCACGCGGGTACTTGAGCCACTGGTGGCGTGCGGTAACGGGTAGGAACTTGGACTATCGCAGCCCGATCCGCGCGCTCGCGCAGACAACGTGCACCGCGCTGCAGTAGTTCGCGGCCGTTCCCCGATTTGAACGGTCGGCGTGAAGAAACCGTCTTGCGAAGCGGTCGGAGTCCCCGCAAGATCTAGTCATCCCGCACCCGGTCCAGCACCCCAACCTCATGCGACCGGGCCGCACGCTTCTTACGTCGGAGGTCGTTCGCATGTCGACACGTTTGACAAGGCCCCGCATCAACGCGCTGGCCGGGGTTGTAGTTGTGCTCTCCTCACTTCTAGCCGCACCAACTAGCGCTCAGGCAGGCAGTTGGGGGCCCTGCAATCAAGATCAGCTGTGTACTGCGTTTAACTATGGAATCGACTATTGCGACTCGCAACCGCAAGGTATGCCGCCTTACCTTTGCGCCCAGACCCTTTCGTGCCAGTACAATCCCACCACGCATGAGATCGTGTTCGACGGGGATTGCTACTCGACCGACAGTCCTTCTGGCTGCGGATACTACGTCGGCGAGAATTGTTGAGCCAAGGTCGGGGCGATTGACGCGGATTGCACGGTGAACCCCAACTTGAGTGAACCGTTGCCAATCGAGGGCTCTTCAGCGGCTAGCAGGGTGCTGACAAAACACAGCGAACCGTGGAGATTCTTCCTTCTTGCGTTCGTAGATCGGCGGACTCGTGCGGATGCTGGACGGCGCACCGCGCCGCGCGGAACCACTGACCACTCCCGCTCGGGGCGTTACGCCGTGAGCAGCGTGCGCAGCCGCACGAGATTGTACGCTGCGCTGACAAACGTGAACATCCACGACACTTTCTCCCGGCCGCGGTGGTGCAGTTTGCGCAGGAGTCCGACGCACTTGTGCCATCCGGATGCTTGCTCGACCAACTTGCGTTTGCGCTGACTGAATTCGTATCCGGGGTGCCGCGTCGTCCGCGATAGCGATGCGGATTGGGACTGATGTGCCGGGTCCACTCCATTACACGCACGTCGGCGACAAAGTCCGGCGTGTCGCAGCCTTTGTCCGCCGCCAGTGTGCGGCGGCGCGCGGCGGGCGGCTGCAGCAGCATCATGTCGCGCGCGGCATTCCGCTCGGCGTCGTGGCTCGGGGCCCGCACATCGGTGTCGACGATGAACCCGTGGCGATTCTCGGTCAGCACGCTCGCCTGATACGCGAGAAATGCCGCGCCGTGGTGCGTCTTCCGCGCGAGCGCGCATCGGGATCCGTCACCGAGCGACGCGTCGCGTTCGAGTGCTTTTCTCCGCGAAAGTTCACACTCGGATTGCTCGGATCATCATCCGACGGCGGCGGGGGCTCGTCGATCGGCTGAAGTCTTATGACTCGCCCACGCTTCGAGCATCGTCCCGTCGACGGCGAAGTGCTCGTGCGGCAAACAGTGGTGCGCATCGGCGAGCGCCAGGACTTCGCGAAAGAACACTTCGGCGATCTCGCCGTCCAACAAGCGGTTGCGATTCTTCGAGAACACCGTGGGTGTCCAGGCCTCATCGTCCGGCGAGCGCCGCACGAACCAGCCATACAGCAAGTTGTAGTCGAGCTGCTGCATCAGCGGCCGCTCACTGCGGATCGATAGAGCACTTGGAGGAGCAGCGCGCGGAGCAGATGCTCCGGCGGCACCGAGAGCCGTCCTTCCTTGGCGTAGAGGCGCTCAAAGGCCGGCGACATCCCGAGCAGGATCGGATCAACCAGTTTCCGCATCGCGCGCAGCGGATGATCCGCGGGAATGCGATCTTCGGTGGATCGCACACCGAAGAGCACCGCTTGCCGCTCGTCCGCACCGCGCATGACGCATCACTCGAAGGAGTCGCGTCAAAGTACAACGCTCTGCGAAACGCGCCAGAGTCCTTTCGCTTAGTTTTTTCAGCACCCTGTTAGGCGACGATCCGGGCAGATGATTCCCCCTCCCAGTGCGCTTGCTATGAGCGTGGACCACATCGACGGGCTTCAATAACGCCCCGACCTGCGTCCTTGCGAATGAGTCCTATGCGATTTCGTGACATTGCTTCTGGTGTTACCACGAGTACTCTGTCGCCTGCGCGGTGATCCTAACCGTCATCGCCGTGAAACGCGAGTTTGTTTGTGAGAAGACTACGACCTCCGGCGCGTTTCGTGCTCAGCCGGACTGGCCATCCTACGTCGGTTCCGGTCACCGTCTGGGAGCGCCTAGGGCAAACAAATCATGCGCACGGCGGCAGTAGTTCGCGGCCGTTCCCCGATTTGAACGGTCGGCGTGAAAAAACCGTCTTGCGAAGCGGTCGGAGTCCCCGCAAGATCTAGTTATCCCGCACCCGGTCCAGCACCCCAACTTCGTGCGACCGGGCCGCACGCTTCTTACGTCGGAGGTCGTTCGCATGTCGACACGTTTGACAAGGTCCCGCATCAACGCGCTGGCCGGGGTTGTAGTTGTGCTCTCCTCACTTCTAGCCGCACCAATTAGCGCTCAGCCAGGCAGTTGGGGGCCCTGCACTCAAGATGAGATATGTACTGCGTTTAACTATGGAATCGACGAATGCGACTCGCGTCCGCAAGGTATGCCGCCTTACCTTTGCGCCCAGCTCCTTACGTGCATGTATAATGAGACCACGCATGAGGTTGAGGCGACCGGGACTTGCTACTCGACCGACAGTCCTTCTGGCTGCGGATACTACGTCGGCGAGAATTGTTGAGCCAAGGTCGGGGCGATTGACGCAGATTGCACGCTGAACCCCAACCTGGGTGAACTGTTGCCGATCGAGGGCTCTTCAGCGGCTAGGCGACGATACGGCCAGATGATTCCCCCCAAGGCGCTTGCTATCAGCGTGGACCACATCGACGGGCTTCAATAACGCCCCGACCTGCCTCCTTGCGAATCAGTCCTATGCGATTTCGTGATATTGCTTCTGCTATTACCACGAGTACTCTGGTCGCCTGCGCGGTGATCCTAACCGTCATCGCCGTGAAGCGCGAGGTTTTCGGTGGGAAGGCTACGACCTCCGGGCCCTTTCGGGCTCAGCCGGACTGGGCATCCTACGTCGGTTCCGGTCACCGCTTGGGATCGCCTAAAGCAAAGGCCGTGCTCGTCGAGTTCTCTGACTTTCAGTGTCCGGCGTGCAGAGCGCTTGAAGACGTTTTGCGACGAACGCGCACTCGGTTTCCAACAGAGTTAGCAGTGGTTTACAGACACTGGCCTCTAGCTCGGATTCATCCATATGCGCGACCCGCAGCAATAGCCAGTGAGTGTGCCGGATCGCAAGGTCGATTTGATGCAATGCACGACGTGCTGTTCTCAATAAAACGAGATTCGCTTGGCGTTCTACCATGGCGAACGCTTGCCGAGCGAGCCGGCGTCACTGCGCTTGACGCGTTCGATCAGTGTCTAGCAGACTCAGCGACGGTGGCTGCGGTTGATCGTGACGTGGCCGCAGCCGAGCGGTTGGGCGCCCAAGGTACGCCGACCGTACTAATTGCTGGTGTGAGGTTTTCAGGATCGTTGCCGCAAGTTACAATGGACTCGCTCGTTGAGCAGGCGATTCGAAAGGCGCGTTAGGTAGACCGGCCAAGCCGCCTGCCAAAAGAATCGCTGCGCTAACTGCACTCGAGAATGTGATGATGCCAACAGTGTTGGTTTCGGCAGTCAGGAGCTTTTGGCGTCGCGTCCGTTACGCCGCAGTGTGCGCCGGCACGCTTGGTGCGGTGAGCGCGTTCGCTAACGCTCAGGGTAACGTGGTCACGCGGCTGCTTGAGACGCGTACGGAGTTGGTGATCCCACGAGACGCGGGTGACAGAGAGGGTGCGTTCCGCACGATAACTGGGGTTGGTGTTTCGAAAGACGGTCGTCTCTTCGTGCTCGATTTTCGGGCTCGGACTATTCGAGTGTTTAGCCCGCGTGGGGCAGCGTTGCTTAGTTTCGGCCGCGCCGGTACAGGCTTAGGCGAGCTGGGGGTGCCAGTGGAATTGTCCGTGACAGATACGGTTGTCAGTATCGCGGATGTCACCGGCAAGAAGCAGGTTGAATTCACGACTTCCGGTCGTTTTATCCGTGAGCGACCCATCGACATCGTCGACGGAGCTCGCCGACACGAGCTTGGCCCCGACCTGCGACTAATCGTGATCAACCCGCCCACCAGAACCGTGTTGGGCGGCACCAATGCCGCGGTTCCCAAAGAGCCGTACTTCACGTTAGTGGTTGAACACATCCGGGAACGAACCAGAGACACGCTGGCGAAGATTCGCGCTGGTCTTCCTGTGCAGGCCCGCGTCGTTACGACGTTCACAATCGACGGACGCGGACGGAAACTAACTGGAGACACGGTAGCGAAGCGCGCTGATCTGGCTGTGCCGGAGAGCCACGAAGCTGCGCCGCTAGCATCCTACGGACGCAGGCCAGGCGGTGCATGGGCGCTACTCGGCGACTCACTGCTGGCCGTTGTCAACGGCGACAGCGGAGCTGTCCGAGTTTATGCGGTTGGAGCACGTGGGCTGACGCTCCGGCTCACAGCGACGGTAGGTACTCGTGCCGAAGCCGATCGACGTCGTTCCAACGCTGACGACGTACACCGCTGGCCGGATGCGACAAGTGCTTTTTTCACGGCGGACGGATCGCTGTGGGTCGGCCGGTCACCGGAAGACCCACGTGGTAACATCTGGACCGTTTACCCTCGCCAACTACCGTCCTATTCTGTCCGAGTTCCAGCGGGGTTTGTTCTGACCGCCGCTCGTGACAACAAGGTTTTCGGCTACGATTTCTCGCCACAGAATGGCTGGGAAGTCCGCGTGCTGACCGTGCAGACCGAGAAGTGACAAACGTATCCTGCTTCACCGCAGGACTGTGTCCCTGCTCCAGCTGATAAAAGGGCGATGATTCAGTGAGGGCGGGGATCACGCCCCGCTGTTGTTTTGGAGAGCTTGGACGACCGGCATGAGCAAGGTGGTGCCTCGCAGTTCGTGACGCGGTCCGGAATGGCTTCACCATGACCCAAAGCAACGCCGCGCGCGAGCGTAGCTTCTGAAAACTGATGCCAGCTTCGCAAACACGCCCAAGCGGTCAAGGGTGAGCGTTCGTCTAAGCGTCGGCGAGACCGGCAGTCGCGGACGGGTTCACGAGCCGAAGCTCGAGTTGATCACCGGCGAACGCTTTGCCATTCGAGCACTAGGACAAGCCACTTGCGTCGAGGTGGTGCTCCTGGAGTTGCTGCAAGTCGCGCGCACTCGCGCGAAACAATTATCTCGGCCGCACTTGCAGACGCGAGGCCCGGTCATCGCCAGGCAGCGCCTGCTGCAACTTCGTCACTACGCGGCGCGTTACTGCGTGATCCGTCGTCGTACCTTTCGCATCGTGGTGTCCGCGGAAAAAGAGTGGGCAAACCCAGCGGATTCCAACTCTCTACAGGGGACCACCTGTTTCTTCAACTCGACTCCGGACGCACTCCGCCGCAGCGCGCAGCGGTGTTCGGGCTGGAGTAACCGGGTCCGCGCCGTGTCGAAGTTTGGCGACAACGCTCGCATCATACCGGAACTCGCTACACTCCCGTTACTTCCGGTTGTCACGCCAAGCGTGCGCCGCGCTGGTCAAACCGCGCGTTGCTCAACCTTGCATACGCTTTCTGCACTCTGATCAACGTGGCCATCCGAGGTTACACGCCCGTTTTAGCAAGGTGCGGGCCGGGGAAAGAAGACACTCGCGTTCGGCAGCCTTTGCTGTGGGCACGACTCCGTCGAGAGGTAGGCATCTGCGGCGCAGGCGACGCGTAGGCGACGCAAGGTCGATTCGAGCTGGCCGGCCGCACGCCGCGGGTATTTGCACGGCCAGCGGAGGACGTCGTGAGCTCCGAATGTAGCTGGGATGCGGCATGCGGCCGCCATAGTCTGAAATCAATCTCAGGTCGTGCTCCGCGGCCGGCGGCCGGTGTCGGCGTTCTCCGTAGTTGCCTGGTGGAGATCAGCCCTGCAGTGAGTGACAAAACAAGAACCAAGAGGACAACCGCACGCACCTGTAACACAAATGTGCGCGGGAAAAAAGGCCGCGCGGTCTGCGCGGCCTTTCTGTCGTTGGGAGCGAAGGACTACTTGCCGACGGCTTTCTTGATTGCGTCGCTCAGGTCCGTGTATGCGGACGGCTGGAACGGCTGAAACTGCTTGGCCGTGTACGTGATCTTCCCATCCGGGCCGATCACATAGAGGAACCGCTTCTGTGCCGTGCCCTGAGCCGGCATCGTGCCGTACAGTTTTGCGATCACCTGGTGATCATCGCTCACGAACTGAAAGGGGAAGTTCTGTTCTTTCGCCCACGCCGCGAGCGTCGTGTCGGCGTCCGAGCTGATTCCGAGCAGAACAACATCCTTCCCGCTGTTAAACAGCGTCGAGTATTGATCGCGATAGCTGGTCATCTGCTGGGTGCATCCACCCGTCCGAGCCTTCGGGAAGAACGCGAGGACTACCACCTTGCCCTTGTAGTCGGCGAGGTGGATCGGCTTGGCCAGCGTGCCTTCCTTGGTTGCGCCGGGCGCCGTGAAATCGATCCACGAGTCGCCAACGGCGGGCCCCGGCGGCGGCGCCGCGGGAGCTGCCGCGGGAGCTTGCTGCGCGCCTGCGATCGCTGCCCATGCAAGGCTGAGTCCCACCACCTTCAACATTCTCGATGTCATCGTTATCACTCTCCTCAGAGCTTCGTCCAACTGCGTGCGGGCTGCGTATGCCCGTGAACCCTAACAATAACGCGTCCGGACGCAGAGCGGTTCCCCGAGGGCTACGAATGAGTACCAATACGGACCCCGATTCACTCGACGCGATCCTCGCAAAGCTCGCCCGCGAGGTGGAATCCGCTGTTCATGCAATGTACAGGCGCCAGGCCGGACCGCAGACCACGCAGGTGCGCACAGATCAGTTCGTGCGCGCGGCACGCGACCGGATTACGTCAACCAACGCCGTGCAAAACGCGCCGCGCACGAGCGCGCCCACAGGGAGCGCGGCCCGTTTTTCCGCCGCCGGCGCCGCAACCTCGGCTGGCGACACCAAGCCCGAGTGGACCACCGCCGAAGCGGCGGCCGTCACGAAATGCGTCATGGCCTGGCTTCCGATGGGCTCACCCACGAGCGCCGCGCCCGATTCCCGCTGCGTGCCCCCGGGACGCGAATTGATGCCCGTCTGGAGCGAGCGAGAGCTGGCGCGGGGGGCGTTGCGAAAGGTGCCAGTGGTTTGAGGGCTAGAGGGCTAGAGGGCTAGAGGGCTGGAGGGTGGCGCTATCAGCTGGACGGCAGCTTGAATGACGAAACAGTACGTTACGCTGGGCAGGTCCCCCGCACCCTCTAGCCCTCTGGCCCTCTGGCCCTCTGGCCCTCCAGCCCTCCAGCCCTCCAGCCCTCCAGCCCTCTAGCCCTCTGATGTCCACCGACCCCCGCGACTCTCAGGACGCCGTCACCACGCCCGTGGGCGTGACGACGATGTGTCCGCAGTGCGGCGCTGCGATGCCTGCGTTTGAAACGCGGTGCAGCTCGTGCGGACATCATCGCGCGACGTCGGATGACGCCGAACAGCGTGAGGCGCTGCGCAAGCGGCTGCAGGTTGGAGTGGGCGACGCATTCGAGCTCGTCGAGCTCATCGGCAAAGGCGGCATGGGCGTGGTGTTTCGTGCGCGCGAGCGCGCGCTCGACCGCGACGTCGCACTCAAGGTCCTCGCCTTCGACCCCATGCTCGTGCCCGAGGCGTTCGCGCGGTTCGAGCGCGAGGCGAAGCTCGCGGCGCGACTCGATCATCCGCACATCGTGCCGATTTTCGCGGTCGGGCAGGGAAGCGGCATCGCGTATTACACGATGCGCCTCGTGCGCGGCGGCAGCCTCGAGGATTTGCTCGCCGTGGAGAAGAAGCTCGAGCCCGCGCGCGCCGTGCGTTATCTGCGCGAAATCGCCGCCGCGCTCGACCATGCGCACGCGCACAACGTCGTTCACCGCGACATCAAGCCCGCGAACATCATGCTCGGGGACGGCGACCACGTATTCGTCGCCGACTTCGGCATTGCGCGCGCGGTCGGCGGCGACGGCGGCGCACTCACGTCGACCGGCGTGGTCGGATCGCCGGCGTACATGGCACCGGAGCAGTGGCAGGGACAGGGAATTGACGGGCGTGCGGACCAATACGCGCTGGGCATTCTCGCGTACGAAGTCCTGACGGGAAAGCGGCCGTACCGCGACGCGTCGATGCACGAGCTGCTGCGGCTCCACCTCACGGAAAATCTGCCGGATATCACGCAGGATCTTCCGTCGATCCCGCTCGAGGTGCGCGACGCACTCGCAAAGGCGACAGCAAAGGAACCTGCCGAGCGGTTCGCGAGCGCGTCGGCATTCGTGAACGAGCTCGAGCGCGCGCTTTTCTCGCGCCCCACGCCTGCGCAGAGCGCACCGACCGTCACCGGCGTTCCAGTCGCGCGTCCCGCGCCGGCAGTGGCAAGGCCCGCGGCCGCGAGCGCGCCCGCGAAGTCCAGTCGCTGGCTGCCGATCGCTGCCGTACTCGTACTCGGCGCGGCGGGCGGCGGCTACGCGTGGTGGTCATCGCATCAGACTGCCGCGCCGCCTCCGGCCGCAGCCCCCGAGACCATCAGGGTGGCGACCCCCGCGCGTCCTGAGACCGTTCGTGTCGCAACGAAGGCCGCGCCCGAAACCGTGCGCGTGCCGACGCCTCCTCCCACCGCGACGACTGCCGGGAACGCTGCCGGCGCCGGTGCCGCTGGTGCGTCTGTGGGCGCAACCGGCGGCAATCCCGCCGGGGCGCCGCCGAGCGCCACGCCAACCCCGGTTCCGAATGGTGTGCAGAGCTATGTGGCGTTCGTGCATCCGCTGTCGCCGGGCAATCAGTACATGATCGACGGCCAGCCCGTGCCGGCGCGCCAACCGCCCATCTATCCCGTCGCGCCGGGAAGGCACGTGCTCAAGTTCACCGGCTTCACGCCTACTGTTCCGGCTGAGGAAATGATTCGCGTGCTGCCTGGCGACACGGTGCGCGCAATTTTTGCCCCGCAGACGGGCGGTGGCGCACGCGGTGATCAGTTGCGGCAACAAGTGGCTGAGCGCCTGCGGCGCCTACAGCAGCAAATGCGCGGCGGTGGACCGGGACGCCGCGGTGCTCCCCCAGCACGGGGCGACACACTGTCACGCTCGCAGTGACGTAGCGCACCTCACCCATCGGGCAATCGGGTAATCGGGTAATCGGGCATTCGGCCACTCGGGCATTCCCCGCGGCCACGCAGCGCGCCACATTTCACGCCCTGGCAAGTCATCCGGTATAGAGGGGATTCGTGGGCGCCCAATCCGAATCGCTGCTCGAGCGTGTCCGCTCGGCAACTGAGGACGAATACACCATCGACGGTGAGCTTGGCCGGGGTGGCATGGCGGCCGTGTTCCTTGCCCGCGACAAGGCGCTCGATCGCCGGGTCGCGATCAAGGTCATGCTCCCCAGCCTGGTCGACGTCGAGGGCATCCAGGACCGCTTCGTCATCGAAGCGAAGACGGCGGCGCACCTCGACCACCCGGGTATCGTCACCGTCTACTCGGTAAAGCAGCGCTCGGGGCTGCTGTTCATCGTGATGAAGTACGTCGAGGGCCGTACGCTCGAGGGCATTCTCGAGACCCAGCCGCTCCTCGACCGGAACATCGTCACCACGATCGTCGCGCGCGTCGCCGAAGCGCTGCATTTCGCGCACGGTGAAGGCATCGTCCACCGCGACGTCAAGCCGTCGAACATCATCATCGACACGCGTGGCCGTCCGGTTGTGACCGATTTCGGCATCGCGAAAGTCATGACGCAGCGGTCGATCACCGTCACGGGCTCCGTGCTCGGCACGCCGACGTACATGAGTCCCGAGCAGTGCCGCGGACTCCCCGCAACGGCGGCGTCCGATCAGTACGCGCTCGGCGTGATGATGTACGAAATGCTCACGGGGAAAGTCCCGTTCACGGGGACGATCTTCGAGCTGATCAACGCGCACTGCAACGAAGAACCGCGTCCGCTCCTGGAAGCATCGCCGGGAATCGATCCCGAGCTGGCCGGGACGGTGAACAGGATGATGGCCAAGGATCCCAAGAATCGCTGGCCATCGCTCGCGGATGTGGCGCGCCAACTCACGTCGAGCTCGCCGCATCACCGAAGCTCGATCGACGCGAGCGCGACGATCGCGGCGATCGCGCGTCCCACGGGCTCTCCGACCAAGCCCCCCGGCCGCGTGGACACGGCGGCGTCGGGTGCGGCAACGGAGCTCGCGACGACCCCCGCGCCCGGTCTCGTCGTCACGCCAGCCGACGCGAGCGTCGAAGTTGGCCAGACGCTGCAGATGCGCGTGTCCGAAGCGAGCGGTGCGTCGCTCGCCGGCGTGCGCATTACGTGGAAGAGCGAAGATCCGACGATCGCCACGGTCGACGAAAAGGGGCTCGTGACCGGTGTGAGCGCCGGATTTGCCAAGATCACCGCGGCCGCGGGACCGAGCGTCGGACGCGCCCCGGTCACGGTGCGCGCGGCGAGCGTGGACACGCTCGTCGTTACGCCGCAAAACCGTGAGCTTGTTACCGAAGACGAGCTGCAATTCGTGGCGACGGCGCTCGATTCCCGCGGCACGACGCTCACGGGGACGCCGGTGATCTGGCAGACGAGCGACGCGAGCGTGTGCGCGGTGTCGAGCCAGGGCCGCGCGATCGCGATCGCTCCGGGCAAGGTCACGATCACGGCGACGTGCGGGAGCGTGCGGGGCGAAGCGCACGTGCGCGTCAAACTGCCGGCCGTCGAGCGCGTCGTCGTCACGCCGGGCACGGTGAGCGTGGAGGAAGAGGAAACGAGCCGGCTCACCGTCGAAGTGTTCGCCGCCGGGGACCGCACACTGATGGGCCGGCAGGTGGAGTGGCGCTCGACCGCGCCTACGGTGGCATCGGTATCAGCGGACGGCATTCTCACCGGCGTAGCCGCGGGAACGGCAGCAATCATCGCGAAGTGCGACGGCAAGGAGGGGCTCGCGTCGGTAACGGTGCACGCGCAACCCGTGGCGGCCATCCGCATCCAGCCCGCGCAACTCAAGCTCGAGGTGGGGCGGTCGCTTCAGCTCAAGGGCGTTGGGGAAGACCGGAAAGGCCGCAACGTTTCCGGTCCCGGCCTCGAGTGGCAGAGCGACGACAATCAGATCGTGCTCGTGGACGCGAGCGGCAAGGTGCACGCAGCCAGGGAAGGTCGCACCACCGTGCGCGCGATCATGGGCGATGCGTCGTCCGCGATCGAAGTCACGGTTGTTCCGCGCGCGGTCGCACAGCTGCGCATCGAAGCACACACGCCGAAGCTCACCGTGGGTGAGTTCATCACGCTCGATGCCACGCCGCTCGATGCGGAAGGCGCGCCGCTCACCGGCCGGACGGTGTCGTGGACGAGCGACGATCCGGGCGTGGTGACCGTGAGCGCGACGGGCGCGTGCGAGGCGAAGAAGGCCGGCAGCGTGCGGATCACCGCGACGTGCGAAAACGCGCGCGCCGTGACGAAGCTCAGCGCGGCTGCCCCGGCCGCGGCGGTCTTCGACGACACCGCAACGTTGCTCGTCGAGCGCGTCGAGAGGCCCGCGCCGCAGAAAACCGCGCCGCGCGCAGCGGTCGCTCCGGACCCGGGAGCCGCAGCAAAAGAGGCCGTTCGGGCCGTGGAGGAGCACGCCACGCGAGGGGCCGAGACCGGAGCGGCAGCAGGTGCGGCAGCGGGCGCAGCCGTTGGTGCGGCGGTCGGCGCTGCAGTCGGCGCGGCAGCGGCCGCAGGGCACGCCGCCGCGAAGCCGGTGGCGCGAGTCGCAGAAGTCGCGTCGTCGGTCGCAGCGCCGGCAAGAAAGCGCAGTCTGGCGGTGCCGGTCGGAGCCGCGATTCTCGTTGTCGCGGTGATTGGTGTGTGGGCGGCGACGCGCGGGGGAGGACCGAAGTCTTCGGTGGCAAATCCGCCGGCGGCAACGACCACCACGCAAAGCCCTGCGGCAACGGATCCCGGTAACACGAAGGCACCGAATTCCGGCACGGTCCCTTCATCGCCGTCAGATGCCGGGCGCTCAACGCAGCAGAACACGAGCAAGTCACCGGCGCCGAACGCCGTTGCCTCGAATCCCCCGCAGAAACAGGCGTCGACGGATCAGAAGCAGACGCCACCGCAAAAGCAGACCGTCCCGGAGCAGAAGGCGACGCCGCCCGAACAGAAGGCGGCTCCGCCTGAACAAAAAACGTTGCCCGAGCAGAAGGCCGTCACGCCGCCGGACCAAAAACAGGCGCCGCCGGTCGAGCAGAAACAGGTCCAACCGCCGCCGGAGAAACAGGCGAGTACCCCCGTCACTCCACCGCCCGTGACCCGAAACGATCCGCCGGCCGACGCGGCGCACGCGCCGTTCTGCGCGAGCGGCAACGCACCCACGGCGGTGCTCACCGACGCGCTCGGTACGGACCCCCTCTCGCGCATCAAATCGGCGTATCAGGCGCGCGACGCCAACGACACCAAGGCACGCAGCGCACTGCTCGACGCGCTCAAGGACGCGCCGCGCGTCCGCACCACCGTGCGCGCAGTCCGCGCCGAAAGCGGGGGTTCGGCGTGCGAATGGGTCATGGCCGTCGGATTCCAGTGGAACAGTTTCGCGGGGGCGGGTAGGCGCTATGATGTCGAAATCCACGCGCAGTTCGAGCTCGAGGGCGGTGCGCCGCGCCTCAAGGAAATGTTCGGGGCGGTGAAGAAATGAACCAACGACTGATACTCGCCGTCTTCGCGTGTGCTCTCATCGCGGATTCGTGCGGCAGCGACAGTGTGACGTCGTCGAACGGTGCGTGCAAGCCGGTGACGATCAGCGTGCCCGGCACCGCCAGTGACCAGCTGAAGTCGAGCGGAGGCTGCACGCTGAACGGCGAACCGTCGAAGATCTTCCGCTTCACGAGCACCGGCTCCGGCCTCATTGCGTTCACCGTGACCGCGCCGTTTGAGCCGTCGGTGTCCGTCACGCACGATCCGCCAACGGAGTTCGTGACGTTCAGTGGCGCATCGCCGCTCGCCGGCATCTGGCAGCTGCCGTCGGGGACGTACCAGCTCCGCGTGGTGTCGGGGAACGGTACGACGGGGGCGTTCACGGTGAACAGTTCCATCACGGCGACGCTCGGCTGCGCGCCGCGCGCGATTCTTCCGTTCGAGTCGGTCACGTACTCAGGCTCACTCGCGACCACCGATTGTTTGCTGACGTCTGACCACTCGTACTACGACGTCTTCTACATCTACTCGACGAAGCCGTGCACGATCACGATGCACAGTGTTTCCGCGTCGGTCGACGCGTACCTGATCGTGAACGACGCCGCCACGCACGCCAGAGTGGATGAGGACGACAACAGCGGCGG
>DASRAP010000133.1:0-3804 GCA_035638155.1 Gemmatimonadaceae bacterium | reverse complement strand
GCCTGTCGCGAACGAGAACGAATGCAGGATGGAATCGCGCGACTGGTACGCCTGCGCGGTCGAGACGTGGAACGCGTCGGCGGCTTCGCGCTGCACGCGGTAGTGCTCCACGCGCGCCCCGGCTCCGACGCGGAGCTCGGTCACCGCGTTCGTGAAGTATCCGGAACCGCCGATGCCGGCGAACGTCTCGATCACCGCCACCCGCGCGTGCGTGCCCGCGTCCAGCAGGAGTCGCGGGAAGAGCGACGCGCCGCTCGCGGCCTCATCGGCGAGCCAGAGCACGTGAATGGGACGCTCGACCACGCAATCCGCGGGCAGGCGAATCACGACGCCGTCCTTGACGAATGCGGTGTTGAGCGCGGCAAACGCGTTGCGATCGATGAGCGCGAGCTTGCCGAGCTGCGACTCGACGAACGAGGCATCGGTCGCAAGCGCGGAGCTCAGCGTCGAAACTTCGACCTCATCAGGCAGCTGCTCGAACCTCGAAAGCGACGGCGCGAACACGCCGTTCACGAACACCAGGCGATTCCAGTCCTCGTCGATGACGTACGACGGGGCCAGTGGAGCGGTCAGCGTGCCGGGATCAGCGGACAGGTGGCGAAATGCCGTTTCCGCGATGGGCGCGACCGACGTGTAGTGATAGTCCTCGTCGCGCGTCGTGGGATAACCGAGGGACGTAAACACGTCGAACGCACGGCGCCGCAGAGCGGGAAGCCAGGCCGGTCCCTCGCCACCACCGTTCTTCGAAAACGCGGCGAACTGTTCCCGAAACGCCGGGATCGAGCCCGTGCCCACCGCCGTGCTCACAGCCGTATTCACGCCGATGCGCCCTCGAGCAGCCAGTCGTACCCCTTCTCCTCGAGCTCGAACGCCAGCTCCTTGCCGCCGGATTTCACGATGCGTCCTTCGGCGAGGACGTGCACGAAGTCAGGCACGATGTAGTTGAGAAGGCGCTGATAGTGCGTGACAACGATGGCGGAACGATCCGGGCGGCGCAGCTTGTTCACGCCGTTTGCGACGACGCGGAGGGCGTCGATGTCGAGGCCGGAATCGGTCTCGTCGAGAATGGCGAGGCGGGGCTCGAGTACCGCCATCTGCAGGATTTCGTTGCGCTTCTTCTCGCCGCCGGAGAATCCCGCGTTGACCGACCGGTGCACCATCTCGGGATCCATGTCCACCAGCTTGAGCTTCTCGGCCATGATGTCGAGAAACTCCATCGGATCAATCTCCTGCTCGCCACGTGCCTTGCGCAGCTCGTTGTACGCCGAGCGCAGGAAATACGCGTTGGTCACGCCGGGGATTTCCACCGGATACTGGAACGCGAGGAAGACGCCTTTCTGCGCGCGCTCTTCAGGCTCGAGCTCGAGCAGGCTCTCGCCGTCGAGTACGATGTCGCCGCTGGTGACGTCGTAGCTCGGGTGCCCGGCGATGACCTGGGCGAGCGTGGATTTGCCGGAACCGTTGGGCCCCATGATGGCGTGCACTTCGCCCGCGCCGACGGAGAGCGAAATCCCGCGAAGAATTTCCTTCCCGGCGACGGTAGCGTGCAGATCCTTGATATCAAGCATTAAGCGTTGACCGTTAAGCGTTAAGCGTCAAGCGAGTAAGACTCAGCCGACTGAACCTTCGAGCGAAATGCCGAGCAACTGCTGCGCTTCGAGCGCGAACTCCATCGGCAATTCCTTGAACACTTCCTTGCAGAAACCCGCGACGATCATCGAGATCGCGTGCTCCGTGGAGAGACCCCGCGACTTGAGATAGAAGATCTGGTCCTCGCCGATCTTCGACGTCGACGCTTCGTGCTCCACCTGCGAGTTGTTGTTCTGCACTTCGATGTACGGAAACGTGTGCGCGCCGCACTTGTTGCCGATCAGCATCGAATCGCACTGCGTGTAATTCCGGGCGCCGCTCGCCTTGGGCAGCATGTGCACGCGCCCACGGTACGAATTCTGTCCGTGGCCCGCGCTGATGCCCTTCGAGATGATGGTCGACTTCGAGTTCCTGCCGATGTGGATCATCTTCGTGCCGGTGTCGGCCTGCTGGTGGTTGTTCACCACCGCCACCGAGTAGAACTCGCCGATCGAGTCGTCGCCCTGGAGAATCACCGACGGATATTTCCAGGTAATGGCCGAACCGGTCTCGACCTGCGTCCACGAAATCTTCGAGCGCGCGAACGCTTTTCCGCGCTTGGTCACGAAGTTGTAGATGCCGCCGACGCCTTCCTTGTCGCCGGCATACCAGTTCTGCACCGTCGAGTACTTGATGGTGGCGCCCGGAAGCGCGACGAGCTCCACGACCGCAGCGTGCAGCTGATTCGTGGAACGCTTGGGGGCCGTGCAGCCTTCGAGATAGGAGACGTACGCGCCCTCGTCCGCGACGAGGAGCGTGCGCTCGAACTGGCCGGTGTCCGCGGCGTTGATGCGGAAGTACGTCGACAGCTCGAGCGGGCAGCGGACTCCCTTCGGCACGTAGCAGAACGAGCCGTCGGAGAACACCGCGGAGTTGAGTGCCGCGAAGAAATTGTCGCTATAGGGGACAACGGAGCCGAGATAGCGCTGCACGAGATCGGGATGCTCGCGCACCGCTTCCGACATCGAGCAGAAGATCACGCCGGCCTTGGCCAGCTCTTCCTTGAAGGTCGTGCCCACGGAAACCGAATCGAAAATCGCATCGACCGCGACCCCGGCGAGCGCCTTCTGCTCGGCCAGCGGAATCCCGAGTTTCTCGTAGGTCCGGAGGAGCTCCGGGTCGACCTCGTCGAGGGACTGGAGCGGCGTTACGCTCTTGGGCGCGGAGTAATAGCTCGACGCCTGGTAGTTGATCGGGTTGTACTTGACATTGGGCCAGTGGGGCTCGGCCATGGTCAGCCACCGGCGATACGCCTTGAGCCGCCAGTCCAGGAGCCACTCCGGCTCGCCTTTCTTCTTCGAAATAAGGGCGACCACGTCCTCGCTGAGTCCCGGCGGAACGGTATCGGCCTCGATATCGGTCACGAACCCGTGCTGGTACTCACGGGAGACGAGGGATTCGATGCTGGAAGACATTCTGCGATAAATTTAGTCGGAATAGCGGAAGGGCTGAAGGGCCGAAGGGCCAAAGGGCCAAAGGGCCGAAGGGCTAGCGGGCTAGTGGGAACGGCCTCCAGCCCTCCAGCCCTCCAGCCCTTCGGCCCTTCGGCCCTTCGGCCCTCTACATCGACGGCTTCGCTGGCACCTTCACGCTGCCGAGGAAGTTCAGGTCCGCCCCATACCAGATCTGTCGGGTCTTGGGGTCGAAAACCATGTGCCGGATGGTGTTCCGGCCTTCGCCGGGGATGGCCACGTTGTAGACGACCTTTTTCGACCTGGAGTCGAAGGCGACCATACGGTTCGGGACCACACCGGTCTCGACATACCACACGCGATCGGCATCGTCGACGGCCATTGCGTAGGGCTGCGATTTCTGCCCGCTCGGGTTCGCGAATTCCTCGACCTTGCCGGTCTTCGGGTCCAGCCGGCCGAGGTAGCCGCGCTGATAATCCGTGTACCAGATCGCGCCATCACTCGTGCGCGCGATACGCCGCGGCCGCGCCAGCGGATCCGGGAGATCGAAGGTCTTCACCTGCATCGTCGCCGGATCGATCGTGGCGATCTTGTTCGTCGCGAACATGTCGAACCACGGATGACCGTTGGCGTCGAGCACGATCCCGTACGGGTTCGTGCGGGCCGGCAGCTCCGACGTCTTGATCACCTGCGCCTTGCCAGTCGCGAGATCGAAGTGGCCGACGTACTGCGAGTTCTGCGACGTGAACCACATGCCGCCCTT
>DASRAP010000132.1:0-19925 GCA_035638155.1 Gemmatimonadaceae bacterium | reverse complement strand
GGCAAAGGGCAACGGGCAAAGGGCAAAGGGCAACGGGCTTACCCCTCAAGCCTCCTCCTCCCTTCTCCATCCACTTGTTCCCTTGGGTTTTTCCCTTTTCTCTTTACTCTGGTTCCGCATCGGCAGAATGGATGTTTCAGTTGTTGGCGGAGCCTGCCGCGTTCAGTCCTGAGGCGCCAGGTTCCGAAGCCGGTACACCGCGCCGGCATCCGCGACGTTGGGTTTCTCTTTCCACTCGATGTACGTCGGAAATCCGAGTGCTGAGTCGAACGTCACGATGATATCGGCGTAGGCTTCGCTCGGTTGTTTCGTCGCGGCATGAAGCCGCGCGAAGAGGGAGTCGACTGGGAACCAGAGATGGTAGAGCTCGCTCGACACCTGGGCGCCGGTCTCGACGTTCACGGCGCTCGCCACCGCGCCACCCTGAATGATCACGCGCGTCCACGCGTTCATTTCGGTGGGACAGAAGCACGATTGCTGGATTTCGTACGAGTAGTTCGCGAACGTCCGCGCGTTCCAGCGCAATTCAGCGCGCGAGAGTTCCGCGCGCTCGTGCGGCGAAAGCAGCGCCCCCGCACCGCCGCATGCGAAACACGCGATCAGCATCAACGCGAGCCCGTTGCCCCTTGCCCGTTGCCCTTGGCCCGTTGCCCGTTGCCCTTTGCCCGTATTTGCCAACATCAATGTGCACATGTTCACTCTTTCATTGCACGATTCGGTTTTTCATCTCTGGTGCGCGCCAATTTGCAATGCAAATTAGTCTCGCGTTCGCGAGACGGGTTTACTCGTGAATGGAGCCTTCCCGCGGCGTACCGTCGGAAGGCAGCGCGATGCGGGTTCGACCGGGTCGCGTGAGTTGTGAGGTCGCTGGACACAACTGACGTTCCCAGGAACACCGGAGCCGATCCCGTTCGGCACCGGAAAGAACATCGGAATGGGCCAGCTCAGGTCGCAAGACAAGAGCATGGCATTCGAAACCTCAAACCGATGATCGCCAGCGAGTCAACGACCCCGCAGAGGACGGATCTGTCCTTTGCGGGGTCGCACTTTTATTGCACCGCAGTCGCCGTTCGAATCAGTTGGTCACGCCCTTCAGCGCGGCGTCCATCTGGTGCACCGCACCAGGATGCTTGGCGAACAGATAGAAGCCCATGAGCACCGACGCGATGAGATTCGCCGCGCCGATCTGATACCACGCGATCGCGCCGAGCACCTCGCGTGCAGATAGCATGAGACACAGCCCGTAGAAACCCGCTTCGAATACGGCGAAGAGCAGGAAGAGTCCGGCAAAGTGCCCGGGGCGGCGCTGCACCGCGGACAGCGTCACGGACATCACCACGCCAATCCCGATGAACACCGCGTAGTGCAGTGCGGTGTACGCGAGCACGGGCGCGGCGACGGCGCTTCCCATCGTTCCGCCAAATACTCCATATGCCGCGTGAGCCAGCAGGAGCGGCGTGTGAAGAGGCGTGCCGGCAATCATGTCCGCTGCGAAAAACCATACGGCGACGGCGCTCGCGCCGAGAATGCCAGCAACAACGCCTTCACGCGTAACTGTTGACCGAGTCATGAGATCTCCTTCGGGTGGCCGCACTCCACAGGCTACCTTCGACGCACGGTGCGGGTTCCCGATCCGTTTATGGAACATCCGGAACATTCGGGGCACTCGAGGCATCAGACGAAGAGAGACACCTGAACAAGGAGCCTCCATGCTAAAGCGACATGCTATGAGATTGGCCATTGCCAGCCCGATCGCCGCGATGGGACTGCTTGCGTCCCCCCGGCCGATCGTGCAGGCCGCCAGTGCACCCTGCCAGGTGACCATGACGGATCCCATTCCGATTGCGAGCCCCGCGCGGGTGCAGATTCATTTCAGTGAGTCGCCGGGCGACAGTCTTTCCGCGTCGTTCCCCGACGAAGCCGTGGTCGACGTTCAGCAGATCGCGCGCGGCCCGAGGGACAACGAGCTCTCGGCGACGCTCGTCGTGGACACGCAGCACTCCGTTGCCGGCCAGTGGCAGCTGACGGTCGGCGGCAACAAGCAGAAGTGCGTCGGCACGGTCTGGATTGGCCGCGGCAGGTAACTGCCAAAACCGAAAAGGAAGTTGAAGTGGAGACGTCAAACTGAAAATTCAGGCTTGAAGTTCAGTTTCCGCCTCCGCTTCAATTTTCTTTTCCTTTTCGCGGTTTCCAACCCGTGATCGTGCCTGTTCGGCAAGCGCGGCGTACTGCTTGTGCAGCCGCTCGAGCGCCTTGTCGTCGAGCTCGTCGAGATTCACCATGCTGTTTCGCGCGCCTTCCACTGCACGGATGAGCTCGGCGATCTGCACCTGAAAGGTTTCGGCATCCCGATTCTGTGAATGCTGAATGAGGAACACCATCAAAAACGTCACGATGGTGGTCCCCGTATTGATCACGAGTTGCCACGTGTTGCTGTAGCCGAACGTCGGTCCCATCGCCGCCCACACCACGATGATGATGAACGCGATGGAGAACGCCAGCGGCCGACCTGCCGCCTTGGACGTGCCCCGGGCGAAGCGCGAGAACCAGGAACGGACTTGATCCGGCATGGTTCCGTAAGCGGGCTACACCGCCCGCCTACCCGAGATCACTCGAACCAGAATGACAATGATGGCGACGACGAGCAGGATGTGAATGAATCCGCCCATCGTGTAGGACGAGAGCCAGCCGAGCAGCCACAACAGGATCAGTATGACGGCGATCGTTTCGAGCACGGAGTTCTCCTGAGTGCGCGGTCACACGGATGTACTCCGCGACTTGAGAACCCGTTCCGTTTGTTCCCTTTTTCGTGTCGATCGCTGCAGCACCACGGCAACGGGGGCACCGATGAGCGTCGGTGCCCAGAAGGAGAGCACGCGATAGGCGAGCACGACGAGCACGGCTGTAGCCGTGTGCTCTCCCAGCGCTTTGTAGAGCCCGACCATGCCGCCTTCGACGAGACCAACCCCGGACGGAACGAAGACAGCGGTGCGCGCCAGCACCTGCGGGAGCCCGTAGCCGGCAATCAGGACGGCGAACTTCGGATGTGAACCCGCCGCGAGGAACAATGACTGCAGCGTGACGATGTCGAACGCCGCGTTCGCCATCGTGCCTGCCACGGGACCGCGCCATCCGCCGTGCCTGAACAGCAACCGGCGCGCGTTCGCGATCCCCGAGACTCGCTCGTCCAGCTCACGCGGGTCGGGCGGATGCCGCATCACGCGTGCTTTCATCCCCTGCACGAAGTGCACGAATCGCCGGAGATTCTTCTCGGTCGCCATGACCCACGCGATGCCCGCAACGAACACGAGCACGGGCAACGAGAGCATCGCCACCTTCGCAAGCTCCGAATGCGACAGCAGGTGGCGCATGAGCAGAATGACGAGACCGAGCAATGCGAGCACGATCAGCGCGGCCGCATTGAGCAGCGCCGGAAGCCATCCGCAGAGGACCGCGCCCTCCGGGGTCCCCCCCGCCCGCTTCACCCAGTGAATGATCGCCGTCGCGTCACCGACCGGCCCTCCCGCGAGCAGGCCCACGCTTCCGGCGGCGATGCCGATCATGGCCGAGCGTCCATAGGGAATGTGATCGCCCGCGAGCTCCGCGACAGAGTAAATCGTGTACCCGTGCGCCAGGTAGCTCGCGATCTGCGCGGCGACTGCAGCGGCGAGCAGTGACCAGCGGAGATCGTGCACGATACGTCCCACGTCGCGCAGCGACGCCAGCTTCGGCGCGAGCGTCGCCATCCCCGCGACGAGCGCGACGAGTACAATGGCGCGAAGAATCCAGCGATGTTTGTGCTCTTTCTCTGCCATTGACACCGGGTAGGGAAACGGCTACCTGACCGGTATACACCCCAAGCGGAAGACGCGATGCGCATTGCACGTACAGTGACTGGACTGCTGGTATGTGTTGCGCCCCTGACGGCACATGCTCAGTGGCTGAAGGGCGCAGACGTGCTCTCGCCGGCCGCGGTTGCGGACTCACTCAACGCGCTTCGTGAGCTCAACGCGAAAGTCGCGAAGGCACCGAACGACGCAGGCCTTCGCTTTCACGTTGGCACTCTGGCCTGGACCCTCGCTGTCCGCGACGAGTTCAAGCCTTCGATCAGCAGTCTGCACGGGCCCCTGCTCAAGTCCCTCGCGGACTCGTCACTCAGACTCGCCGTGAAGCTGGCACCGGCGAACGGCGAGTACGAGCTCGTGCTCTCGCGGTTCCTGCGCGCATCGAGCGATCCCGTGCTGCGCATCATGGCGCCGACACACGTCGATCGAGCCATCGAGGACGCGCGCGCCGGAAAGGACACGGCGCTTCTGGCATCGAGCCTGGCCGAGCGTGGCCGCCTGTCGTGGTTGATGTACGACTCGGAGAACAACGAGACGCCGCCCAAGGCGTGCGCTGGCCTCCCAACATCCATCCAGGCGGCCGCGGGGGACGCGTCGACCGACGTCGGCCTCAAGGAACTGCACAACGCCATTGCGGCCTGCATGCGCCCGAGCGGCGACGCGGGCGAGAGTGACTACCTGCGCGCGGAGGACGCCTTTCGCGAGGTCTACACCATGCGGCCGCGCGACACGACGGCCTTCCGCCGCCTTGCAATGCTTCTCGCTGAGAAGAATCGCTGGACAGAGCTTGCGGCAATTGCCCGCGACCGCGTCACCCGGATGCCGGCGGACGGCGGAGCATGGCTCGCCCTTGGACTGGCCATGCATCGCAACGGACAATCGGCAAAGGCGAAGGCGGCGTTCGACACGGCCGCGCTGCGACTCGATTCGCTCGAGCGCAAGCGCACGTTCGCCTTCGAGCGCCTCCTCCGCCGCACGGACTCCGCGATGTACGCAGGTTTTGGCACGGATCAGCGCCGGTCCTGGGAGCAGGCGTTCTGGCTCAACGCCGACCCCTTGTGGTCGCGCGAAGGCAACGATCCCCGCACCGAGTTCCTGGCGCGCGTGACGTTCGCAGGCCTCAGGTGGACCGTGGAGGAGTACCAGGTGCGCGGAGCCGACTCGGATCGCGGACAGGTCCACATTCGCTACGGTCCGCCCGACGGCGTCTGGACGTTCCGGTGCGGGCCCGACGGGGACATCAGCTGCGGCGGAGGCGGCATCTCGCCGCAGATCAGCGATTTCGCCGTGCTCTGGGATTACAAGTTCGGCTTCACGGTGATGTTCTACGGAGCGCCGACGTACGGTACCATGCATTTCCCGTCCGCTGACGGGCCCCACATAGACAACGCGTTTGCGCGGGTGCCGTCATCGTTCGCGAACACCGCGGCCGAAAAGATCTTCACGATGCCCCTCCGGGTGGTGCGCTTTCGCGCGGCCGGAGACTCCGTCGATGTCCTCGCCATTTCTCAGGCGCCGATGGACACTATCCGTTCGCTGACGACGAACGCTGTTGTCAGCGCGCACGGCTGGCTGCTCAAGCGTGACGCGGCGACGGGCCTTCGAGATTCTTCCGTCATCGCGGCGTCGGGTATCAAGCGCGCCATTTACCACGTCGCTCCTGGCGCGTACTTCTATCGCGTCGAAGCGACGGCCCCGGGCACGATGTTCGCGGGAAGCGCCACGACGTGGATCATCGCCGACCGCGACACGGTCACGGGCTTCTCGCTCAAGGGCTTCGGCATCAGCGACCTCATTCTCGGGTCGCCTGCGAACCCGGATGCACCACTGCCGGCGCGCTGGCGCGGACTCAGCATCGCCCCGCTCGTCGGTGTGCTCCCGCGCCAGAGCAACCTCGACCTCGTGTGGGAGACCTACGATCTCGCTGCACGCAACGGCTCGTCCGATTATTCCGTGAGCGTCACGTTCCAGAAGATCCGCTCCAAGAGCGGACGAGTGGCGACGGCGATTCTCGGCCTCGCGGCAACCGCCGTCGGCGTTGATCGCAAGGACGACCGCGTGACGTTCAAGTTCGATCGATCGATGCCCGCGGCGCCCGCGGCATTCGTCGATCGCGTGTCACTCGCCACCGGTGAGACGCCGCCCGGCGATTACATCATCACCCTCGAAATCGCCGACAAAGTGTCGGGAAGAAAAACGTCTCGCGCCCTGCTCCTGACGATAAGCGAGTAAGCTGCCCGTTGCCCTTAGCCCGTTGCCCTTAGCCCGTTGCCCGTAGCCCGTTCAGTCCTTGCCGACGATACCGGGCCCGTGGCACGCCACACAGAACGACGGGTTCTTCGATTTCAGGCGGTTCGCGTTGAATCCCGGGCCATGCGGACTGAATCCGAATCCTCCCAGCACGGAGTGACACGCGGTGCAGTCACGCTCGGCGTGACATCCAGCGCACGTTTCCAGATTCTGGCGAGCAGCCTTGCCGTGACCGAGACTGAATCCACGGAACGCGTCGTGATAACCGGTCTTGCCGATTCGCCCCGCGGCGGTAAGGCCGGACTTCTGATGGCAACTCTGGCAGAACTGCGCGGTGTTGTGGCAATCGGTGCAGCGTGCCTCGCGTGAGAACGCCGCGCTCGGGTGCTTCGTGAGGAATCCGGCGCCGTGAAACGCGGATTGCCGCGCGTTCTCCGGCCGGTGGCACGTCAAGCACGTCTCGCGCGTGTGACACGTTTCGCACTGTTGCGGGCGTGCATTGGCTTCCACGCTGTGGCGCTTCGGAAAGTCCCACCCGTGACTCACCGGCTTCGTTCGCTCGACGTGCGCTCCCACTGCCCGCCCGGTTCCCGCCGCTGCGAGCGCCAGCACGGGCGTGGGCGGCACGTTGAGATGGCAGGTTTCGCAACTTTCACGAGTGTGACAGGTCGCGCACGTCGCACCGGGTTTTGTGGCGAGGCCCGCGTGCGCTCGGCTGAAATTCCTGTCCGCGTGACTCGCGGGCACCGGCTCCTTCCCGGCATACCGCGGCGCTCGGGCGTCGAGCGCCAGCGCCTGGATCGGCCTCGACTCTGGGGCGTCCACGTGACACGTGATGCACATGTCGCGCGAGTGGCAGGTTGCGCAGCTCGACGCAATCGCGCCGCCGCCCGTAGCCGTTTTCGCCAGCTTCCCATGCCCGCCCGTTTTGAACGATGGATCCGCGTGCGACGCCGGCTTCGGAAAGGTCGCGATCGCCGCCGGCGCCAGTAACCGGGCATCGGTGAGCTTCACGTGGCAACGCGCGCACGCATCGTTCGGCGCGTCGACGTGCACGCCCGGAGTTTCGTGGCAGGAGTAACATTGCGCGAGCACCGCAGGCCGGACCGACATGCGATGAGCGCTCCCCTCCACATGGCATGCGGAGCAGTCCCCGGAAAGCGTGGTGTCGGATGCGCGATGCGCGAGTACAGCGGTGGTGTGTGTCGCGTGATCGAACCTGAGGTTGTTGGCGCGCGGACCCGCGCGAGCCTGCCACGTCACGCGTCGCTGCACCGTGCCGTCGTGACATGTTGCGCATCGCGCCGCATCCGGAAATACAGAACCCGTCCCATCGACGACGCCGGCATGGCACGTCGTGCAGAGCGGAAAGAGCTGTGCATGGCGCTCATGCGGGAATCCGGCCTGCTGCGCACCGAGCCCCGGCCCAGCAACAAAGCCGAGAAGGAGGACGACGAACCGCAACGCGCGGCGCATTACCGCTGCGGCCTCGCCGGCGGAAGCGGCACGCGATCGGCTCCGCGCCCGAATGTCAGGCTCGCGCCGGCGCGCAGGCGAACCTGATCCATGGACGACGAACCGGCGTCCGGACGCGATCGATCGTCACCGACGAATGCGAGGTCGCCCCAGACTCGCCGAGCCTGCGTTGCCTGCCAGCTCGCGTGCACGCCAATCCACCGGCTCGTGGCGTCGTAGAAGCGCAGCTCGAGCGGGCGCTGGATGACGCCCGCGTCGCCGCCGACGGTGAGCGTTGCGCTCTTCGCGTAATCCGCGCTCGCCTCGAGCGTACTCCCCGACGCGCCGGGACCGGCATCATATCCCGCAGTTCCGTCGAGCGTCCATCGCGGATTCACCGTCGCGGTAACGCTTGCGCTCGACCGCCAGCCGCGATCCTTGAGTCCCGTTACGAGCTGCGTCGAGACATCCGCGTTGTCGTACCAATAGCGCTCGACGCGTGCGCGAAAGGCGAGCTCCGCATTGAGCTCGTACCGCCCGGACGCATTGATGGCGTCGTAGCCTGCAGGGCTGAATGCGCCCCAGAGCGTCCAGAGGCTGAAATACGGCCGATATCGGCGGACGGTCATCGATGCGCTGTACCGCGGGACGGCGTATGTCCCCGTCAGATCCGCGCTGCCAAATCTTCCCTCGGCGATGTTGTAGTCGAAACTCGCGTTCACGCGCACGTACGGAAGCCGCGCAACCGCAGAGACCGCCGCGCGCTCAGACACGAAGTTGTGATCCTCAGGATCAATCTCGCGCCGGTACTCACCGCGGACGTCCACAATCTCGTTCGACCACGACGCATCTCCGCCGACAACCCACTGGCGCTGCCGCGGACGCCACTCGTCGAGTGGATTGAGCGCGGGGCTCGATACCGGCAACGCGCTGGCCTGTCCCAATCCCCAGCCTGCGTACAGGGTGCCTTCAACCGGAATGCTCGCGAGCCGCACGTTCGCCCACGCACCGTCGAATCCCATCGGCTCGAGTCGTGATGTGAGAAGCTGTCGCCCGCCCCGGGCGCGCAGTGTCCCGCGTTCGTACGACCGCGTGTACTCCGCGAAGCCTTCCAGCAGTTGTGCGAACGGGCTGGCGCCCGGCCACACGTCGCTGCCGCTGATGTCGGCGATCAGCCGCGCAGACGCGTGCAGGGAGAGGCCCTCGACGCCGAGGCCCCAGGCTACAGCGCTCGCGGTCGCGGTGAGCGGCAGTGCGCGCCGCACCGGTCCTGGGCGAAGGAACGCGCAGAACGCTCCCGCGCCGCAACGAACGGCGAACCCTTCGGGCGACTCGAACCCGCCCGACGGCGTGGTTACCACGCTGTCGCGCTCGGCGCTGTCGGGCTTGAGACCGCGGAATGACACGGCCTGCGCGCTCGCGTCGACTCTGCCACGCACGCTCTGCGCAGCAGCGTGCTGCGCGGCAACAGGGAGCAGGAGCACCGCCGCGACACGCAGAGCCCGCGTCACCGCGTACCGCCCCGCACGAGGTGCGCACGGTATGCCGCCGGGTCCACGAGGAAGTGGCACGTGGTGCACTCGCGCGCGTCGTAGTGTCCCGTCTTCTTCGCGGCGTGGCATGTGCCGCACAGATTGCGATCGGGCGTGAGCCGGACAACGGTCGACCGCGTGTGGCATGCATCGCAGTTCTGGTGCGCCGCCGCGAGCGTCGTGTGCGCGGCTTTTGGAGCTGTGAGATGGTGACACGAGGTACAGTCACGTCCCTCCGCATGGTGCTCCGCGTGACAATCCGCGCATGATGCTTTTCCCGGAGCAGGCGCCAGCGTAACGGGCGTGGTATGGCACTCGACGCACGCACGCGAGGAATGCCGTGTGTGCATGAAGTCCACGTCGCGCACCGAGGGCGGGTGCGAGGGTACGGTCACGACCAGCGCCGCCGGGATCGGTTTGGACAATTGCGCGTCGTGATGACACGTCGCGCACTTCGAGTCCGATGGTGACTGGTGGTGACACAGCAGACAACCCCGCGGGCGCGTGAAGGTGATGCCGGGACCGCGCCCGTTCTGGTGGCACGTGATGCACGTAAGGCTTCGGTGGCTCGCGTGCGGGAACGTGTCCGCGGGCGCCGCATGCTTCGGAAAAGAATCAGCCGGCGTGGACACGTCGTCCTCGCCGGCCGGGTCAGGCACGAAGGGGCCTCCACCATGCGGAGGGGGCACCGTGTCACGGGGTGGAGGGCGCAGCCGGGAACGTTGCGCCGCCGCCGCCGTGTCGAAGCGCTCCGGCGGATGCAGCCCGCCGCGCTCTTTCACCGCCTTGTGGCACCCCTCGCAATCACTCGCGTCGACTTTCGCGTGGTGCGGGACGTGGCACGTGATGCATTCCGTCTTCGTGACGATGGCCTTGTGGTTCGTGCCGACATGAAACGGCTCGTTGCGCCACGTGTCATGACATTTCGCGGAGGCGCATGACTGCGCCGCCGCGTGCGGCGTTTCCTGTTTGTGCGGGTTGTGGCACAGGCCGCACTTGCCGCCGTGCGGATCCCGGTGCTCATCGAAATCGGCGAGCACCTTGTTCATCTCATGGCATCCGAGACACTGCGGCTTGCCGGGTACAAGCGTACCGCGTGCGGAATCGCGTGTCGCCAGCAGCGGTACGTCCACGGTGAAGCCGTGGCACGCCGTGCAGTGCCGCACGTTCTGGATCTTCATCTTGCCGAGCACCACCGCCTGCTTGTTGAGATCGTGGCACCCGCTCTGCCCGCACGTCTTGTCGACCGGCTTGAAGCGATGCACGTCCTGGCCGTGGCACGTCACGCACTGCAGGTTCTTCAGTGACGCGGAATCCGACTCCAGATGCACGCGGTGCCCCGCGGTGGATTTGATGTGCCGCCACTTCGCCGTGTCCTGCGTGACGTGGCAGGTTTCGCAGACCTTGTTCGGCACTTTCGCGTGCGTCCCGATTTTTTCCGGCCGCTCGGCGACCCACAGATACACCTGGCGCGCGCTGGCGTAGAGCGACTGCTGGTGGCAGTTATGACACGACAGCTTCCCGTGCTTGTTGTCCTCGAGCGAAAAGCGCCGGAATGCCGGATGCATTACGTGGCAGCCGGTACAGAAGGCGTTCTCATGCTGCGTGTAGTGCCACGTCATCGCGCCGCCCGCGGCCGCTGACGCGACGATCACGATCGCTGTGGCCGCGAGCGCGATGCGCACCGGCTTGCTGCGCGCCACGAACCACGCGCGGATAGCCGCGCGTCTCCGAAACGCGATGATGACGAGAGCGAGGCCGGCAATCGCGCCCACGCCGGCGAGGCTGAGCTGCAACCACGTCGGCAGGTTGTTGAAGAGGTAGCGGAACACCTGGGCCGGTCCACCGGGGAGCGGGGACTCCACGTGCACCGTATCGACGACGGGCGGCTGCGATTGCTGAAACGCCGCCGCCGATTCCAGAAATCGGACGGCGGCGTTCACGAAGGACCGGGAGCGGTCACGCGCGCCGCGACTGGTGGCAGTGCTAGTGGCGCGGCGACGTTCGTTTCACGTGCAGCGAGGCGCGGAGCTCCTCGGTGAGCGTGTTGCCGAGGGCGGCCTGCTCGCCCTTCGACGCGGCGGGCAGGTTGTAATAGCTCCGGATGTACGTGATCGTGGCCGTCAGCAGCGCTTCGCACAGGAACGGGTTGTGAACCCCCTTGGAATTGTCGCTGTTTGCCTGCCCGTACTCACCACACAGTCTGGCGTTGAACTCGGCGCCTTCCGCCGGCGTGATCTGATTGTCCGTTGTGCTCCACTCCGCCGGCTTCGTCGCCTTGAGCGTCGCGAGCAGTCCGCCATCCGTCGGCGTGGCCGAGAGCGTGCCCGCAGTGCCGTTATCCGTCCACAGCTGGTCCGCGAGGAATTTCATGCGCGCGCGAACCGTTGTGAAGAGGGTTTGCGCAACGGCTTCGGACGCATGACACCCGGCCTGCGCGCATGCCTTGAATGTCCGCGCCGTGGTTGTGTACGCGCAGGTCTTGTCGGCAGTGGGCTTGCCGGTCGCGTCGAGACACGGAATCGGCCGCATCAGGTGACCGGTGGACTGGAACGTGAACGCACCGGTGAGCTTGTCGGTCACCGTGTAGCGGTTCACGTGGCAGCCCGCGCAGAGGCGCGGATTGAGCGACGTGGCGTGCGAACCGTAGATCGCGGAGGTGTCGTACACGAACCCCGGCGGGCGGTAGCCCGCGAATCCCATCAGCACCGCCCCTTGCGGCGCGTGCGGGGAGCTCGATGCGACTTCCGGCTCAAACCGGCGCATATGGCACTGCATGCAGAGATTCTGGTCGGGATCCGGCGTCGTAATCGGGAACCGAAGCTGCGCGGTATTCGCCGATCCGTGCGGCGCATGGCAGACCGCGCACGTCGTGGCCTGGTATGCGGTGGCGGAATCGCGCTCGACGTAGTTGTCGGTCACGCCCCAGCGCGCAATGGCCTTCCGGCCGTCGTGGCAGCCCCAGCACACGCTGTTCGATGCGCGCGACGTGTTGACGTTCGCGTGACCCGATTGTGACCACTCTTCGGCGAACGGCTGGTGCGCGCCTGAGTGGCAATCGCGGCACGTAGCGGTTCCGGTTGCCGTGAGCTTTGCGAGCGGCCGCACGAGCGTCGCCTGCCCCACGCCTTCCACGTGCGTGAGCCCGGCGCCATGACAGCTCTCGCACTGCACGTCACGGTACGTGTTATGCGCGACGGCCAGGTAACCAACCTTCGTGCCGTTCGCCGCGTTGCCGTTGCCGTTCAGGCTGTGGCAGTTGTAGCACGTACTGTCCTTGGTCGTCGACGCCTCCATCTTCGCGCTGGCACTCGCGTGCTTCGTCCCCACCCAGGAGCTCTGAATGTCCGCGTGACAATTACCGCACGTGGTCTGCCGGGTGGAGACGTCGTAGTAGCCGAGAAAACCGCTGGTGGCGTCAGCAGGCTGGTTGAAAGGCGCGCGGTCGCGGTACACGATGCGATCGTCCTGGCAACCGCCCAGCACCGACACGCCAAGGACCAGGGCAAAGAACGCGCGCGCGAGGGAACTGCGCCGTGAGACCTGCGTTCTGAGAGTACGCATGGGTCCAATGTTAGGACCCCCGCAACACTGCGCCAGTCAGGCGAATGCAGTCCGCAGGTCAGGGAATGCCGTGCGAGTGGCTCGCGCTGTAACGGCTCGTCAGCGTTCCCGTTTCGATTCCCGGCGCGCGGCGCGCCCAGCGCGCAGGCGCTCGGCAACGTCCGCCAGCCGCCCCGCGAACTCTTCGACGCTCTCTCCGTCACGTCGCTGTGGTATGGCAAACCCCGGATGATCGGGTTGCGCCACGGTGCCGGCAGGGGGCTCGTCCATCATGAGATCGCCGCCCGCGGCTTCGACCGCGTGCTCGAACTCTTCCACTGCCTCGAGGAGATTCACGATGTCACGCGTGGAGTCCGATTCGAAAACGGACACGCCTCGCGTCCGCAGCTTCGCGGTAACCTCCTCGACGTTCCGGTTGATTTCGCTCGCGCGCGGATCTCGGGTGCGCCTGACGTTGGCCATGAAAAACTCCGGAAACATGCGAACATGCGAACATGCGAACGATCGTTCGTTCGTGTGTTTGACTTGTTCGGTTATTCGAATGTTCCCTACGGGGCGATCAGGGTCACGTTCGCCGCGTTGTACGTCGGGGGAGAGGTGATGCTGGCCGGCAGATTCGTTGTCGCGAACGTGCCGCTCACGGCGCCCGTCGTGGTGAGCACGACGAAATTGGAGCTGGACGCCGGCGTGAACGAGTTGATGAGCGTGACGTTGAGCGTGCCGCCCAGCGTCGCATTCCCCACGACGGAGATCCGGTCGTATTGCGTGCCGGCGGTAACGCCGCCGAGCTCGAGGTTGACCGTCCCGGTGTTCGTGAAGTTGCCCTGGATCTGCAGCTGGCCTGCGGTTCCCGGCCCGACCGTGATTACGCCCTGATTATTCACGTTACCGGCAATTGTGCGGCTTCCGCCCGCGAGCAGGCCGTCGGTCGTGCTGATCGTTCCCGTCGACGAATTGACCAGCGTGCCGGTCGACAGCGTGAGTTGTGCGCTGTAGGCCTGCGCGAAGCTCGTGGTGAGCTCGATCGTGCCGTTGTTCGTGAACCCGCTTGCGACCGTGAGCAGTGCGGTACTCTGGCTCCCGTCAGTCTGGCCGATCCTGATCGTGGACCCTGCCCCGGTCGTGAGGGCGCCGCCCAGCTGGCTCGAACCGGTCGATGTCAGTGTGCCGTTGTTTGTGAACGCGTTGGTGATGATGCTCGAGTTGATCGCCATCGTCTGGCCGGCCGCGTTGGTGAATGCGCCGGCGCCGCTCACCGTCGAGCTGACGAACGAATAGGTCGTCGTCTGTGTCGTCTGCGCCTGCGCGAACGACAGGCTCGCGTTCGACGCCGCGATGTTGCTGATGCTGTGCGCACCGGTGAAGGTCGCCGAGCCGTTCACGATGCTCACAGTTCCCGGGCCGACCAGGCTGCCGCTCGCGCCGTGCGTGAAGGTCCCGCCGCTCACCGTGAACGTCTGTCCGGCGGAGATGAGAATGAGGCCGGTGCTGTTGGTAAAGGACGGCGACACGCCCGACTGGTTGACCGTGATGTTGCCGCTCGCGAGCTGGAACGTGCCTGTGTTGATGTGCGCGGCGCCGACGCCGTTGATCGTGAAGTTCGTGGCCGCCGCCACGAGGCCGGCGTTCTGCAGCGTCGCCACCAGCGTGCGGCTGCCCCCCGCAAGCGCTCCGGGCGTCGCTTCGATGGTTCCACTCGACGAATTCACGAGGATACCGGACGAGACGGTGAGCTGTGCGCTGTACGCCTGCGCGAAGCTCGTGGTGAGGTCGATCGTGCCGTTATTGGTGAAGCCGCTGGAGATCGTCGTCTGTGCCAGCGACGTACTGCCGTCCACCTGGCCGATCCGGAGCATGGAGCCCGGTTGTGACGTGTATGCGCCGAAGCTGTTGGTGGCCGACGCGACGATCGCGCCCGCGTTGTCGACCGGCGAATTGAAGATCGTGCCCTGGGTGTTGATCGTCTTGCCGGCCGCGTTCGTGATCGTCGGCCCACCGTTCACGGTGCAGCTGCTGAACGTGAGGCCGGTTGACGCCGTCGTGATCGGCGAGGACATGGCCATCGTGGAATTCGTGCACGTGATGGCGTTGATCGCGGGCGTCGGCGTGAAGGTGGCGGTGGTGTTCACGAGTGCAAGCGTACCCGCGCCGCTCAGCGTGGCGCCTGTCTGATGCGTCAGTGATCCGCCGCTGATCGTGAAGGTGTTGCCGACGGTGATCGTCCCCGAGTTGACGAGCGAGCTGTTCCCGGTGATGGTGATGTTCGCGGCCGTCGCGTCAATCGTGCCGCTGTTGCCGTGCAGCTCGTTCGCGGCGTCGAGCGTGAGCGGTGTGGATACCGTGACCGTTCCCAGGTTGATGAGCCGGGCCGTGAATTGGCGCGCTCCGCCTGCCGTCTGGCCCGGCAACGAACTGATCGTGGCCCCGACGGCGTTCACCACCGCCCCCGACGTGATCACAAGCCGCGCGGCATAGGCCTGCGGAAACTGCGTCGTCAGCTCGATCGCACCGCTGTTCGTGAAGCCGGCGGCCACCGTCAGCTGTGCGACAGATGCGGACCCGTCGATCTGGCCTATCCGCAGCGTCGACCCGGCGTTGGTCGTGAAACCGGCATTCAGCGCACTGGTGCCCGACGCGTTCAGCAGACCCTGATTGTTCAGGGGATTGCTGATCGTTCCGCCGTTCAGCGTCAGCGTGCCCGCGTTCGACAGCGTACCCCCACCGTTTACGATGCCGCCGGCGGCCACGAGCAGCACACCGTTGGCGTTGATCGTGGCCGCAGTCGACGTCGAGAGGATGAAGTCCGACGTGTTGAGCGTCTGCGTTCCACTGGGGCCGCCGAGTTGCAGCGTGGCCATGGTGGCGTCGACGTCGAGCAGGACCGTGTACGAGCCCGCCGCGACGATGCGCACGTCTTCCGTCGCCGTCGGCACGTGGCCGAGACTCCAGCTCGCCGCCGTCGACCAGTTCCCCCCACTCGCATTCGTCCACGAATTGATGGGCGATGTGATGTCGAACGCATTGCTGAACGCCACGGGACCGGCGTTCGCCTGCAGCGTGTAGCCCGACGCGATTTGCGAGACCTGGATGTTGGCGAAGGTCGCCACGCCGTTGATGGCGCCGACACTCGTCGTTCCCGTGAGACTTGCGTCGCCCGGATTCGCCGCGAGCGACACGCTCACCAGCCCAGTGTAATTCGTCGCGATGTTTCCGAGCGAATCAAAGACGGTGACTTGTGGCGCGGGACTGAGCGGTGTGTTCACGAACCCATTCGGCGGATGCACCGTGAACGCGGCCGACGCCACCGGCCCCGGCGTGATCGCGAACGTTGCGCTCGTGCCCTGCGTGAGCGGGTTGGAGCTCGCCACGAGCGTATAGCCGGTCCCCGTTTTGTTGAGCGAGAGGTTCGTGAACGTCGCGACACCGGCGACGGCGGCGACCGTAACCGTTCCGGACAACGTCGAGCCACCGGGATTCGCGCCGATCGAGATCGTCACGTTGCCGGTGAATCCCGTCGCCAGCGCGTTGGTGCTCGTTTGCGCCTGCACGGTGACCGTGCCGATGCCGGCGCCTGCCGTCCCGCCGGCGGGCTGGCCGGTCACGACGAGCTTGCTCGCGGTGTTGGGCGCTGCGGTTGCCGTGGCGTTCGCAAGGGCCGTGAGACTCCCCGCGGTGATCGTTAACTGATTCGCTCCGGGGTTAGCGCCGAGCGTCCAATCAAACAGTGCAAATCCGGACGCGTCCGTCGTGGTGTTTCCGCGCCCGACGGATCCCCCGCCGGCGGTCACCGTTCCCACGACCGCAACTCCCGGAATCACGTTGCCAAGCGCGTCGGTGACGCGGGCCGTCACCGGCAGGGGCAGCGTGGTCGTCGCCGGCCCCGACTGATTGTCGCCGCTCGTGACCACGAGCGATGCGGGTGCGCCCGGCGTCACCGCAAACGCAGCGCTCGTTGCGCTGGTGAGCGCCGCGCCACTCACGACGAGGGTATAGCCGGCACCCGTCTTGTTGAGACTGAGGCCTGTGAAGGTCGCCGTTCCGCCGGAGGCCGTCGCAGTCGCCGTGCCCGAGAGCGTCGATCCACCGGGGTTGTTTCCGATTGCAATCGTGAGCGCGCCGGCAAACGTCGTCACGACGTTGTCTGATGCGTCGCGCACACTGACGGTGAGCGGCGACATCGGCTGCCCTGCCACCACATTCGCGGCATTCGCGGTGAACACGACCTTCGCGGCCGGCCCCGGCGTCACGGCAAACGTGGTCGACGTCGTCGTGCCGACGGATGGATTCGTCGCCGCGATTGCGTAACCGGTGCCCGCGGCATTGATGATCAGCCCGGTGAACGTCGCGACCCCGGCCACGGCGTTCGCCGTGAGCGTGCCGGAGAGCACGGCACCCGAAGCTCCGCCCGACAACGCCAGCGTCACGGGACCGTTGAACTGGGTCGCGACGTTGCCGAATGCATCCTTGGCCGTCACGGTGACCGTCACAGTCGTCCCCGCTGCGACGGACCCGGTCACCTGTTGCGTGAATGCCAATGTCGCAGGTGCAGCCGGAACAGCGGTGGCGGTGAACACAGCGCTCGTCGTGGTGAGCCCTGCCACCGTCGCAGTCATGGTTTGGGCGCCGGAGACCGTGCCGAGCTTCCATGTGGTCTGCGCACGTCCGGTCGCGTCGGTTTGCACGACCGCTGTCCCCGCCGCTCCGCCTCCCGACGCCGTGAACGTGACCGTGGCGTCCGGTACCGGCAGGTTGTCCGATGCTGTGACAACCACCGCGACGGGCTGACCGAGCGCGGAGCCAACCGTTCCGCTCTGTGTGTTTCCACCAGCGGGCGCAATTGCGCTGGGACCGAGAATGACGGTGACGCTTCCAGTATCTGCGGGTCCGGTGAGCAGGTGCGCGATCACCGCAGTCGTTCCGCGCTTCGATTGCGCCGCGCCATGCCCGTTCGAGCTCAGTTGCAGCACCGTCTCGTCGGCAACCGTGAACACGATCGGTGTGCCCGCGAGTTGCGCACCGTCCGCGTCGAAGGCAAGAGCGGTGAGCGTGATGGGATTCCCCGCGAACAGCGTCGTCGTTTTGGGCTGAAGGACGACTTTTGCGGCGTTCGCGCCGGGGCCCGTGTAGTGAATCGGCACTTCAACGGGAGGCGGCGGTTCCGTGCTGGAATTCGCGGGAACCACCTGCACATTGATCGGACCACCAACGAAGACGACCGTATTCGCGTCGTCGAGGTACTGCATCGTCAGCGTCATCGCCTCGCCATCGGCGCCCGAGTTATCGGAGAGCGGAATGTCGAGTGAGAGCGGGAGCTCGTCGGCGTTCGCCGGAAACTCGAAGATCTTGTCGAACGCGATGGTGTGGTTCGCCCGCTCGACGATCACGCGAACGCGGTTGAACGCCACACCACTCTGCCCGACGAGCGCCAGGTTGCCGGAAAAAACGGGAGAGAGCGCGATCGGCCGGCTGCGGTGCACGCCGGCGCGGCTGCCAACGATGGAATTGTCTCCGCACGTCGCCGTCACGACGACGGCTGCGCTCAGGAGCAGCGCATGACGAACGAGCGCGAACCCGTGCCCCTGCTTCCACCGAGCGCGTGTGGCTTGCACGGGACGAAAAATCGCGCGCGGCAATGCACGCCGCAAGACTAGAACGCCGCGCGATACCGCACCGCTTCGCGTACATCGTCCACCGTCACTGCATCGCGATCGGCGAGGTCGGCAATCGTGCGTGCCACACGGATAACGCGGTCGAATCCGCGCGCGGACAGCGCGGTTTGTGCGCTGATCCGCGCAAGCTCGGTGAGCACGGGCACACTCTCGTGCGCGTCGAGCAGTGTCCGCGCGGGGGCGTGCGCATTGCACGCGATCCCCTTGACGGCCCGGAATCGCGCCGCTTGTCGTGCTCGTGCGCCCATGACGCGCGCATGAATGGGAGCCGATGACTCGCCGCGTTGCCCCGACGCAAGCGCGTCGGTCGCCACCGCCCGCACGCCGACATGCAGGTCGATGCGATCAGCGAGCGGTCCGGAGAGTCGCGCACGATACCGCGCAACATCACTCGCTGAGCATGAACACGGTGTTCCCGACGCCGCCCCGAGTCTCCCGCATGGGCAGGGATTCGCCGCGGCAACGAGCGTGAATCGCGCTGGAAAGCACACGGCGCCTCCGGCGCGCGCGATCACCACGCGACCGTCTTCGAGCGGCTGGCGCATGGCGTCGAGCACGTACCTGGGGAGCTCGAGGAGCTCGTCGAGAAAGAGTACGCCGTGGTGCGCGAGGCTCACTTCTCCGGGGCGCGGGCCGGCGCCGCCGCCAATGAGCCCCGCCTGCGAAATGGTGTGGTGCGGCGCGCGCAGCGGACGGCGCGTGGGAAGCGGACGACTGGGATCGACAAGTCCGGCGACCGAATGGAGGGCGACGACATCCAGCGCTTCATCCTCGGTGAGCGGCGGAAGAATGGACGGGAGGCGGCGCGCCAGCATCGTCTTGCCCGTTCCTGGCGGACCGAGGAGCAACACGTTATGCCCGCCCGCCGCGGCAATCTCGAGTGCGCGCGCGGCGCGCGGCTGGCCCACCACATCACGGAAGTCATCGTATGCTTCCGCGGGCGGAGCGTTCGGCGTCGCGTCCGCGTCCGGAAGACGGCCGCCGCGCAGCGCGCGCACGAGCTCGGCCAGGTTCGTGGCCGCACTGAGACTCAGCGACGACACGAGCGCAGCCTCAGCGGCGTTCGCCGCCGGCACGACCAGTCGTCGCGCGCGGCCGCTGCGAGCCCCGCGCGCAAGATGGCGCGCGATCGGCAGCACGCCACGCACGGGCCGCAGCGAGCCGTCGAGCCCGAGCTCGCCGATGAACACGATGTCGTCGAGATCCGATGCGTTCAGCGCGCCGTGCGCGGCGAGCAGCGCCAGCGCAATCGGCAAATCGAACGCGCTGCCGGTTTTCGTCCTGTCCGCCGGCGACAGATTGATCGTCGACTTCCTCGGCGGCGTTGCAAGTCCCGAGTTGCCGAGCGCCGCAATGACGCGCTCGCGACTCTCCTTCACGGCACCGGATGCGAGTCCGACGATGGTGAACGACGGCAGCCCGTTGGCGACATCGACCTCGACAGTGACGTCGTACGCGTCGATGCCGAGGAACGCGGCCGAGTGAATGGCGGCAAGCATGGCACAACATGAGCGGTGGCGCCAAAGGTGCATCACCAAAGGAGCGCACGCGTGAGCGAAAGAACGCCCCCCGTTGCCCGTTGCCCGTCGCCCGTTGCCCGTTGCCCGTTG
>DASRAP010000131.1:0-18506 GCA_035638155.1 Gemmatimonadaceae bacterium | reverse complement strand
TAGCTCCCTGGCCGCCGCCCCATGAACCCGAAAGCCCGTGAGCTCCACAAGCGACTCCTGAACTTCGGCGTTGCCACGACGAAATACGCCAGCAAGCTGTCACGCACATTCACCGGCAAAAGCATCGCATGGCAGCTGCGCGATTCGTGCATGTCGCCGGCGTCGAACTACAGCGAAGCACAAAGCGCGGAATCGAAGCGCGACTTCGTGCACAAGGTGCAGATCTGCCTGAAGGAGCTGAACGAAACCGCAACGTGGCTGGGAGCGGCCGCAGCGCTCGGCCCCGTGACTGAGGAGTTAAATCAACTGCGCCGCGAGTGCGACGAGCTCATCGCGATCTTCACCAAGATCGTAAAGACGGCCAAGGACAACATGTAAATACCCTCTCCTTACATGCTCCATCTCCCATGGCAGTTACATCTCCCATCTCCCCTCTCCCATCTCCCATGTCAGTTTTTGCGTCTTATCGCAAACTGCGCAATGCTCTCCAGCGCCGGCGTCAGCAAACCTGCAGACTGAAGCCCATCGCACGCGCTGCTGACCAGGTCGTTTGCCCGCGACATGGCACCGTCGACGCCGAGGAGCGCGGGATAGGTGCTCTTCTTGAACACGAGATCTTTTCCCGCCGTCTTCCCAAGCAGATCCGTCGTCGACGTCACGTCGAGTACATCGTCCGCGATCTGAAACGCGAGCCCCACCGCCCTTCCATACGCCTCGAGCGCTCCAAGCGCAGCGGGATTTGCGCGCGCGGCCAACCCTCCGAGCCGCGCGGACGCCGTGATCAAGGCGCCGGTCTTGAGGGAGTGCACGTGCTCCATTTCGCCGAGCGTGAGCTCCCGTCCTTCCGCGGATAAATCGAGCAGCTGCCCGCCCACCATCCCCGCTGCGCCCGATGCGTGCATCAGTTCGCGAACCACCGACGCACTCTCCGTGTCATCCAGCCCCACCGCGCGAGCGCCGTCGAACGCGACGCGCGCCGCGAGCGGGACCATCGCAAGTCCGGCGGCCGTCGCGGTTCTGACGTCGTAGGCCGCATGCAGCGCCGGCCGGCCGCGGCGCATCGCGTCGTCGTCCATGCACGGCAGATCGTCGTGCACGAGGGAGTACGCGTGCACGATTTCGATTGCGGCCGCGAGCAGCGACGCGTCGGCACTCCCCCCCGCCGCACGATAGGACGCGAGAAACAGAATCCCGCGCAGCCGCTTCCCTTCCCCAGCAAGCGCATACCGAATCGCCTCCGCGAGGCGCGCGTGCAACAACTCCACGTACCGTGGCACCTCGCCCAACAGCGCGCCGGCAATCAGCGCCCGCTCACTCTGAAACTCACCGACCGACGCGGTGGTCAACGCTGGAGATCCCGGACGGTGAACGTGCCGTCGGCCTGCTTCACGAGCTGGCCAACACGCCCTTCGGCTGCTTCCAGCGCCGCCGTCGCCGCGCGCAATCGCGCCACACCTTCCTCGAACAGCTTCATCGCTTCATCCAATGGCAGCCGGTCGTTCTCCAGCGCGCGCGCGATCGCGTCGAGACGGGCGAGGTCCTCTTCGAAGCTCATGTCGCCTCCGGCTTCACGTCCACCGTCCGCGCGCGCACACTCCCATCGTGCGCAACGATCCCGAATTCTTCCCCGACGACGAAATCTCGCACACGACTCAGCGTCCGGCCGTCGGCGTCACGCGCGACGACGTACCCACGCTCGAGCGTCCGGAGTGGACTGAGCGCGTCAATGGTGGCAGCCGACGCCGCCAGCCACGAACGCCGGAGCTCGACCGCTCGTCGCGCGCGCACCGCGAGGTCGCGTGACGCGCGCGCGAGATCGCTCCGCGCACGCTCGGCCCGAAGCGACAGGGCGCCGCGCAAACGGCTGCCCATCCGCTCCAGATCGTGCACAACCTTTGCGCGCTCCGGCACGGCGGTCTCGGCGGCCGCGGAGGGCGTTGCGGCGCGGAGATCCGCGACGAGGTCGGTGAGCGACACATCCACTTCGTGTCCGACGGCGGAGATCGTGGGCGTCCGGCACATGGCGACCGCGCGCGCGACGCGCTCATCGTTGAACGCCCACAAGTCTTCGCGCGATCCGCCGCCGCGGCCGATGATCACAAGATCCGCGCCGTCCCAGTGCGACGCGCGCCGCAGCGCGCGCACGAGCTCCTTGGGCGCTGTCTCCCCCTGCACGGCCGCGGGAATGACCACGACGCAGATCGTCGGATCGCGGCGACGCGCCACTGACACGATATCGTGCAGCGCGGCGCCCTCCGTGGACGTGATCACGGCAATCGTTCGCGGATAGCGCGGGAGCGGTCGCTTTCGCGCTGGATCGAGCAGCCCGTCCGCATCGAGTTTTGCGCGCGCTTCTTCAAACGCCTTCCGCCAGAGCCCGTCGCCCGACGCTGCGAGGCGAAGAATCGAAAAGCGAATTTCCGTTCGTGCGGCATAGACGCCGAGCCGGCCGTACGCCGTCACCTGCATGCCCTCGTCCGGGGCCGCGGGAATGCGCGCAGTGTCACTCGCCCACACCATGCAGCTGATCTGCGCATTGCCGTCGCGAAGCGCAAAGTACCAATGCCCGCTCCGGTATTTCTTGAATCCGGTGACCTCGCCGCGAATCCAGACCGGAGGCACGCTGCCTTCCACGATCGACTTCACCGACTCCGCGAGCACGGACACCGAAATCGCCGTTTCGGCCGACTCGCCAGGCTCCGCCACCCGCGGGCTCACTACGCCCTCGCGGCCTGCTTCGCAGTTTGGGTCGCTGCGCGCACCGTGTTCTTGAGCAGCATCGCGATCGTCATTGGACCGACCCCGCCGGGCACGGGCGTAATCCGCGCCGCGCGCTCGCGCGCCGCGCCAAACTCGACATCGCCAACGAGCCGCGTCCCGCTCTTCTTCGTGGCGTCGGGAATCCGGTTCACGCCCACGTCGATCACCGTCGCTCCAGGCTTGATCCACGCGCCCTTGATGGCTTCGGGTTTCCCGATCGCCGCGATCACGACGTCAGCCCGCCCGAGATGATCGGCGAGATCCCGCGTGCGACTGTGGCAGATGGTGACCGTTGCGTCGATGCCAGGCTGCACGAGCAACGCGGCCATCGGCTTTCCGACGATGGTGCTTCTTCCGACGACCACCGCGTTGGCACCGCGGAGCTCGACGCCTGCTTCCTGGAGCAGGACCATCACGCCCGCGGGCGTGCAAGGCGCGAACCCATCCTCCTCGCCGATCAGCACCTTGCCGACATTCACCGGGTGAAATCCGTCGACGTCCTTCTCCGGTACGATCCGGCGAATGACCGACTGCGCATCGAGGTGTTTGGGAAGCGGAGACTGCACGAGGATGCCGTGCACGTGCGGATCCGCATTCAGTCTGTCGATCAGCGCGTCGAGCTCGGCCTGTGTCGTGGACGCCGGCAGCCGGATGGTTTCCCCCGCCATCCCCGCCTCGCGGCTCGCCTTCTCCTTCGCCCCGACGTAGACGGCGCTCGCGGGGTCGTCGCCAATCAGGACGACACTCAGCCCCGGCGTGACGCCGCGCGCGCGGAGTGCCGTGACGTCGGCCGCAACGCCGGCGCGGATCTTCGCCGCAATCGCGGTGCCGTCGATGATCTCAGCGGGCAACGTCGACCGCGCGCGTCTCGCGGATCATCACGACGCGAATCTGTCCGGGGTACTGGAGCTCCGTCTCGATGCGCCGCGCGATTTCGTCGGCGAGCGTGATCATGCGTGGATCGTCGACGATTTCCGGATTCACGATCACGCGCACTTCGCGTCCCGCCTGAATCGCAAACACGCGATCCACGCCCTTGTAGCTCGCGGCGATCTTCTCGATACCCTCGAGCCGCTTGACGTAGGTCTCGAACGCCTCGCGCCGCGCGCCCGGCCGCGAACCGGAGATCGCGTCGGCAGCCTGAACCAGCACGGAGATCTCGCTCTCGTGCGGGACGTCGTCGTGGTGCGCGGCAATCGCGTTCACGACCAGCGGATGCTCGCCGTATTTGGTCGCGACTTCGACGCCAAGCTGCACGTGCGTGCCTTCGTGCTCGTGCGTGAGCACTTTGCCGATGTCGTGCAACAGCGCCGCGCGCCGTGTCATGACGGCGTCGAGCCCGAGCTCCGTCGCCATGATCCCCGCAAGCCACGCCACTTCCTTCGAGTGCTGCAGGATGTTCTGGCCGTAACTCGTGCGGTATTTCATGCGGCCGACGAGCCTGATGACGTCGGAGTGCAGTCCATGGACGCCGGCTTCATACGCGGCCTGCTCGCCGGCCTCCTGAATCGTCGCATCGACTTCGCGCTGTGACTTCGTGACCACTTCCTCGATGCGCCCCGGATGAATGCGTCCGTCGGCGACGAGTTTCTCGAGCGCGAGCCGCGCGACTTCTCTGCGCACCGGATCGAAGCACGACACCACCACCGTGTCCGGTGTGTCGTCGATGATGACGTCAACGCCGGTCGCAAGCTCGAACGCGCGAATATTCCGTCCTTCGCGGCCGATGATCCGGCCCTTCATTTCATCGCTCGGGAGCGCCACCGCCGCGTTCGTGATCTCGGCCGTGTGCTCGGCGGCGATCCGCTGAACGGCGAGGCTGATGATCTTCCTCGCCTCACGGTCGGCGTTCCGTTTGGCCGTCTCACGTATCTCGCGAAGCCTGTTGGCCGCGTCCGCAGTCGCCTCGTCCTCGATGCGACGCATGAGCTCGGCTTTGGCGTCGGCTGCCGTCATGCCGGCGAGCTGCTCGAGGCGCCGTTTTTCCTCGCCGAGGATCCGGTTGAGGTCGACCTGCTGTTCCTCGATCTGCTTCTCGCGGCGGCCGAGATCGTTGGCGCGCTTCCCGATATCCTTGTCACGGACTTCGAGGACGTCGAACTTGCGGTCCAGTGCGGTCTCCCGCTCCTGGTACCGTTTTTCATCACGCTCGAGCTCCTCCCGGCGGCGGCGGGCTTCCTGTTCGAAGCCTTCGCGGAGCTTCATGAGCTCCTCCTTGCCGCTCAGCAAGGCACCCTTTTTCAGCGCGTCGGCGTCGCGTTCGGCATCGGAGACGATCCGCTTGCCCATCTGCTCGGCGGTCTCACGAGCATTTTCGCGCGTGGTCTGTTCCTTCCTGACACCACGACGCGTACCAATGAAAAACGCCGCGGGCGCGAGCACGACAACAGCAAACGCGACGACGGCGTAGAGGACGATCGGTTCCATTATTTATCTCCAGCACGCCCGACGAATCGGACGATTGGGTCGTTCAGCGCGAGCTAAAGCCTGTCAGTCCCGGTACTTGGGGCTCGCTGCGATTGCGACAAAGCTAAAGCGAAGCCCCCCAACGGGCAAAGGGAAAAGGGAAAAGGGAAAAGAGACTAAAGAACGGAGGGAAAAGGACGAGCACTCAGGAACGAGAAGGACGCGGTTTCGTCCTCGCCCCATATCCCTCGTCCATTTCCCTCCCTTCTTTGTCCCTTTTCCCTTTTCCCTTTTCTCTATTCCACTTTCTCAAAGCTCCCCGTGTCTCGCTTGGCTGGCGGGAGCCATCGCCGGAGCTCGCTCGACAGCAATCGGATCTTGTCGGCCGTGTCCTCGTCCGAGGCGCGTGCCTGGAACAGTTCGTCGGTGATCTGGAGTGCCGCGAGAATGGCCGCCTTGTGCGGTTCGGTCACCCCGCCCCCGTCGACGACTGTGCGGATGGCACTGTCGACATACGCGGCGACGGCACGCGTGTGCTCGGGGTCCGCGTCGGTGCGGATGGCGTATTCCTCGCCATAGATCTGCACGCGGACCGAATGCTTGGGCGTCATGAGCCGTTGGCCGCTGACTGTTGACGAAGAAACCGGACGCGCTCGATCATCGTGCGCGTGCGCGCCGCCGCAGACTCGATGCGCGACCGCAGCGCGCGATTTTCCGATTCCAGCTCCGCGATCCGGTCGCCGCTGAAGAGGTCACCGGGTTCGCCTGAAACTTCCAACCGCTTGAGGCGCGCTTCCGCCTGCTGCGCGCGTTTGCGGAAACGCGCCAGCTCCTCGCCCAGCGACCGCACGAGCTGAGCGAGCTCCTGGAACGCCACCGCGTCAACCGGTTCGGCCGGCTCGGCTGGTTCAATTGGTTCGGGCGACGACACCGTGCTCCTTCTCCACCGTGGCGATGAGTTTCTGACGGCGTCCAGCAATTTCCTTCTCGTTCAGAGTGCGCTCTGGATGCCGGAAGGTCAATCGCCAGGCGAGACTTCGCTGTCCCGGCGGAACGCCCTGGCCACGAAACTCGTCGAACAGCACGACGCTTTCCAGCAACTCGCCGCCCGTGGACCGAAGGGTCTCGCCGATGCGCTCGGCCGGAAGCGTGTCCGGAACGAGAAACGCGAGATCGAACTCCGCCGCCGGGGTTACGGCGAGCACGCGGTACCGGTGCGCGCCTGGCTGCGCTGCAGAACCGGTCTCCTGATATGCATGAGTGTTCGGTGGCGCGACCGGCGCGACCGGCAGCGCGCCCAGCGTGATCTCGACGCCGAACGCCGGCGCCGCCCACGGCGGCGCGTCGAGCGTCACCATGCCGACGGTACCAACCGGTCTCCCGCCGGCTTCCACGCGCCAGAGGAGCGGCGACTCCGCCGGCACGAGGGCAAATGCCGCCGGGCCGAACGCGACGCCGGCGATGCGCGCGGCGACATCCTTGGCGTCCCACGCGTCGAACACCGGCGGCGACGATTCCGAGAAGTGCACCGGGCGCCGCGCGCCCATGAGGAGCACACCGACGCGCCGCTCCTCTTCGACCGAACCCGGCACGGCCCTGAACGCAGATCCGATTTCGAACAGGCGAAGATTCCCTTCGCGGCGCGCGAGATTGTACTCCGCCCGGCGCGCGAGGGTCTCGAGAATCTGCGTGCGCAGATGAGGCTCGTCTTCCGCGAGCGGATTCGTCACCCGCACGTGCGTCGCGTCGTCGCCACGCACGAACGGGAGCGGCTGCACTTCGGCGAATCCCGCCGCCACGAGCGCGGCGCGGACGCGCGTGCTGGTCATGTGAAGGGGCGCATCGGGCACCGCGCTCGGACGGAACGGCGACAGCGCATCGGAGAGCGCGTCGAATCCGACGAGACGTGCGATGTCTTCGATGAGATCGACGTCACGCGAAACATCGTGCCGCCAGGATGGCGCGGTGACCGCGAGCTCGTCGCTCCCGTTCGTCCGGACCTGAAAGCCGATCGACGACAGCTTCGCCGTAATCGTCGCGGCGTCGACACCGATGCCGAGCAGTTTTGACGTGCGCGATGGCCGGAGCGCAATCGTCCCGCGCGGTGCGGGCGCGTCACCCACGAGCAGCGCCCCTTCCACGCGGCCCCCTCCCAGGCGCGCGATAAGCTCCGCGGCGAGGACCGCGGTATCCGACGGCGCCGATGGATCCACGCCGCGTTCGAAACGATGACTCGCATCGGTGTTGATGCCGAGCGCGCGGCGCGTTTTTCGCACGCTCCGCGCGTCGAACGACGCCACCTCGAGCAGCACGTCCGTCGTCGCGTCCGTGACTTCCGACGCGCGGCCGCCGATCACACCGGCGATGCCCGTCGCGTTCTGCGCGTCGGCAATCACGAGCATGTCGCCGGTGAGCGTGCGGTCGACACCGTCGAGCGTCGTGAGCTTTTCTCCAGGTTTCGCTTTCCGCACGACGACCGCGTTGCCGCCGAGCTTCGCGAGATCGAACGCGTGCATCGGCTGACCGAATCCGTGCAGGAAGTAATTCGTCACGTCGACGACGTTCGAGATGGACCGGAGCCCGATCGACTGCAACCGGTCGCGCAACCAGTCGGGGCTCGGCCCGACCCGAATCCCGCGAATGACAACGGCCGCGTACCGCGCGCACGCCGGATCATCGATCCGCACGGTCACGCCCCCGACCGTGCCCTCAGCCCGCGCGCTGCCGAGGTTTACGGATGACGGTACATCGCCGAGCTCCGGCGGGACGACCGCCGCGATTCCCGTCAACGCCGAGAGCTCACGCGCGAGGCCGATGTGCGACAGCAAGTCGGGGCGATTCGGCAACACGTCGATCTCGTAGGCGACATCACCCACGGGGACCGCATCGAGAAACCGCGTGCCCGGCGGCACGTCGATGTCGAGCGCCATGATCCCAGAATGATCTTCGCCGAGGCCAAGCTCACGGGCCGAGCACAGCATCCCGTTCGACAGTTCTCCGCGAATCTTGCGCCGTTCGATGGTGATCCCGCTGGGCATGCGTGTGCCGGTGCGGGCGAACGGATAGAGTGTGCCGACGGTGACAACGGGCGCGCCGCACACGACGTCGAGAAGCGTGCCCGAGCCGTCGTCGACTTTGGTCACCCACAGATGGTCACTGTCCGGATGCGGCCCGGCTTCGACGACGCGCGCAATGACGAAGGGCGCGAGATCGGCGCGCAGCGGCTCCGCCGCGTCGACGGTGGCGACGTGCCTGGAGAAGAGGCGCTCCACCTCGGCCGGCGCGAGCGTGTGCGGCACGAAGCCACGCAGCCATGAATGTGAAGCGCGCATCAGCGGAACTGCTCCAGGAACCGAACGTCCGAATCGTAGAACAGGCGGATATCCGGAATCACGTGACGCGACATCGCGATGCGCGCCGGTCCCATGCCGAATGCCCAGCCTGAGTATCTCTCGCTGTCGACGCCAGCACTCTCGAGAACGGCAGGATGGACCAGTCCACAGCCCATGATCTCCATCCAGCGTTTGCCGCGCCCGTCGTTGAGGTCGACCTGCACATCCATTTGCGCAGACGGTTCCGTGAACGGGAAGTACGACGGGCCGAACCGCACGGGCACGCCGGGGCCATAGAACCGTTTCACGAAATGCATCAATGTCGCCTTGAGATCGGCGAACGACACGCCTTCATCGATCGCAAGACCTTCGAGCTGCGTGAACATCGGCGCGTGTGTGGCGTCGAAGAAATCGCGGCGGTACACGTTGCCGGGCGCGAGCACCCGAACCGGCGGCGCGTACCGCTGCAGTGTCCGCATCTGCACCGGTGACGTGTGCGTGCGCATCAGCAGGCCGGGCCTGTTCACATACAGCGTGTCGTGCAGGTCCATCGCCGGATGGTCCGCGGGGAAATTCAGCGCGCCGAAGTTGTACCACTCGTGCTCGACCTCGGGACCGAGCGCAATCGTGAACCCGAGCTCGCGGAAAATGTCCGCGATTTCGTTGATCACCTGAATGACCGGGTGCACGCTGCCCTGCCACGTGGCGCGCGCGGGCATCGTGCGATCGAGCGTGTCGCTGATCGTGCGTGAGGCCGCGGCAACGCGAGCTTCGGCGATTTCGAACAGCGCGTCGAGGCGCTGCTGCAACTCGTTGTAGCGCCGGCCCGCCGCCGGTTTGTCGGGGCCCGGCAACGAGCCAAGCGCGTCCTTGAGACCCGCTCGCTCGCTGTTCGTGCGTCCGAGGAACCTGTTGCGTGCGTCGGTCAACGCTGCGGCGTCCGCTGCGGCGTCGAATGCCGCGGCAGCGGAACGCTCGAGCTCGTCGGCGCGCGCGAGGAAAGCTTCAATAGAACTCATTGCGGAAAATACGCCGTGACAGGGGCGAAGGGCCGAAGGGCCGAAGGGCCAAAGTGTCGAAAGGATCGCTCCTTCGGCCCTTTGGCCCTTTGGCCCTTTGACCCTTTAGCCGTTACGCCAGCGCTGCTTTCGCCTGATCCACCAATTGCGCAAACGCTTCCGGATCGTGCACGGCGATATCCGCCAGCACCTTCCGGTTGACTTCGATGCCGGCCTTCTTGAGGCCGTTCATGAACGTGCTGTAGTTCAGATCGCCCAAGTGCGCACCGGCATTGATGCGCGTGATCCAGAGCCGGCGGAAGTCGCGCTTCTTGTTCTTGCGGTCGCGATACGCGTAGCGCCAGCCGCGCTCGACCGTTTCCTTGGCCGGACGCCAGAGCTTGCTGCGCGCGCCGAATGCGCCGCGCGCGGCCTTCAGAATTTGCTTGCGCCGCTTGATGCGGGCCGGAGTGTTTTTGACTCGTGGCATGTGGGCTCCTTACGCCTCGAGAAGACGTTTGATGAACTTCGCCTCGCCCGGCGTCTCGACCATGTGCGGCCGACGCAGGTTGCGCTTCCGCTTGGCGTCCTTCTTGGTGAGGATGTGGCTCTTGTAGGCCTTGAGCCTGCGCACTTTCCCCTTTCCCGTCAGGGAGAAGCGCTTCGAGGCTCCACTGTGTCGTTTCTTTTTCGGCATATGGTCACGCTCTCATTTGGGCGTGAGGATCATCGTGAGTTGTTTGCCTTCGAGTTTCGCCGAGGTTTCGATCTTTGCGACATCGGCGAGCGTCTCGGCAACGCGCGCTACCACCTGGTGTCCGAGCTCGGGGTGTGTGATCTGCCGTCCCCGGAACATCAGCGTGACCTTCACCTTGTTGCCCTCTTCCAGAAACCGTCTCGCGTGGCGCGTCTTCGTGAGGAAGTCGTGCTCATCGATGTTCGGCCGGAACTTCACCTCTTTCAGATGGATGACGTGCTGCTTCTTGCGCGCCTGCCGCGCCATCTTTGCCTGCTCGAACTTGAATTTTCCGAAGTCCATGATCCGGACCACGGGCGGACGAGCGAGCGGGGCGACTTCGACCAGGTCGAGACCGGCAACTTCGGCGGCCTGGAGTGCAGCTTCGAGCTCCATGATCCCCAGCTGTCCGCCATCGGCCGCAATGACGCGCAGGGGACTGATCCGAATCTGACGATTGACACGGATCCGTTTGGTTTGCTCCTGAATGGGGCGAGTTCCTCCGAAAGAGAAAACAAAAAACGCGGACCCCACCGGGTGTCCGCGCAAAAAACCAGACCGCGCGCACGCTGCGCGAGGTCGGTCTTCTCAGGGACACCACAAGCTCTCATTGAATCCGAGGCCGGTGGGTGGCCGGGCGAACCCGGCGCTTTACAGATTGTGGCAGAAATGTCTACGGATCGGAGCTGTAAGTCAAGTAAGGGCAAGCAGCTAGAAGGCGCTTAGCGCTTGGCGCTTAGCGCTTAGCGTTCAGCGCTTAGCGTTCAGCGTTCAGCGCTTAGCGTTCAGCGCTCAGCGCTTAACGCTCAGCGTCATCCGGCTCCATGTGCACCACCACCGAAGCCGGCTCGCCCAAGGCTGCCCGGATAGCGCTCTTGACCTTCCCGCTCACGATATGCGCGTCGTGCAGCGTCATCTGGGCATCGGCCTGGACGTCGAGCGCGATGAACCACGCGCCGCCGGTTCGCCGGACCCTCAGCCGGTGCATGCCGCGCACGTCGCTGACGCTGTGGACCGCGGTTTCGATGCCGGAGCGAACCGACGCTGACGGTGCCCGGTCCATGAGCTCGAGAACCGCTGGCCGCAGGGTCCGCGCCGCGGTGTAGAGAATCACGCACGCGGCCACCAGCGCGCCCCAGTCATCGGCCGATTCCCAGCCCGGCCCCTTGATCAGCGCAATGCTGATACCGATAAATGCGGCGAGCGAGGTAATGGCATCGGAACCGTGGTGCCACGCATCCGCGGAGAGCGCGGTGCTTCCCGCGGCATCCCCGGCCGCACGCACGCGGCGGAAGAGCACCGCTTTCACGAGCACCACGGCCACGAGGACGACGAGCGTGTACGGCGCCGGTGCATGGTGCGGCGTCCGTATCTCGCGGACCGCTTCGATCGCAATCCCGACGGCCGCGGCCACGAGAAACAGCGTGACCATCACCGCGGCGAGCGCCTCCGCCTTGCCATAGCCAAAGGGGAAATCGTCGTCGGCTTCGCGGGCCGCGATTCGGAGACCACTCCACACGATGAACGATGACAGGACGTCGGCCGACGACTCGATGGCGTCGGCGACGAGCGCATAACTGTTGCCGAGCACGCCGGCGACGCCCTTCACCGCCGCCAGCAAGGCATTGACGAGCACACCGGCCTGCGCGAACCGGGTGAGCCCCTCCCGCGAACCGTTCACACGCTCTGTTCCGCTTCGAACGCGAACGACTTCCCGTCGCGCGCCGCGTAGCCCCAGGGCATAAACGCGTCGTGCTCGAACACCAGCAGCCACCGATCCGCCACCGCACGCGTGAGAAGCGCGCGCTTCGACTCGAGCGTGACAAGCGGCTCGACGTCGTAGCCCATGATCCACGGGAGCGGAATGTGCGCCGTGGTCGGCATGAGGTCGGCGAGGTAACACGCCACTGCCCCGTTGCCACCGTCGATCAGCACGCTCTGGTGGTGCGGCGTGTGGCCGGGCGTGCGCAGCACAGAAATGCCCGGGACGATCTCCCGATCGCCGTCGATGAAATCGAAGCGGCCCGCCGCGATCACGGAGTCCCAGTTGCGGGCGAAGTAACTCGCCGCCGTCCGCTCGTTCGTGTGCGTCGCGTACGCGTGCTCGCCGCGCTGCACAACGTGACGCGCGTTCGGGAACGATGGAAGAATTGCCCCCGCGGCGTCGACGAACGTGTTCCCCCCGGCGTGATCGAAATGCAGATGCGTGTTGATCACGAGCTTCACGTCCCCCGTGCCATATCCCGCGGCCGTGAGCGCGTCCTCGAGCATGGTGCGGCCACCGGAGCCCGCGTTGTCGAGACCGTAGATGTCGATGAACTTCTGGTTCTCCTTGTTCCCCGCCCCGGTATCGATGAGCACGAGTCCGTCATCGTGCTCGATCAGCAGGCAGCGCATGCCGAGGGGAATGCGGTTTCGCTCGTCGGGGCGGATGCGTTTCTCCCACAGCGGCTTCGGTACGACGCCGAACATCGCGCCACCGTCCAGACGCTGGCCGCCCGCCTGCAGGGCGTGGACGGTGAAGCGTCCGATCTTCCGTGTGGTGTGGAGCGGCGCGGGTGCGGTCATGCGATATGCCAGTCGGTCATCACGCTCGGCAGGGCACTCCACCGCCGCCGTTTCTTCTTCGGGCCTCTGAACATCGTGCGCAAATCTCCCCAGGTGTGCACGCCTTGCCGCCCGAGCTCGTCGAGCATCCGCGTGAACACGTGTGCCGTGGCGACCGCGTCCCCCAGCGCGCGGTGGCGCCCGTGAATGGGGATGCCGTAATACGCGCTCACTGCGTCGAGATTCCGCCGGGGCAGATGCGAAAGAAGTTTCCGCGCCAGGCGAACCGTGCAGAGCCGCTCGCCGCTCAGTCCCCGGCCGGTCGCGCGAAAGAGCTCTTCGCCGACGAACCCCCAGTCGAAGGCGACGTTGTGCGCCACGAAGACGCGCGACGACAGAATCGCAGCAACGTGGTGCGCGACGTCTTCGAACGGCGGCGCGACGGCCACCATCGAATTCGTAATTCCCGTGAGCCGCGCGATGGCCGGCGGAATTGCGCGGCGCGGGTTCACGAGGGCGCTGAACGTGTCCTCCACGCGGCCGTTCCGAACCACCACCGCCGCCACGTCGGTCACGCGATCCGAACGCGCGTACGACCGCCCTGTCGTCTCGCAGTCGACGACGACGTACTCGAGCTCGTGGAGCGGCGTGTCGGGCGCGATCCGGAGCGGCGTCGGCATTGCCGTAAGCTAGCACGACTCATACCTTGTGAAAGCTTTCACAAGCTTCGTCCGCGGCCGCGTACCCACCGTGAAACGCATCGCTGAATCGTCCGTCCGGCGGCTGTCGCTGTATCTCCGGTACCTCGAGGATTTCACGCAGCGCGGGCAACAGACCATCTCGAGTGAAGAGCTCGCCCGGTGCGGCGGAACGACGTCGGCGCAGGTCAGGAAAGACCTGTCATTCTTCGGCTCGTTCGGCAAACGCGGCCTGGGCTATGCCGTGCCCGAGCTCGCCGCCCGTCTCCGCGACATTCTCGGCATCGGGCGCCAGTGGCGCATCGTGATCATCGGCGCCGGAAACATCGGCGTTGCGCTGGCACGATACCGGGGATTTCGCGACAGAGGATTCACGCTCGTCGGACTCTTCGACAGCGATCCAGCGCGCGTCGGACGCAAGGCGGACGGCCTCCACATCCGCGACATGGCGCGCTTCGAGCGCGATGTGAAGACGCTCAAGCCGCACATCGCCGTCATCACCGTACCGGCAGACGCGGCGCAGACGGTCGTGGAACGCGTGACGAAAGCGGGCCTCCGCGCGATCCTCAACTTCGCGCCAATCGGCGTGCAGGTCCCGGACGACGTGGCACTCCGAAATGTGAACATGGCGATCGAGCTCGAGGTGCTCGCCTACGCGCTCAAGGCGGAATGATCCCAAGCGTCGCGCGATAAAGCCGCGAAAACTCCTCAGCCGTGAGTCGCTCCGGCCGCAGCGCCGGATCGATCCCCGCCCCCTCCACCAGGGTCGCCGCCGCATTCGTGTCGACGTTCGCAATGCCGCGCATGATCGACTTGAGCTGCTTGCGGCGCTGGGAGAACGCGCGGATCACGAATCGCGAGAATCCGTGCTCCTCGTGCTCCGCCACCACTGGGTCGGGCCGCGGGGTCACGCGGACCACCGCCGACTCCACCTGCGGCGGCGGCGAAAACGCCCCGGCGGCGACGCGAAACAACAGTTCAGGGCGGGCCAGTGCCTGCACGTTCACGCTGAGCGCCCCGTATTCCGGCGTCCCGGCTTCCGCCACCATGCGTTCGGCGACCTCTCGCTGCACCAGGAACACCGCGCGGTCCGCCCGCGGCCGCTTCAGCGCATGAAATACAATGGGCGTCGTGATGTAATAGGGAACGTTGCCGATGAGCACGAACGGTCCCCCGGCCAGCTCGCCCAGCGACACGTCGAGCACATCGCGCTCGACGATGTGCACGCCGGCGTGGTCCGCGTATCGCTTCGTGAGCATTGCGGCCAGAAAACGGTCCAGCTCGACCGCGATCAAGCGCGCGCACTTCCCCACCAGCCGCTCCGTGAGCGACCCTCGTCCGGGTCCGATTTCAATGACCGTCTCATCGCCGCGGAGCGCGAGCGCCCCGGCAATCCTGTCGAGAATGCCCGCGTCGGTGAGAAAGTGCTGGCCGAGCCGTTTTCGCGGCGGCGGCAACCCGCGTCCGCCGGACACCTATGACCGAACGACGACGAGTGTCAGGTCGTCGCGGCGCTCGACACCCGCTTCGTGCGATTCCACGAGCGCCATGACGTGTGCCACGATGTCGTCGACGGGCTTCCCGCGCGATTCGATCAGCGCGTCGAGCACGCGCCGCTCTCCGAGCCGCGCGTCGGCGACATTTCGCGCGTCGCTGATGCCGTCCGTGAAGAATGCGAGCACATCCTTGCTGCGGCGCCACGGCAACACCGTGGCGTCGACCTTCGAGACCATGTCGAGCCCGAGCGGCGGTTCGTGCGCCAGCAGCCGCTCCGCGGTTCCGTTCGCACGAATGATGAACGCGTGCGGGTGGCCGAGGTTGGCGTACCGCACCTGCTCCTTGCGCGGATCGATGACCGCGTAGCAGAGCGTGAGGTACATGTCCGTGTCGCGCAGCTCTTCCTTGAGCGAATCGAGCATCGCGTGGAGCACGCGCGCGGGATCGGCCGTTCGCTGCGCGTGAATCGCGGCCGCACTCATGGCCAGCGCCATGACCAGCGCAGCCTGGTAACCGTGGCCCGACACGTCGCCGATCATGACCCCCGTTCGCTCGCCGCTCAGCCGGAACAGGTGGTAGAAATCGCCGCCGACGCTCGTGGCGGGGAGCACGCGCGCTGCCGCCTGCGCCTGGGGCGCAACGATATCCGCGTCGGGCAGGAGCTTCATTTGCAGATCGTGGGCGAGCTGCATTTCCTGCGCGAGACGCTGCTGCTCCATGCGCGACTTCACGAGGCGGGCGTTCTCGATGGCGGCGCCGACCTGCGTCGCGATTGCCAGCACGAGCTTCTCGTCACCCGCGTCGAAGAGACTCTGCGTGGCCGGATCTGCGACGACAAACGTCCCGAGCGCGGTCGTTTCGCTCGCGGAGCTCCAGAGGATGGGCACGGCGAGCAACGCGTTCGCCAGCACGCTTTCCCCCCGGGCGCGTTGCGCCGATGGCGCCAGCGGCTGTGCCCGCCGCTCGCGGAACGCGCGCGCGAGCACGCTCGTGGCGTCGTCCACAGCGATCGGCGCGATGGTGTCCCCGCCAAGACCAAGCGTCGCTACCGGCCGCAGTACATTCGCGGCCGCGTCGTGCACGACGATCGCGCCGCGACGCGCGTCGACCGTGTCCGCCAGCTCCTCGAGAATGGTCGCGGCCGTTTCCTCGAGCGACACGCTGCGCCCGAAGATGTCGCCGATGCGGTACAGGAGGTCGATTTCCTCGTAGCGTTCGAGCAGCTCGTTCGCTGCCTGCTGCGCTTCGCGTTCAGCCCCGCCGGCGGCGCTCACGTGCGCCGGACGGTAAAACGCACCACGTTCCCGCCGTCGACGTATTGCTCGAGCCGGTCGACCAGGCGTTGCATGAGGAACAGGCCGCGGCCGTCTTCGAGCTCCAGGCGGTCAGGGGTCGTGGGATCGCGCGTGCACGCGGCGAGGTCGAACCCTTTCCCTTCGTCGACGACTTCCACGACCAGCTGCACGTCGTCCACGCGCACGCGAATACGCACGGTCTTTTCGCGGTCATCGCCGTTCCCGCGGAGGATCGCGTTCGCGAGGGCTTCCGTGAGCGCAACCGGCACGTTCAGCGACATCAGGTGCGACGGGAAGTCGAACGTCGCGCATCCGGCAGCGACTTCGGCGACAATGCCTTCAATGTACTGAACGTCGCTCGGGATGGATCTCTCGAGCGCGAACGCAGACTGCGGCATCACCCTGCCCGCGGCGCAAGGTTCATCCGCCGCATCAAAAACTCTCGAGGGCCCGCTCCCGGGTTTCGGCGATCGGAAAGAGCGTGTCCAGCTTCGTCAGCTCGAAGAGCGTGCGGAGGTCGTCATTCAGGTTCGCCAGCCGCAGCTCGCCCCCGTCGTCGCGGAGCGTCTTGGCCAGCGAGACCAGCACACCGAGCCCCGACGAATCGATGTATCCAGTCCGCGCGAAATCCATGAGCACCTTGCGCGTGCCGGACTCGACTTCATCGAGCACCTTCTGCTTCAGCTCCTGCCGGTTGCCGACAATGAGCTGGCCTTCGACCTCGACGATCGCGATTCCGTTCTGTTTCCGGATGGTGAAGCTCATACGCGCTCCGTGGATGCGGCAGCCTGGAGTGCCGTGATTGCCGCCACGTGGACGATATCATCCGCGCTCGCGCCGCGCGAGAGATCGGCACAGGGCTTGGCGAGTCCCTGAAGAATGGGGCCGATCGCCGGGGCATGCGCCAGGCGTTCGACCAATTTGTAGGCAATGTTGCCGGCGTCCAGTGACGGAAATACCAGAACATTGGCCCGGCCCGCCACCGCGTCCCCGGGAGACTTGCGGCGCGCCACGTCCGGAATGAGCGCGGCGTCGGCCTGGAGCTCCCCCGACACCGCAAGCTCGGGTGCCCGCTCCCTGACCAGCCCCAGCGCCTCCCGAACCGATTCCACCGACGCGCCGCTCGCACTTCCGTTCGTACTGAACGACAGAAACGCCACGCGCGGTTCGTCACCGACGATGGCGCGGCGCGCACGCGCGGCGGCAATCGCCGCGTCCGCAAGCTGAACCGCCGTCGGGTACTCGACCACGGCGCAGTCGGTGAACGTCAGCACTTCCTCCCCCCCGCTTTCGCGAAACGCGGGCACCACCATGTAAAACGCGCTCGACACCGTTCGAACGCCCGGCGCCATCCCGACGAGCCAGATCGCGGCGCGTGCGACGTCGCCCGTCGTGCGCACCGCACCGGCTACGACACCATCGATGTCGCCAAGTCTGAGCAACCCGGCCGAGAAAAACAGTGGATCGCGGGCGTACTCGAGCGCGCGCGCCACGGTGACGCCGGTGCGGGACCGCTTGGCATGAATGGCGTCGGCAATCGCGGCGGTACGCGGGTCGGCGTCGGGCGCGAGCACGGGAAGGCCGAGGGCGCGGATCTCGTCGTGCGTGTCCGGTCGCATCGGGTCGAGCACCATGACCGGCCGCGCAATCCCGTCCCGCGAAAGCTGGAGTGCCGCCTCGCGCACGCGCGAATCCTCGGCCTCGGCGAACGCCAGCCGCTGCGGCGAACGCGCCGCCCGTGCACGGAGCGACGCGAGAAACGTCACGATTTTGGAAACTTGGCGCGCAGCGCGGCCGCGATGCACGGCGGCACGAGACCGCTCACGTCACCCTGGAACTGCGCAATCTGCTTCACGAGACTCGAGCTGATGTACGTCGTGTCGAGCGACGGCACCATGAACACGGTTTCGATGGTCGGCGCGAGATGGCGGTTGGTGAGCGCCATCTGCATTTCGTAATCGAAGTCCGCGACCACGCGCAGCCCGCGAATGACGAGTGTGGCGTTCACTTCACGCGCGAAATCGACCAGCAGTCCGCCGAAAATCCGCACGTCGACCCGCTCATCGGCGACGGCTTCGCGGATCAGCCGCTGTCGGTCATCGATGCTGAACAACGGCGCCTTCGACACGTTGTGCAGTACACCCACGATGAGCCGGTCGACGAAACTCAGGCTGCGGCGAATGAGATCGACGTGCCCATTGGTGAGCGGATCGAAACTGCCGGCATAGATCGCGGTG
>DASRAP010000130.1:0-2280 GCA_035638155.1 Gemmatimonadaceae bacterium | reverse complement strand
GACCTCGCCGCGTTTGCGCACCCCGATCCGCGATGGTGGCGCGCATGGCCGCGCACGTTCCGCCTCCGGTCCAGGTATCGGGCAACGGCGAAACGCGCGGCGATGATCCTGTGCAATTCGGCGTTCACCGCGCGCGAAGTGCACACCTTTCTCGGCGTTCCCGGCGATCGCACGCGCGTGACGCATTTCGCCGCGAATGATCGAATCGCGCCGTCGCTCGACCAGATGCGTGCGGCGCTCCACCGCCTCGGTGTGCGGCAACCGTACGTCCTGACGGTCGGTGCCACCGAGCGGCGCAAGAATCACGCGGTCCTGCTGGATGCAATGCAACGCGTCGTTGCAGAGCGTCCGGATGCTTCGCTCGTGATGGCGGGACCACACGGTGCGCTCGCGCACCATGAGTGGCTCCGGACCCTTGGTTATGTGAGCGATGCCGATCTTTGCGCCCTCTACGCGGGGGCGACGGCGCTCGTCATGGCGTCGACGTACGAAGGGTTCGGCATACCGGTGCTCGAAGCCATGCAGCTCGGCGCTCCGGTGATCTGCGCGAACGCCGGCGCGCTTCCCGAGGTCGCCGGCGAGGCGGCGCTGTGGTTTGAGCCGCATGATGAAGAGATGCTTGCGGGCCAGATCGTGCGGGTGCTCAGCGACACAGCGACGCGTGCGCGACTTACCGTCCGCGGCGTGGCGCGTGCGGGCGAGTTCTCGTGGAAGGAAACTGCGCGCCTCACGCTGGCCGCGTTCGACGACGCACGCACGCGTGGCTGACGCCGACGTCATCGTGGTGGGCGCCGGCCTCGCCGGCCTCGTCGCCGCCTGTGAGCTTGCCCGCGCCAAGAAGCGCGTCATCGTCGTCGATCAGGAACCCGCGCAAAGCCTGGGCGGGCAAGCGCACTGGTCGCTCGGCGGCTTCTTCATGATCGACACCCCGGAACAGCGGCGTCTCCGCATTCGTGACTCATTCGAGGTAGCGCGTCACGATTGGCTTGGCGCCGCCGCCTTCGACCGAGCTGACGACGTGTGGCCCCGAAAATGGGCGGATGCGTATCTCGAATTCGCGGCGGGCGAGAAGCGTGCATGGCTGCATTCGCTTGGCGTTCGGTGGTTCCCGATCGTCGGATGGGCGGAGCGCGCGCGCAATTCACTTCCACGGTTTCACGTCACGTGGGGCACGGGGCCGGGCGTCCTCGCGCCGTTCATCCGCATGGCTCGCGAAGCGGAACGGACGGGATCACTCGAGCTCCGGTTTCGGCATCGCGTCGACGAGCTTGCCACGACCGGCGGGGTCGTGAATGGCGTCCGCGGCTGCGTTCTCGCTCCGAGCGACGTTCCGCGCGGCGTCACAAGCTCGCGTGATGTCATCGGTACGTTCGAGCTCAGAGCCGATGCGGTCATCGTCGCATCGGGGGGAATTGGCGGCGATCACGAGCTCGTACGGCGCATGTGGCCCGCCCGGCTCGGGGCGGCGCCCGCCACAATGGTCCAGGGAGTGCCCGATTCGATTGACGGGCGTATGCTCGGAATCGTCGCGCGGGCCGGGGGACGCTGCATCAACGGCGACCGCATGTGGCACTACACCGAAGGCGTGCAGAACTGGGCCCCCGTATGGACCAATCACGGCATCCGCATTCTCCCCGGCCCATCCTCGCTCTGGCTCGACGCGAGCGGCAACCGGCTCCCCGCGCCACTCTTTCCGGGTTTCGACACGCTCGACACGCTCGAGCACATTCGCAGGACGGGCGCTGACTACACGTGGTTCGTGCTCAATCAGCACATCATCAGAAAGGAATTTGCGCTCTCCGGATCCGAGCAGAATCCGGATCTAACGGGGAGGAGTATTCGGCTCGTGCTCGGCCGCGCGTTCGGGAAGCGCGCGATGGCTCCTGTGGAGAAGTTCAAGGCGCACGGTCGCGATTTCATTGTCGCGCGGACCGTCGACGAGCTCGTTGCCCGGATGAACACGAGCGGCGGCAGCCATGGCATCGCGCGTGCGGACATCGAACGCGCGGCCCGTGAGCTCCACGCGCCGGGTGATCCGCAAATGCGCGCGATACTCGACGCGCGACGCTACCTCGGCGACCGGATATCCCGCGTCGCAAAACCGAAAGCGTTGTTCGACGCCTCGTGCGGTCCGCTCATTGCCGTCAAGCTCCACGTGCTGACGCGCAAATCACTCGGCGGCTGCGAGACGGATCTCGATTGCCGGGTGCTCGGTGCGAACGGAACGCCGGTCCCGGGACTGCATGCCGTCGGCGAAGCCGCGGGGTTCGGCGGCGGCGG
>DASRAP010000129.1:0-4099 GCA_035638155.1 Gemmatimonadaceae bacterium | reverse complement strand
CGTGCCGCGTGTGTGCACACGGTCCTGCCCTGCCACCGGATAGGAATCGAGTGAGAAGGCCGCGAGCGGATAGGCAGGAACCCCGTGGCGGCCCATCGTGTCGCCCGGGTTCAGCGTGAGTGCGGACACGTTCGCCTGCGGCCACCGCGCCCGAACGGCGTTGAGCACACTCTCCAGGATCGCCGCGTCGCCGAGATTGCCCCAGCCACACGGACTGATGAGCACAATGCTCACCACGCCGCCATCAGCCGCGTGCCGGCGACCAGACGAACCACGGCGGCTGGCCCGCGCCCATCAGGTCGTCGAATCGCTGACGGTCCTTGGCCGTGTCCATCGGCTGCCAGAAGCCATCGTAGGAATAGGCCAGCAGCTTGCGCGCGTCGAGGAGTCGCGCGAATGGTTCCTGCACCAGGTCCTCCCCTTTGCGCAGGTAATCGAAAATCTCCGGGCGAAACACGAAGTACCCGCCGTTCACCCGCAGACCCGAGTGTTCGATGTCCCGAAAACTCGTGACGAGTCCCTGGTCGTCCGCCGTGAGAAAGTGATAACTGAGGCTCGGCCGCACGGCGAGAAAGCACGCCGTTGCCTGCGATGCCTCGAACGCACGCACTTGATCCGGCAGCGGCAGATCGGTCAGACCGTCGGAATAGTTCGCGAGAAACATCGGCTCGCCATCGAGATGCTCGCGCACCGCCAGCAACCGCTCCCCAACGGTGGAATTCAGTCCCGTGTCGATGAAGGTGATCCGCCACTCGTCGATATCCGATGACAGCAACTGGCGCCGCCGCCCGCCGTCCGTCAGCACGAAGTCGTTCGTGACGTACTCTTCGTAATTCAGGAAATAATGCTTGATGAGGTCCCCGCGATACCCGAGACACAGGATGAAATCGGTGTGTCCGAAGTGCGCGTAGTACTTCATGAGGTGCCAGATGATGGGACGGTATCCCAGCGGCACCAGCGGCTTCGGCACGTTCTCGGCCTGCGTGCGGATCCGCATGCCGAGTCCTCCGCAAAAGAGGACCACCTTCATCGATCATCTCCTGCGTGCACGTTGTGCTTTCGTTGCTCGTCGGAGCGCCACCGCAACGCCTGGTCGAGCCGCCCGGTGGCCAACAGGTGCTGAATGTAACGGATGCGAAAGAACGCGTCGGGGATCGTCATGCCGCGCCGCACTCCGGCCGTGTGCATCGCGTCACACAGCTCGGCAATGCCGCGCTCCACCGTCCACTGCGGCTCGAATGACGGCACGGCGCGCATGAGCTTGGTGCAATCCACGCGATAGCAGCGGGGATCAGGGCCGCCGCCCGGCGCGTAGCGGACAACGCTGCCCGGCACGCCGGCGGCGACCAGATCGGCGATCGTGCTCACGCGCAGGTTGTCCTCGTTGCGGCCCACATTGAACGCTTCGTTGTGCACGGCCGCGCGCGGCGCGGCGAGCACCGCGATCACCGCGCGCGCGATGTCCTCGACGTGCACCAGTGGCCGCCACGGCGTGCCGTCGCTCTCGACGCGCACGTCGCCCGACGTCACCGCATGCGCCACCAGGTTGTTGACGACGACGTCCGCGCGGAGCCGCGGCGACACGCCATAGGCAGTCGCATTGCGGAGAAACACCGGACTGAACGCGTCGTCCGCGAGGAGACGGACGTCCTGCTCGACACGCACCTTCGATTCGCCGTACGGCGTGATCGGATGAAACGCGGCGTCCTCCGTGAGTAACGCATCTCCGGCGACGCCGTAGAGACTGCACGACGACGCAAACACCCACCGCGGCACGCCGGCCTCTTTCGCCGCCTGGGCGAGGCGGACAGATGCCGCATGGTTGATGTCGAACGTGAGCGCGGGGTTCAGGTTCGACAGCGGATCGTTGGAGAGCGCGCCGAGGTGCACCACCGCGTCGAATCCTCGAAGCGCTGACGGTCGCACATCGCGCAGATCGGTGCGCAGCGCGGGCACGTCACGCGTAGCCGGCCCGAACGTGCACGCCTCGAAGTAGTACGTGTCGAGCCCCGTGACATCGTGTCCGGCGCGCTGCAGCATGGGAGTCAGCACCGCGCCGATATAGCCGTTGTGTCCGGTGACGAGGACCTTCACGGCGTTACCGGTGCGCGCGCGAGCAGATCCGCGTCCTCGAGTGCCGCGGCGGCTGCACGCAGTGTCGCGAACGGGAGTCCCGAACGATTCGCAATATCCAGCAGCGAATGGCCGCCGTCCGACTGGTTGAGGATCCACAGCATCGCGAGCTCGGCCTCGCGTGGCGCTTTCCCGCCCACGGTGCCGTACAACCCGCGGCGCCCGAGCTGCGGCTCGCCGTAGGGCTGCCGGTTCACATACCGCACGTCGTGCTCGAGGATTTCGATGATCGACAGCGCGAGCGAGAGCGAGTCTTCGAGGGCGCCCGCGTGGACGAATGCCGTGTCATCAGCCGACGTGTGGTATTCCGGGTACGCTCCGTTCGGCGTCCGCATGAGACATCCCACCGGAAGATCGAATCCGGGCGAGCAGTATTGGCGTTCGTCGTACCCGAAAGGCGTGAAGTCCCTGATCGCGCTGCTGTCGCCGCCCCGTGCACTGATCACGTGCTCCGCCGCGCGGTCGACCAGGGCATTCCCGCGCCTGCTCCGCTTGTACGTGGGAGCGCCGGCGTCGCCGAGGCAGCTCAGGACCAAGCCGTGCCGGACGCGCGCCGCCGCGTCGGGATTGCGCGCGAGCCAGGTGATGGAGCCGATGGTCCCGGGAATGAAGAGCACGCGCACGCCGTGGCGCCGCGCCGAACCGGCAAGGCGCGCCGCGAGGTGCACGGCGACCGCGATTCCCGACAGGTTGTCGTTCGCCAGCGACGGGTGGCAGCAGTGGCAGGAAAGCAGGATCTCATCCGTCGTCGCTCCCGGAATGAAGAGCTCACCATACGTGAGATGCCCCGGCGCGAGTGACGCGTCGATGCACACGTCATACTCACCGTCGGGAAGGCTCATGAGCGTGCGGTGGTCCACGCAGAATCCCCACGTCCGCTCGTAGTACGACGTGCGATACGGGATCCAGTCGGGACGGTCGGGTAGCGAGTGCAGGTGACTCCTGAGCGCGGCGAGCGGCATGCGCTCGCGCACCGGCACGCTGTACCCCACGAGGTGAAGGTTGTGACGCGCGAAGTCGATCACGCGGTCGCCGCGTGCGTTCGCCACCCACGCGTCGCGCACATTCCATTCGTCGGGCACGGTCCAGTCCAGGACCCTGGTCCCGCTCGGCACTTCATGCAGCGCGATCGGAATGCGCTGCTGGATGCGCGACAGCGTCTCGCGCATGCCGCCGCCGGTGATGCTCCGGCAGATGGGAAACAGCTCGCGCACGAACGCGTGCATTTCCGCACCCGCGCCGCCGACCGGAGCGTCGAATGGACTCATTGCCGCCGGGCCGGAAAGTCGGGATACGATGCGTCGCGCTCACTCATGAACGGCGACGTGACCGGCCAGGCAATCCCGAAGGCTGGGTCGTTCCACCGTGCCCCCCGCTCCGAGCCGGGCGCGTGCGGAACGGACATCTGATACATCACGTCCACGTGATCCGACAGCGTGACGAACCCGTGCGCGAAGCCGCGAGGAATGTAGACGGCCCGCAGGGAATCGTCGGCGAGCTCGATCCCGAAATGGTGGAGATACGTCGGCGAATCGGCGCGCAGGTCGACCATGACGTCCCAAATCCGGCCGCGTGTGCAGCGCACCAGCTTCGTTTCCGCGTGCGGCGCCTCCTGCCAGTGCAGGCCGCGGAGCGTGCCGCGCCGGGGCGTGCGCGACACGCTGCATTGGGCGAGCTCGCCGTCGAGACCCCGGTCGGCGAACAATCGGCCGTCCCACGCGCGTGCAAAGAACCCGCGCGAATCCTCGTGGCGGTCGAGGTCCACGACCCAGGCACCGTCGAGCGGCGTCGGCGTGAAGATCACGGGAAGCTCACAGAATGCGCGGGAACGGAATGGGCACGATGAACCTCGCGCCCCACTCACGAACGAACGCCAGCTGCGTCACGATCTCGTCCGTCAGGTTCCAGGGCAGGATCAGGACGAAATCGGGCCGCGCTTCCCGCAGACGATCCGGGTGGAGGATCA
>DASRAP010000128.1:0-7499 GCA_035638155.1 Gemmatimonadaceae bacterium | reverse complement strand
CCAGATGGTCGGCATGACCGCGACGGTCAATCCCGTTTCGACCATTGACGATTGGGGCGTACTCTCGGACGGATCCATCGCGTTCGTTCGCGGCCACGACTATCACGTCGATCTGCTTCGCCCGGATGGCAGCGTGAAGACCGGAGAAAAACTTCCGTTCGATTGGAAACGCCTCACCGACGAAGACAAACAGAAGCTCCTCGATTCGGCGAAAGCCGCAGATGACAAAGCCGCCGCGGACGCGAAGGCAGCGGCTGCCGCTGGCAAGGGCAATGCCGCGAACGACGCGGCGACCGCTGCCGCACTCTCGGCGCTCGCCGGCGCGGGTGGTGGCGGTGGATTGGGAGGTGGCGGCGGTGGCGGTGGCGGTGGCGGTGAACAGCGTGTTGTTGTCATGAGCGTCGGTGGCGGCGGCGGCGGCGGACCCGTCAGCAGCTCGGTCGTTACATCCGACGGTTCGGGCCCGCGTACGATGAACTTCACGCCGGAGATCGAATACGTTCCGCTCAAGGAGATTCCGGACTACTATCCACCGATTCGGCAGGGCGCCGCGCGCGCAGACATGGACGGCAACCTGTGGATTTTGCCGACAACGTCGGCGCAGTCGAAGAATGGCGAGCTCGTCTACGACGTCGTGAACAAGAACGGCGATATCTTCGAGCGCGTTCGCATTCCCGCGGGCCGTTCGATCGTCGGATTCGGCAAGGGCGGCATCGTGTACCTGCAGTCCGGCAGTCGCGCAAACGGATTCTCCCTCGAGCGCACGCAACTCGTGAATCCCGTGAAGGGAGCGCAGTAAGGACAACGGGCAACGGGCAAAGGGCAACGGGCCAAGGGCAACGGGGCGCACGCGGCGACGCGTGCGTCTCGTGCTCTTACAGAACCTCACTCATTCGTCATTTACAAAGGACATTGCATGAAAAGCATCGTTCTTGCGGCAGCGCTCATCGGGGCGGCCACGGCGCACGCGGCGGCGCAACAGACGGTGCCGATCCGTGAGCTCGGCGCGACCGAGGCCAAATCGGTTGCGAATTTCGGCTTGATCATGGGCCTGCGTCACATCTCGGCGAACAACAACGTGCTCGTCAACGACGGCGCGAGACGCCAGCTGGTGATGCTCGACGCGAGCCTCTCGCATGCCACTGTCGTCATCGACTCGGCCGCCGGTGCAGGCAGCTATGGTCCGCGCGGGACCCCGCTGATCCCGTTTCTCGGCGATTCATCGCTGTTCCTCGATCCGAACTCGCTCTCGATTCTCGTGCTCGACGGCTCGGGAAAAGTTGCGCGCGTGATGTCCGCGCCGCGGCCGGGCGATCTGCGATTCATGCTCGCGAGCTCGAGCGCGGTCGATGACAAGGGACGGCTGGTGTATCGCGGTGTGCAGACGTTCACCGGCGGTCCCGTCGGCGACGCCAAGAAGGCTGACGGCAAGGCTGTCGATGGCGGCCGAGGCGCTGCTCCGCCCGGGGCGCCCGGCGGCATGAACATCACGATTCCGCAGCAGCCGGACTCCGCTCCGATTCTTCGCGCGGACTTCGAAACGCGGCAAGTCGACACGATTGGTCGCGTGAAGGTCGCGAGTGGAACCCGCGGCTCAGCGACGCAGGGGTCCGACGGCAAGATGCACATGAAGATGGTCATCAATCCGCTGTCGACGCTCGATGAATGGGCGGTGATGACGGACGGTTCGATCGCGTTTGTGCGCGGCCACGACTACCACGTCGACCTTGTACACTCGGACGGATCGGTCATGTCGGCCGAGAAGCTGCCGTTCGATTGGAAGCGCCTGACCGACGAGGACAAGCAGAAGCTGATCGATTCCGCGCGCACCGCGCAGGATGAGGGTATGCGGAAGGCGATGGCGGACGCGAAGAACGGTACGGCCGCCGGCGCGAACGCGGACAAGGTGGCGGCGGAGATGGCGGGCGCGAAAGCCGCGATGGCGGGCGGCGGCGGTGGCGCGGTGATGTTCACGCGCGTCGAAGTCGGACCCGGCGGCGGAGGCGCAGGAGCGGCCCCGGTGATGATTGGGGGACCGAACGGTGCGCCGCTCATGCCCGAAATCGATTTCGTGCCGCTCAACGAGATCGCGGACTACTATCCGCCGATTCGTTCAGGCGCCGCCAAGGCCGACATGGACGGAAACCTGTGGATTCTTCCCACCACCTCCGCGCAGTCCAAGGCCGGAGAGCTCGTGTACGACGTCGTCGACAACAAGGGCAACCTGACTGAACGTGTCAGGCTCCCGGTGGGACGCTCGATCGCCGGGTTCGGCAAGGGTGGGATCGTGTACCTCATGTCAGGTGATCGCACGAACGGGTTCTACCTGGAGAGGGCGCGGGTAATCGGGGGGAAAAGGGCAACTCAGTAGGGCTAGAGGGCTAGAGGGCTAGTGGGCTGGAGGGAAACGACGGCGCGCTTTCGAGTGCGCCGTTCGTCTTAAGGGTCCCTCTAGCCCTCTAGCCCTCTAGCCCTCTAGCCCTCTAGCCCTCTAGCCCTCTAGCCCTTTCTGTAACTTCCCCGCGGGACGAATCGTAGTTCCCTGGCAGGGCGGCCCCTTTCTCCCCGCCCCAACCGACATGACCTACACAATCAGATCTGTACGCGCGGTGGCGAGTATCGCAGCCGCGCTCTTTGCTTTCACCGCCGCGGCGCAGCAGGCGGCGCCGACGTCAAAGATTCCCGTGCGCGAGCTCGCGCCCGCGGCAGCGGTCGGCAACGACACGCTTGGCGCGTTCGTCGTCACTCGCGCGCTCTCGAACGGCAGCGTGCTCATCAACGACGTCGCGCGCAAGCGACTGCTGCTAGCGGACGCGTCGCTCAAGAACGCCAAAGTGGTGCTCGATTCCGCGAGCAACAGCTCGACGGGATCGATCGGCATATCGGTGCCGACGGCGCCCCTCATTCGCTACACGGCCGATTCGACGCTCTATGTTGATGTCGCAACGCTCTCGCTGCTGGTGATCGATCCCAGCGGCAAGATCGCGCGCGTCATGGCCCTCCCGAAGCCGCGCGACGCACTGTTCATGGCGACCGCCCAGGCGTTCGGATTTCCCGGCATGGATCCCCAGGGACGCCTGATTTACCGCGGCCAGATCATCATTCCGCCGAAGCCTCCGGAGCCGGGCGAGCGTGTGTCGATCCCGATTCCGGAGCAACCCGATTCCGGGCCGATCGTGCGGGCGGACTTCGACAAACGCACCGTCGACACCCTCGGCACGCTCAAGATCTTCAAGCCGGGTTCGATGAAGCTGACGAACGACAAGGAAGGCAACATGAAACTGAGCATGGTGCTGAGCCCGATGGACACGGGCGACGAATGGGCCGTGCTCCCCGACGGGACGGTCGCCATCGTGCGCGCGCACGATTACCACGTGGATTGGATCGCGCCCGATGGCACGAAGAGCTCGTCGCCGAAGATGCCGTTTGACTGGAAACGCATGACCGACGAGCAGAAACAGTTCAAGATCGATTCGATCCGGCCTGAGGTGGAAAAACAGATCGCGGCAGCGCCCCTGCAGACGATTCCCACGCCGGAGGGCCCGCGCAAACTGTCGATGCAGGTCGAGTTCGCACCGCTCAACCAGTGGCCGGACTACGAGCCTCCTATTTCTCCGGGATCGGTCAAGGTTGATCTCGATGGAAATCTCTGGATCGTTCCGCACACGTCAGCGTCCGCAGCCGGCGGGTTGCTGTACGATGTCGTGAACCGGAAGGGCGACATCACGATGCGCGTGCAGTTTCCGGCGCGGCGCGCGCTCGCGGGGTTCGGCCCGGGCGGGACGATCTACACGATCAGCACGAGCGCGGACATGAAGACGGCGGTATTGGAGAGGACGAGGCTCAAGTAGTCCAGAGGGCAAAGGGCAACGGGCAACGGGTGAAGTGGATTGGTCACCCTTTGCCCGTTGTGCTTTGCCCAGTAGTGTTATCGAATGACCTTCCGAATCAGCTTCGTGCTTTCCGCGGCCATCCTCGCCGCGTGCCACCGTGGCTCGTCGTCCACGACTTCGTCCGGTCCGTCGCCGTCGCCGAGTGCGTCAGCGCCGATGCTGAACGCCTCGACGGCGCTCACGCCTGCTCCGAACACGCTCACCGAAGCCGAGAAGAAGGCCGGCTGGAAGCTGCTGTTCGACGGCAAGACGACCGCCGGCTGGCGCGGCTACAAGATGCAGACCATGCCGCCCGAGTGGATGGTCATGGACGGCACGCTGATGAAGATGCAGCACGCCGAAGACATCGTGACGACGCGAGCGTACACGAACTTCGAGTTGTCGATCGACTGGAAACTGACGCTGGGGAGCAATTCCGGCATCTTCATTCGCGGAACCGAGGAGTACGAACGCGTCTATTGGAGCGCGATCGAGTATCAGCTCGCGGAGGATTCGCTGACGCCCGACAGCAAGAACCCACTCACGGCAGTCGCGGCCGTGTATGGCTTCTATCCGACAAAGCGCGGCGTGAATCATCGCGCCGGCGAGTGGAACACCACGAAGATCGTCGCGAATGGCTCGCACGTCGAGCACTGGCTGAACGGCGTCCTGATCGCGTCGTACGATGCCTGGTCGCCAGAGTTCACGGCGAAGTATGAGGCGAGCAAGTTCCACCGGTATTTCGTGGACAAAAAGATTACACCAGAAAACTTCGCGAAAGCGAAGACCGGCCTCATTGCCATCCAGGGTGATCATCCCGGGGAGCTCTCGCTGCGCAACATCAAGATCCGCGAACTGAAGTAAGGGCTAGAGGGCTAAAGGGCTGGAGGGCTAGAGGGGGACAACACAAAACGGCGTGAATTCACGCCGTTTGTCGTTCCCTCTAGCCCACTAGCCCTCCAGCCCTCTAGCCCTTTTTAGCCCTCTAGCCCTGTTTCACAATGAGTTGTCCACGCAGGCGTATATCCCGCGACGACGCTCCGACCATGATTCGAAAACTGCCCGGCTCGACCACCCACTTCATGTTCTTGTCGAGCATCTGAAGCTCTCGCGGTGAGAGCGTGAACGTCACGCTCTTCGATTCTCCCGGAGCGAGGGACACCCGGGCAAATCCTTTGAGCTCCTCAACGGGGCGCGCAAGCGACGCGAGTACGTCGCGGATGTAGAGCTGCACGACCTCGTCGCCTGCGCGCGTGCCGGTGTTCTTTATCGTGCAGCGCACGGTCGCACTGGCCCCCGGCGCCATCTCCGCAGGCTCGATCGCGAGGTCACTGTACTCGAACGTCGTGTAACTGAGCCCGAACCCGAACGGATAAAGTGGCTGTCCCGTGAGATCGAGATAATCATCACCGCGGCCGGTCGGACGGTGATTGTACACGAGCGGCAGCTGCCCCTCTGAAATGGGATACGTGACCGGCAGCCGGCCGGCGGGATTCGCGTCACCGAACAGAATGTCCGCAACGCCATGGCCGCCCTCTTCGCCGGGATACCACACCGCGAGAATGCCGCGCGCGCGCGGAATCCACGGACCGGACGAGAATGCACTTCCGCCGACAACAATCACGATCACGGGCGTTCCGGCATCCGCGACTCTCTCGATCAGCGTCTCCTGTTCGCCGGGCAGGCGCAGAAACGCGCGGTCGCGAAACTCGCCTTCCTCGAGTCCCGCGACGACCACCGCAACGTCGCTCTTCTTTGCGATCGTCACCGCCGAGTCGATGAGTCGCGCGGCGTCGTCTACGATACCCGCGTCCCAAACGAGTTTGATCCGCGCATTGCCGGTGCTCTCGAAGTATTCAAGCTTGAGGTCGTGTGCACTGCCCGGCGCGCCTGTGAACGCAGCCATTTCGACGCTGTACGACCGCTTGATCCAGTTATCCACGACGAGCTTCCCGTCGATCCACAGCCGGTAGCCGTCGTTGCCTTCGATACCAATGTGCCGTACGCCGCCCGGCGGCACGGTCACTCTTCCCGTCCAGCGCACCGAATACCAGTCGAACGGAATGCCGCGTCCCGGCGAGTTGAGCGTCCACCCGAAATCGACGCGCTGGTCCGTGCGTGTCATCCGCGGAGCGCCGTCGAGCCTGTTGTTGTCCCAGTACTCACCCTTGAGTCCGTTCACCAGCCCGGTATCCGCGCGGAAATGCAGCTGTTCGCGCGGCACGACCGCGTAATCGCGCACGACACGCGGAAGGCCCGGTGCGTACGTCACGCGCTGCGCACCGACGCGCTCGCGAATGCCGTCGAGAATCGGCACCGGCTTGATTCCCGGCCCCGCGTAGCCGCCGAGGCGGGCTTCGGTTGCGTCCATGCCGATGACCGCCACGCGAGCCGTGGGGGAGAGCGGCAACGCGGCGTTGTCGTTCTTGAGCAGTACGACCGACTTTCGCGCCGCCTCGCGTGCGAGCGCGCGGTGCGCGGCGTTGCCGTTCCAGAACGCGGCACTGTCAGGATTCACGTACGGATTTTCGAAGAGCCCGATCTCGAACTTCGCGCGCAGCACCCGCGAGACGGCGGCGTTGATCACGGAGTCGGCGACGAGTCCGCGGCGGAACGCGTCGAGGTACGGGCGCGACTGCTCGTACGTGGACTGAAAGACCACGTCGAGCCCCGCGGCGAATGCGTCCTGCGTTGCGGTCGCCGTGCTCGCTTCCGTCATATGCAGCACCGTCGCGCCGCCGGTCGCGGCTGCGTCGGAAATCACGAAACCGGTAAAGCCTTCATCGTGCTTGAGCCAGCCGTTCAGCAACCATGCGTTCTGCGTTGCCGGCGCGCCGTCGACCGAGTTGTACGCGCTCATGACCGAGCGTGCGCCGCCCGCGTGGATCGCAACGTCGAACGGCGGAAAGTGCAGCTCGCGCAAGAGCCGCTCGTTCGCGTAGATCGGATAGCTGTCGCGCCCGCCGTCGCCGACGTTCGCGACGAGGTGCTTGGGCGTGGTAACCACGCCCATGCGCTCGAACGGCTGCACGAACGCGAGGACCATCTGCGAGGTGAGAAACGGATCTTCGCCGTAGGTCTCCTCCACCCTGCCCCAGCGCTCATCGGTCGCCATGTTGATCACCGGAGAGAGCACGTCGCGGATGCCCCGGCTCCGCGTCTCGCGCGCGATCGCCGTCGCGACGCGCCCCATGAGCGCCGTGTCGAACGATGCGGCGAGCCCGATGGCCTGAGGGAAGACCGTGGCGCCTTCGCTCTTGAGACCGTGCAGCGCCTCCTCGAACGGCATGATCGGAATACCGAGCCGTGTGCGCTCCACGAAGTACTTCTGAATTGCGTTGATGTGCTCCGCGTGGACACGCGCGGCATCCGGCCCGCGAGCCGCGGTGACCTGGAGGCCAAAGGAGCCGTTCGAGTAATCCTGCGCCGGGTTGTCGAGATTCCCGGGACTCATGTAGAGCTGCCAGAACTTCTCGTCGAGCGTCATCCGGCCCACGAGATCGCGCACCCGCTCGGCGACCGGCAGCTGCGGATTCTTATACGGTGCCGCAGGCAGCGACACCTGGGCCTGCACCGCAGAGACAGACGTCGCGAGGCAGCCCGCTAACCGCAACGCGGAGCCGCGGA
>DASRAP010000127.1:0-5162 GCA_035638155.1 Gemmatimonadaceae bacterium | reverse complement strand
CGGTTTCTGATGCAGGGCGGTGGCGGCCTGAACGGCTCGGTGCAGAACCCACTGGGCACGTCGGCGGCCGGAGATCGCTCCGCGCTCGCGCGCGGCTTTGCCGTCGTCAGCACCGACACGGGGCACACGGCAAGCGGCGGCTTCGACGGCACCTTCCAGCAGGATCAGCAGGCGAGTCTTGATTTCGGGTATGGAGCGATCGGTCGCGGAGCTGGCGAAGCGCATCATCGCGAAGCACTACGGCAAGACGCTGGACAAGTCGTACTTCGCCGGCTGTTCCACCGGCGGCCGCGCGGCGATGCTCATGACGCAGCGTTATCCGCTGCTGTTCGACGGCGTGATTGCCGGAGCGCCCGCCATGCGCACCAGCTACTCGGGTATCGGCGATCGCTGGGTCGCGGTGACGCGCAACGAGGTGGCGCCGAAGAACGCGCAGGGGCAGCCGATCACGCGCGATGCGCTGACCGATGCGCAGAAGCAGGCCGTCATCGACGGCATCGTCGCGGCCTGGGACGCCAACGACGGTCTTGCGGATCGAATGATCTTCAACGTGAACGCCTGCCGCTTCGACCCGAGGACGCTCGTATGCGCCCGAGGCGACGCCGGCGATCGCTGCCTCTCACCGCAGCAAGCGGCGGCGCTGGAGAAGGCGTTTGCCGGGCCGACGGACTCGAAAGGGCGGCAGGTGTATCCGAGCTTCGCGTGGGATGCCGGGCTCGCGTCGACGCAGGGCATTCCCGGCCTGCTGCATGGCGGCCAGGTGATCGGCGGCGCCGCCAGTTCCATCGGGATGGATGCCGCTGTCGAGCGCGTACAGAACGATCCCGGTGAGCCGCTGACGACCACCGCACGGTGGACGAATCTGAATACGTTCTCCGGCCGCGGGGGCAAGCTCCTGTTCTGGCACGGCGTCAGCGACCCGTGGTTTTCGGCGCTTGACACGGTGGACTACTACAACCGGATGACGCAGACCAACGGCGGCGCCGATCGCGTGCGCGAATGGAGCCGCCTGTTCCTCGTCCCCGGTGCGGGCCATTGCGGTGGCGGACCGTCGCTCGATCGTTTCGACGCGCCCGACGCGATGGTGCGCTGGGTGGAGCAAGGTATGCCGCCGGAGAGCCTCACTGCAACCGGCGCCGCCTTCCCGGGGCGCAGCCGTCCGCTGTGTGCCTATCCGCTGCACGCGCACTACAAGGGTCAGGGCAATCCTGAGGACTCGGGCAGCTTCGAATGTCGGCCGTAGCCGTTGAGTCGAGTCGTTACCAGTGGAGTTCAGGAAGCGGTAGCGATCGACCTTACTTCTTGATCATGTGCACCAGGGACTTCTCGTTCTCGAGACAGTAGTAGTCCAGGAGCTCGCTGTCCAGCACCAGGGGCTGTCTCAGCTTCACGCTCCACGGCGCGGTGTAGTGCTTCGGATCGTCGATCGTCATTTCGACTTCCAGCGTGCCGTAGTTCGGCCGCCGAATCCGCTCGGCAAGCTTCGCTTCCCCGGAAAGCGGGTTGCCGTTGGCATCGAGCCACAGATCGTCCTTGAAGCCTGACGTCTGCACGACCAGCGTATCCCCCTCCCATCGGGCGGTGGAATAGCCGTTCCAGGTCGGATTCTGGTCGCCGGGAAGCCGACGCCCGTCGGTGAAGATCTGCCGGTACTGCATGTTGCGTTCGGTCAGGATGACGACGCGGTCGGGCAGCTGAAAGAGGCGCTTGTAGTAGTCGTCGGTCCAGATTCTCGGAGCACCTCGCGGCATGCAGCGTGCGTTCGGGTCTTCGTCCTGCGCCACGGTCCGCCTCTTGACCAGATCTGCCACGCCCGGTTTGTAGGGCAACGGGCCGTTCAGCGTCGCGGCGATGTTGATGAACTCCCGCGAGATCTGGAAGTCGTTGCAATGCGCGCCGCAGTTCGCCCGTGTCTCCCAGCCCCACATGCCGCTGAGATCGGGCTTCCCGTCACTCGTGCGCGGCGCGGCCGCCACCATGTCGGGCTTGCCGTCGGCGGTACGGGGAACGCCGGGAGTGGGGTACTCGAGCCACTGGCCGGACCCAGCGCGGGGAAGCACGCCGAGAATCACGGCCGCGAGAAGGAGACACCGGTTGGTTCGCATGATCTCTCCTTTACTTCAAGAACGCCTGCAGCTCCGCGAGCACCTGGTCCGGCGCTTCTTCCTGAAGGTTGTGTCCGGCCGGCAGACTCCTGCCCGACCCGCGCTCCGCGCGCTCCTTCCAGATCGAGAGGATATCGTAGGTGCGTCCCATCGGCGCCCGCGCGCGCCACAGCACCAGCAGCGGACAGGCGATCTTCCGGTGCAAGTCCGCTTCGTCGTGTTTGAGAACGATGGAGGCGCCGGCGCGGTAGTCCTCGCACATCGCGTGGATCGTCGCGGGATCCGCGAACGTGCGCAGGTATTCCTTCTGGACGTCCGACGTGCCGCGAGCGAGCTGCGCGTCGTACTCCTGCTTGAGCTGGTTCTCGGGGCCGGGCACGGGCCGCAGGTAGTTGAACCAGTGGAAGTACGCCTGCACGAACTCGATGGTGACGTGCGTGTAGAGGTTCCGGCTCGACGAGGAGCAGCGCATCGTCAGGCTCGATCAGCGCCCGGTCTACGATCACGCCGACGCTCGACGAGCTGCTTCAGGACGCCGCCCGCAACCACGAGCTGGAACGCGGGTTCTACGGACAGAAGACGACGACGCGCGCGACGCGCCACGAGACTCTCCGAACGTGGCTTGACGATGCGGCGAGGGAGTTTCTGTCAGATCCGGGGCGGCGAGCGATCGTCCATCCCGCGCCCACTCCGCGTCAGTGTCAGCTCGTCACGTCGCGCGGTCCGATGTCCGTTACGGTGAAGATTCTTCCGAACGATCGGCACACACCGGTCGACAAACTCGCCGATGCCGAACTGCACTTCCACGGTGCTCCGCTCGATGGCTTGAAGCTGATCGGTTTTGGGATCTGGCGCCGCCGCGATGGTGTGGGCTTCAACGTCACGTTTCCCGCCCGTCAGTTCACCGTTCACGGCGATCGGCGCAACTTCGCGCTGCTGCGAGCGATCGAGCATCCCACCGCACAGAACGAGATTCGAGAGTTCGTGCTCCAGGCGTACCTGGCAGAAGCGTCCGCCAAGACGGAGGACGCGAGGGCATCGTAAGCCGCGCCGCACGATTGTGCCGGATGTCGCAGCACGCGATGTCCGGCGCGTCTCAAGGATCCACGGTCCGGCGCTTTGCTGATGACAGCGACAACCAAGGAGGTTGCAAGCACGGTGGAAGGACGGTTGAGGACGCAGTCAACGTCGTCAACGTGCTCGGCGATCTGCTTGCCCAAGATGCGAACGATGACGTTCGCAACTTTGTGATGGCAGTAAGGCAACTCGTTACGTAAGTCGATGAGCTGTCATGCGAGCTCGCGCGAGAACAAGCTCGCATGAAAACGTCGTCGACTGCGTACGGGCACACTGACGGTCATCCGAACACCCAGGACCGTTTACGTGAACTTCGTGCTCCGCGCGGATCTCGAACAGGAGCACACCGAAACCGCGAAGACAGCGTAGTTCCGATCGGCCGGGCGCCACACGGTGGCGTCCGGCCGTCACAGGAGGAGATCATGATGTCGCACGCTACTGTCGTAGACCCGGCCAGGTGATTTATGGGTACGATTCGTACTTCTCAACTTCAGATCGAGCCTCGTTGGCTCGATGTCGACGCCGCCGCTCAGTAGGTGTGCTCGACGGCCGCTGCCGTTTACCACCTCGTCGAGCGCGGGCAGCTGCGGTTCATTCGCCGAGGGCGCCGCATCTGGCTGGACCGCGAAGACATCGACCGCTGGATGCTCCAGGGAAAGCAGGGTAGGAACAATGGCAGTGCACCCAAATCTTCGTCTGCGCGGGAACATCTGGACGTTCGAGAGGAAGGTGAAGGGCAGGCGCTACCGGATCTCGACGGGATTCTCCAAGGACAATCGCGAGGCAGCCAATCGCCGCGCCGTCGAAATCGAGAACGACATCCTATCCGCGAAGTACGGATGGAGGAACATCACGACGGTCAAGCAATGGCTACTGACGTACCTCCGCACGTACACACTGAGGAAAGCGCGCGGAACGCAGAGACGCGACAAGGCCGCGATTCTCGCGCTCATCGCAGAAATGGGCGACAAAGCGATCGCCGAGGTGACCAAGTCGATGTGCCACGCGTGGGTGAACAAGCGCCGCACGCGGCTGCGCACGAGAACCTACGTCAAGAAGAGCGGTGAAAAGCGCACAGTGTCTCTGCCGCCGGTCGCTGAGGGAACGGTCACGCGTGATATCGCAACGCACCAGGCGATTTGGCAGCAGGCGATCGAGGAGGGAATTCTCACGTCGAATCCGTGGCGTAAAATCGACCGCGAAGGCTACGAATCACGCGACCGTGTGCTTTCGCTTGACGAGGAGCCACGTCTCAAGGCTGCAGTCAGCCTGAAGATGGCACGGTTCGTCGACTTTGGTCTCGGAACGGGCGGTCGCCTCGAAGAGGTGCGGACAGCGCACGTGGACCTGGCAGCCGGCACAGTCCGCTTCCACGGCAAGTTCGACAAAGTCAGAACCGTCCCGATGCTCGCGCCCGAGTCGATCGCAGCAGCAAGAGTTCAGATCGAAACCGAGGGCAAGCTCTGGACGATGAATCCGCAGCATTTCCGCGACGTGCTTGCGCGAGCGGCGAAGCGGCTCGGCATCCCCATCTCTCGCCTCACACGCTTCGTCACACCTTCGCGACGCGATTCCTCCAGGCGGGCGGCGACATCTACGTGCTCAGTAAACTGCTCGGCCATTCGTCCGTATCGATCACTGAACGCCACTACGCCCACGTCGTGGACGCGGATATCATCGCGAGAGCGCGTCAGATTCGCCTGCCGTCGCCGGAAGGCGCCGGGGAGGGTGCCACACAGAGTGCCACACCGGCGCGGCGGCGGAGGGCATCATGACGTTGCGCGCCATTTTCAGAGTATTCTTGACGGGTCGGGGCGTAGCGCAGCCTGGTAGCGCACCTGCCTTGGGCGCAGGGGGTCGCTGGTTCGAATCCAGTCGCCCCGACCACATCTCACGTCCATGATTTTCCAACAAACGACGGCATGTCGTGCCGAAGAGCAGACAGACGATGAGATGACACAGCGGGGGGCGGCACTCCAA
>DASRAP010000126.1:0-34494 GCA_035638155.1 Gemmatimonadaceae bacterium | reverse complement strand
ACGTGAGGCCCGCCGGTTCGTTGGAGGCGGTCGTGGCGACCGTGATCGTGATCGTGGCCGTCGCGCCGCCGCCCGAGACCGTAATCGTCGCCGACCCGATCGCTACGCCGGTCACGACGCCCGAGCTCGCATTGACGGTGGCGACGCCAGTGTTGTTCGACGTCCACGAGAACGTCACGCCGCCCACGGTGTTGCCGCTGGCGTCCTTCGCGACCGCGGAACCATTCGAGGTGCCGGAGGGCACGACGGTGCCCGCGGTGAGCGAAATGGTGATACTCGCGACGGTCGGATTCGCGACGGTCAGCAGCGCCTGGCCCGTGACGCCTTCGCTCGTCGCGACAATGTTCGTGGTGCCAAGCGCGACGCCCGTCACGACGCCCGTATTCGCGTTGACGGTGGCCTTCGACGTGACGCTCGAAGACCACGTAATGACGCGTCCCGTGAGGACCTGCCCGGTCGAGCTCTTCGTGACCGCCGTCGCCGTCATCGTGCCGCCCGGCGCGATGGTCGACGGTGTCAGCGTGACCGTGACCGACGCGACGGGCACGACACTCACCGTCAGCGTGGCCTGGCCAACGCGGCTTTCACTCGTCGCCTGGATGTTGACGGTGCCCGCCGCGACGCCCGTCACCACGCCGGTGTTCGGATCGACAGTCGCGATGGACGTATTCGCCGAAGCCCACGCAATCACGCGGCCCGTGAGCAGGTTGTTGTTCGCGTCGAAGGTCTGCGCCGCCGCCGTCACCGTCGAGCCGACCGTGATCGTGCTCGGCGTGAGTGACACCGTGACCGTCGACACCGGCACCGCGGAGATGGTGACCGTGCGCTGGCCGGTGATGCTGCCGCTCGTGCCAATGATGTTCGCCGTTCCGGCGGTCACGCCGGTGACGACACCCGTCGAGGAATTCACCGACGCGATGCCGCCGTTGCTCGTGCTCCAGGTGGTCGTGCCGCTCACGACGTTGTTGTTTGCGTCGCGAAGCACGGCGGTGGCGTTGGTCGTGGCGCCCGCGGTGATCGTGGTGGCGTTCAGGTTGACCGTGACCGACGACACGGCACCCGGCGCCACGACCGAGATCGGCGCGGAGCCCGTGATGCCCTCACTCGTCGCAAAGATCGTCGCTGACCCGTTCGCGACACCGGTGACGATGCCGGTCACCGAGTTCACGGTCGCGATGGAGGTGTTGCTCGAGCTCCACGTGACGATGCGGCCCGTGAGAATGTTGTTCGCCGCATCGCGCAGCGTGGTCGTGGCCGTGGCGGTGGCGCCTACTGTGATCGTGCCCGCAACGGCGACCGTGACTGATGCGACGGGCGCCTGCAGCACCGTGAGCGCCGCCTGGCCCGGCACACCGTCCGCCGTGGCAATGATGTTCGTGCTGCCGGCGCCCACGCCGGTCACGACACCCGTGGAGGCGTTCACCGTCGCGACCGACGTGTTCGAAGAGCTCCAGGTAAACGTCTTGCCGGCGAGCACGTTGTTGCTGGCGTCGCGCGCCGTCGCCGTCCCGGACGTCGTCGCGCCAACCTGAATCGATCCCGAGCCGAGCGATACCGTGACCGATGCCGTTGGCGTGCCCGCCGTGACGGTCACGGTGGCGGAGCCCGTGATCCCTTCGCTCGTGGCGAAGATGGTGCTCGTGCCCGCGGACACACCCGTCACGACGCCGGTCGAGGCGTTCACCGTCGCGACAGCGGTGTTCGACGAGCTGAATGCCACCACGCGGCCGGCGAGCACGTTATTGCTCGCGTCGCGCGTCGTCGCCGTCGCGGTGGTCGTGGTGCCGGTCTGAATCGCGGGAGAGCCGAGTGAGACGGTCACGGACGCCACGGGCACCGCGACGGCGTTCACCGTGATCTGCGACGTGATGCCGCCGCTCGTCGCGGTGATGTTCGTGGAGCCGGCGCTCACGCCCACGACGAAGCCCGAGGTGTTGACGGTCGCCACCGCCGGGTTCGACGAACCCCACGTAATGGCCGCGAGACCGGTGAGATCCGTGCCGCCCGAGAGCGGCGTGGCCGTGACCTGCAGGAAGCGGCCCACCACGAGTGTCTGTGCTGTGCTGGGCGAGAGATTCACCGCGGTTGTCGCGCCCACCGGTACAAAATCCGTCCCGGTGCGCGGTGACGACGACAGGAGCACACTGAAGCGCGCCACTTGCTGCGCATCGATGATATTCACCGCGCCGTCGGCGGTGACGTCACCGCGCTGCGCCATGGCCGCGGGGTTCAGAATGCTGAGTCCCGCCGAGAAACGCGTGATCTGCTGCGCGTCGATGATGTTGACCGCGTTGTTGTCGTCAACGTCGCCCCATTTCACCGTCGTGGCGACGGCGACATCGAGTGACCGCGCGCGAATCGCCGACGTGATGTCCACGCCGCCCGCGTTACCGGCGCTGATGGGTGCCAGCACGACGCGGGTACCGCCCGCGACGCCGCTCGCCGTGAAATAGGCGTTGACGAGCGTGCCCGTCGCGGGGAATTGCACGGAGTTGAAGGCGGCGAAATTCACCGACGACGCGCCGACGTTCGGCAGGAACGTCCAGCCCGTCGCGGTCACGACGCGGACGGAATCGAGCGTGAGCTGCGCTGTGCCCCAGGACAGCGTTGCCTGGAGCGACGCGATGTTCACCGCGCCCGCGTTCGTGAGGTCGATCACGATCGGCACGGTCAGCTTTGCTCCAGGAGCGACGATGACGCTCGCGGAAGCGCCGACGTTGACGCCGATCGTCTGCGCCGCGCTCGTGGCCACGAGCGGGCCGGCAGCCGTAAGCGCAACCATGGCGGCCGCCGCACAGGCCAGTCGGCGAGCGCGGTCGAAGCGAGACGGGTGGGTCAAAGCTGTCATCAAGCGGTCAGCGTCGCGGCTACTGCTGTGGCACTGACGCTGTAGCGCGCACACCCGCAGTCCCGAGTACGTGGTCGGCTGTGAGCCCCGCGCCGGACTCCGTGCCCGCTACAGAAAGCGCCGCCGCGAGGTTCGCGCCGGCTACCGATGTGACCACCCGCACAGTGAATCGGAACGCAATGACACCGTCGCCGACCGTCGTCCCGGCGAACGTCGTCGCAGAACAGGCGGCGAAACGGATGCGCCCCTGTGAGAAATCCGCAGGATTGACCGCGTACACTTCGTTCCCGCTCCCGGCTGGTACCGTGACATTGACGAACTGAAGGGCGCCTGGGGCAAACGTCACGGTGCCCTGATAGGCGCTCACGCCCACATCGTGTGAGGCAACGCGCACGACGAATGTGATCGACCCGTCAGTATTGGCGGGGAGCTCCTGAATCGCGGTCTGGACCGCGCCGGAGGGGATGATCGAGCTCAGTGAGCCCTCAGGTTCCGATGCGGCTGTCTGGGACGGGGGCTCCGTCGGGGCAGTCGCGGTCGTGACGCCGTGGTCGGCAGCGCATGCGCTGATCAGCGTGCTGGACAGCACGCACGCGAACGCGAGTCGGACGAGTCGGGGTGGGACGCTCATCAAGGCTCCAGCATTTCAACGAACAGAAAAACAGCAAGGACCACGCCATCTCCCGGTTCATGACAGCCGAGTGACGCATGGCACAGAACTCCCCGATCTTAGCCCCCGTCCCGCACTCCGGAAAGGGTCAAAAATGGGCGCGCAGGGGATGCTCTCCCGTGACTCAAGGACGCGTGAACCCCGGTGTTCGTTACCGCGCGGACGGTCTCAGTTGAGTACCGATGTAAACCGCGTCACAAACCGCGAAACCGGACTCTTGCAAAACGCGTCAACGCCGTGTGGAGTCGGTCGTGATGCCGCGCGCAGGCGTGATCCGCTCATGAGGCACGGGCTTTCCGTTCACGTCGCCAGCCACGTCTACGCTCGCGACGATATTCGCCGCGGCCGGTGCGCGAGTTGCGCGCACCACAAGCGTGAGCACGTCGACACGCGAATAACCGCTCACCGTAAAGCCGGCGAAATGCACGATGCCTTTCGTGGTGTCCGCGGCGTTCACCATCCGCGTGCCCTCACCGGCCGGTGCGGATGCCGACACGATCGCGAGGCTGCCCGGCGTGAATTTCAGCGTGCCTTGGTACGAGCCGAGCGACAGGTCGGTGGACTCGATCCGCACCACGAGCGCGAGCTGGCCCGGGGCGGGGCCATCGCGCATGACGACGGACGTTCTCAGGCCGGGCGCGCTCGGAAAAACCAACGGCAGTACGAACACTGCGGTGACAAAACTGCGACGCATCACGTGCGCTTACGGGTTGATCGTTACAGTGAGATTGCGGCGGACGATCGCGAGGGGATCAGCATTGGTATTCGCCGCCGCGGAGATTGTTGCCGTGACTGGCGACGAAACCGTGCTCGCGGTGCCGAGCGCGGTGAGCGTGAGCGTTCGGAGCGTGAACGATGCCGTGGTGCCCTGAATGACGAATCCGGTGATTGAGAGCTGCCCCGAGCTGGCGTTCGTCTGGACGGTCGCCGGCGACGTGTTGTCGATGCCGTCGACCCAGTTACCGTCGGCGTCGCTCTTGAACGTGAAGCGCGACGGGTCCCAGTTGATCGTGAGCTGAATCGACGCCATGTCCTGGCCCGCCGCCTTCGACATGTCGACGTTGATCGGGATCACGAGGTCCGCGCTTCCATTCGTCGTCGCCGTGGCCGTTGCGTTGACGTTGACGGTGACGCCGTTGACCGCGAGGTCAAACGTGGCCGACGCGGTCGCGGATGTATTGTCGGTGACCGTGACCGTGTAGGTCGTCGCGGCCTGCGTGGCGGTCGGCGTCCCGCTGACCTGGCCGGTCGTCGTGCTGAACGACACGCCCGCCGGCAGTGACGCGCCGGAGATGGCGTACGCATACGGCGCCGTGCCGCCGCCGGCGACGACGGGAATGAACGGCGTGAGCGCGGTGTTCACCGCACCCGTCGCCGACGCCACCGACTGGCTGGCGGAGAGCGGGCCGTTCACGGTGAGCTGGAAGGTTTTTGCGGATGTCGCGCCGATGTTGTCGGTGACCGTCACGGTAAACGTGGTGGTCGCGAGCGCGCTGGTCGGTGTGCCGCTCACCTGTCCCGTCGTGGTGCTGAAGCTCATGCCCGCCGGCAGCGTGCCGCCGGTGAGTGCAAACGCATAGGGTGTCGTGCCGCCGCTCGCCGTGACGGGTGTGAATGACGGAATCGCGATGTTGACCGTACCCGACGTCGCCGGCACCGCCTGCGTCGTGGCGAGCGCCGGATTCACCGTGAGCTGGAACGTCTTGGCCGACGTCGCGGCGACATTGTCCGTGACCGTGACGGTGAACGTGGTCGTTGCGAGATTGGACGTGGGCGTGCCGGACACGGCGCCGGTCGTCGTGCTGAAGCTCATGCCCGTCGGCAGCGCGCCGCCCGAGAGCGCGAACGTGTATGGCGTCGTTCCGCCACTCGCCGTGACCGGCGTGAACGTCGTGATCGCGCGGCCGTTGTCACCGGTCGTGCTGGGCACGGCCTGCGTGGTCGTGAGTCCGGCGTTCACGGTGAGCTGGAACGTCTTGGACGACGTCGCCGCGGCGGCGTCGGTGACGGTCACGGTGAATGTCGTGGTTGCGAGCGTTGCCGTCGGCGTGCCGCTCACCTGGCCGGTACTCGTGTCGAACGAGAGTCCCGTCGGGAGCGTGCCGCCCGAGAGTGCGAACGTGTACGGCGTGGTGCCGTTCGCCGCGGTCACCGGCGTGAACGGTGAGATCGCCGCGCCGCTGTTCACCGTGCGGCTGGCGACGGCCTGCGTCGTGGTGAGTGCGCTATTCACCTTGAGCTGGAACGTCTTGCTCGAGGTTGCGCTGGCCGCGTCGGTGACGGTGACCGTGAACGTCGTGGTCGGGAGCGTCGTCGACGGTGTTCCGCTCACGGCGCCGGTCGTGGTGTTGAACGACACGCCGGTGGGCAGTGATCCACCCGAGAGCGCAAACGTGTACGGTGTCGTGCCGCCGCCCGCGGTCACCGGTGTGAACGACGCGATGGCCGCGCCGCTCGTGCCCGTGACGCTCGTGACCGCCTGCGTCGTCGTGAGCGCGGCGTTCACGGTGAGCTGGAACGTCTTCGCCGACGTGGCACCCGCGGCGTCCGTTGCCGTCACGGTGAACGTGGTGGCCGCGAGCGTCGTGGACGGCGTGCCGCTCACCAGCCCCGACGCCGTGGTGAAGGTCATGCCGGTGGGGAGCGAGCCGCCCGAGAGCGCAAACGTGTAGGGCGCCGTCCCGTTCGCCGCCGTGACCGGCGTGAACGACGGGATGAGCGTGCCGGCGGTGCCCGACTTGCTCGCGACCACCTGCGTCGTGGTGAGCGCGGCATTCACGGTCAGCGCGAACGTCTTGGACGACGTGGCCGCCGCCGCGTCAGTGACCGTGACAGTGAACGTGGTGGTCGCGAGCGTCGTCGACGGAGTCCCGCTCACGGCGCCCGTGCTCGTATTGAAGCTCATGCCCGTGGGCAGCGTGCCGCCCGCGAGCGCGTACGTGTACGGCGCGCTGCCGCCGTTCGCCGTCACCGGCACGAACGACGCAATCGCGGCGCCAGCCGTTCCGGTCTTGCTCGCCACGGATTGTGTGGTGCTGAGCGCGCCGTTCACCGTGAGCTGGAAGGTCTTGGACGATGTCGCGCTTGCGGCGTCGGTCGCGGTGACGGTGAACGTCGTCGTCGCGAGCGACGTGGATGGCGTGCCGCTCACCGCGCCGGTGGTCGTGTTGAAGGTCATGCCCGTCGGCAGTGTGCCGCCCGAGAGGGCAAACGTATACGGAGTCGTCCCGCCGCTCGCGGTGACCGGCGTGAACGTCGGCACCAGCGTGCCCGCGGTGCCGGTCGTGCTCGCGACGGCCTGCGTGGTGGTGAGCGCGCCGTTCACTGTGAGCTGGAACGTCTTGCTCGAGCTCGCAGTCGCCGCGTCAGTCACGGTGACGGTGAACGTGGTCGTCGCGAGCGTCGTGCTCGGCGTGCCGCTCACGAGTCCGTTCGTGGTGTTGAACGTGACGCCGGTTGGCAGCGCGCCGCCGGACAGCGCGATCGTGTACGGCGCGGTGCCGCCGCTCGCCGTGACCGGCGTATACGAGAGCGCCGCGCCGACCGTGCCGACTTTCGCCGGAACCGCCTGCACGGTGCTGAGCCCGGTGTTCACCGTGAGTGTAAACGTCTTGCTCGACGTGGCGCCGGCGGCGTCGGTCGCGGTGACCGTGTACGTGGTCACCGCGAGCGCCGCCGCCGGCGTCCCGCTCACCGCGCCCGTCGACGTGCTGAAACTCATGCCCGACGGCAGCGCTGCTCCGGAGAGCGCGAACGTGTAGGGCGCGGTGCCGTTCGCGGCAGTGACCGGCGTGAAGGTTGGAATGAGCGTGCCTGCGGTGCCGACCGTTGACGCGACTGCCTGCGTGGTCGTGAGCGCGGCGTTGATCGTGAGATCGAAGTTCTTCGACGACGTGGCGCCGGCCGCGTCGGTGACCGTGACCGTGAACGTCGTGGTCGCGAGCGTCGCCGTCGGTGTGCCGCTCACCTGGCCCGTGGTCGAGCTGAAGCTGACGCCCGGCACCGCGCTCCCCGACACCGCGAACGTGTACGGCGTCGTGCCGCCGCTCGCCGTGACCGGGGTGAACGGTGTGAGCGCGGTGTTGATCGTGCCGGCGCGGCTCGCGATCGCCTGCGTCGTCGCGAGGGCGCTGTTCACCGTGAGCTGGAACGTCTTCGCTGACGACGCCGCCGCGGCGTCAGTGACGGTCACCGTGAACGTGGTCGTCGCGAGCGTGGTGGTGGGCGTGCCGCTGATCGCGCCCGTGGTGGTACTGAAGCTCATCCCCGCCGGAAGCGCGCCCCCCGAGAGGGCGAACCCGTATGGCGCGGTCCCTCCGCTCGCCGTGACCGGCGTAAACGACGCGATCGCCGTGTTCACGGTTCCGATCTTTGTTGCCACCGCCTGCGTCGTCGTGAGCGCCGCGTTCACGGTGAGCTGGAAGGTCTGCGCGGCGACCGCGCCCGCGGCGTCGGTGATGGTCACCGTGAACGTCGTCGTAGCCAGCGGCGTCGATGGTGTGCCGCTCAGCTGTCCGGTCGAGGTGTTGAACGTGACGCCGGTTGGCAGCGTGCCGCCCGAGAGCGCGAACGCGTACGGCGTTGTCCCGCCGCTCGCGGAGACCGGCGCGAACGTGAATGCCGCCCCGACCGTCCCCGTGGCGGCCGGAACCGACTGCGTCGCCACCAGCGCGCTGTTCACCGTGAGCTGGAACGACTTCGATGAAACCGCGGACGCCGCGTCGGTTACGGCGACCGTGAACGTCGTCGCCGCGAGCGTCGCCGTGGGCGTGCCGCTCACCGCGCCCGTCGTGGTGCTGAAGCTCATGCCCGACGGCAGCGCGCCCCCCGACAGCGCGAATGCGTAGGGTGTCGTTCCGCCACTCGCGGTCACGGGGGTGAACGACGCGATGGGAGTGTTGATCGTACCGGTCTTCGTCGCAACCGCCTGCGTGGTCGAGAAGGCGCCGTTCACCGTGAACTGGAACGTCTTCGACGAAACGGCAGATGCCGCGTCGGTCACTGTGACGGTGAAGGTCGTGGTCGCGAGCGTCGCCGTTGGTGTGCCGCTGACTTGCCCCGTCGTGGTGCTGAACGAGACGCCGGCGGGCAGCGTGCCGCCCGACAGCGCGAATGCGAGCGGCGCCGATCCTCCCGTCGTCGTGACCGGTGTGAAAGGCGTGAGCGCCGTGTTCAGCGTGCCGGCAGCGACCGGAATCGCCTGCGTCGTTGTAAGCGCGGCGTTCACCGTCAGGTTGAACGTCTTGCTCGACGTCGCGCTTGCCGCGTCGGTGACCGTCACCGTGAACGTCGTTGTCGCGAGCGTCGATGTCGGTGTACCGCTCACCTGGCCGGTCGTGGTGCTGAAGCTCAGCCCCGTCGGCAACGCTCCCCCCGAAAGGGCGAAGCCGTACGGCGCCGTCCCCCCACTCGCCGTGACCGGCGTAAACGCCGCCATGGCGGTGTTCACTGTCCCGGTCCTTGTCGCGACGGCCTGCGTCGTCGTGAGCGCGCCATTCACGGTGAGCTGGAACGTCTTGCTCGATGTCGCCGTCGCGGCGTCCGTGACCGTGACGGTGAACGTCGTCGTGGCGAGCGTCGCCGTGGGCGTGCCGCTCAGGAGCCCGGTGCCCGTGTTGAAGCTCATCCCCGCGGGGAGCGCGCCGCCGGAGAGCGCGAATACGAGCGGCGCCGTGCCGCCACTCGCCGTCACCGGTGTGAAGGACGGGATCGACGTATTCATCGTGCCCGACGTGGCCGCGACCGCTTGTGTGGTCGTGAGAGCGCTGTTCACAGTCAGCTGGAACGTCTTGCTCGACGTGGCGGTCGCCGCGTCAGTGACAGTGACCGTAAACGTCGTCGCCGCGAGCGTTGCCGTCGGCGTGCCGCTCACCTGGCCGGTCGTGGTATTGAACGACATCCCCGTCGGGAGCGTGCCCCCTGAGAGCGCGAACGCGTAGGGCGTGGTGCCGCCGCCCGCGGTGACGGGCGTAAAGGCCGGAATGGCCGTCCCGTTCGTGCCCGCAACACTCGCCACGGCCTGCGTCGTCGTGAGCGCGCTGTTCACCGTGAGCTGGAACGTCTTGCTCGACGTCGCGCCCGCATTGTCGGTGACGGTGACCGTGAACGTCGTCGCCGCAAGCGTCGACGACGGCGTCCCGCTCACTTGCCCGTTGGTCGTGCTGAACGACATGCCGGCCGGAAGTGATCCGCCCGTGAGCGCGAACACGTAGGGCACCGTTCCCCCGCTCGCCGTCACCGGCGTGAACGTCGGAATCGCAGTGTTCACGGTCCCTGTCTTTGCCGCAACCGCCTGCGTGGTCACGAGCGCGCTGTTGACGCTGAGCTGGAACGTCTTCGACGACACCACCGACGCCGCGTCGGTGACCGTCACGGTGAAGGTTGTCGTCGCGAGCGTCGTCGTTGGTGTCCCGCTCACCGCGCCGGTGGTCGTCGAGAAGCTCATGCCCGACGGCAACGCGCCGCCCGACAGCGCGAACGCGTACGGCGTCGTGCCGCCGCTCGCGGTCACCGGCGTGAACGTCGGAATGACCGCGTTCTGCGTGCCGGTGGTGGCCGCGACACTTTGCGTCGTCGCGAGCGCGCCGCCCACCGTGAACGAATTCGACACCGCGCTCGTGAGCCCGCTCGTGCTGAACGTGAGCTGCTTGGCGCCCGTGGCGTCGATCCGGAGGTTCGTGAACGTCGCCACGCCGGCGACCGCGTTCACGGTCGCCGTGCCGACGAGCGTGCCCGTGCCGGACGTGAGCGTGGCGGTCACGGCACTCGTGGCGCTCGTGACGACGTTATTGCCCGCGTCGCGCAGCGAGACCACGGGCTGCTGCGTGAAGTTCGCGCCGCTCACGGCGCCGCCCGGCTGCGTGTTGATCACCACCTGCGCCGCGCCGCCCAGACTCACGATGTTGACCGACGCCGTGAGGGACGTATTCGCCGCGGAGCGCACCGTGATCGTCGCCGACCCCGGCGCGAGCGCCGTGACGTACCCCGCCGCGTTCACCGACGCGACCGATGCGTCACTCGTTTCCCAGGTGAGCGCCGAGCATCCCGTGAGATCCGTCGCGCCTGCGGTGGGCGTGCCGGTGAGCTGCACCGAGGTGCCGACGGCGAGTGTCTGCGTGGTACTCGGCGCAACCGCGACGGCCGTGATGGTCGGGAACGACGCGAAGTCCGTGTTGACGCGGGGCGACGATGAGAGGCTGACGGTGAAGCGCGCGAGCTGTTGCGCGTCGATGATGTCGACGGCGCCGTCGGCGGTGACGTCGCCACGCTGCGCGAGCGCCGTGGGGTTGGTCACCGAGAGGCCGACGCTGAAGCGCGCGACCTGCTGGGCGTCGATGATGTCCACCGAGCCGTCGTCGTTGACGTCGCCCCATTTGGCGAAATTCGCGACGCACACGTCGAGCGCGCGGGGGCGCATCGAGAGCAGGACGCTCTGCGCGGCCTGGTTGGCGGCCGCGGTGGGCGCGAGAACCACACGCGTGCCACCCGTCCCTGCCGTGGCGGTGAAAAACGCGTTCACCACCGTCGCGGTGGCCGGGAGCGATGTTCCGTTCGACGCCGTGAACGACACGCTGCCGCTTCCGGCGCTCGCTGTGTTCGCGCTGAACGTCCAGCCGTTCGCGACCTTGATCGAGTCGAACGTCAGACGCGCCGTTCCCCACGTGATGCCCGAAGCGAGCGACGCGATGTTGAGCGCGCCGGCGTTCGTGAGATCGACGACGATCGGGACCGTGAGCTTCGTGCCCGGTGTGACGTTGGACACGGTCGCGCTGCCCGCGTTCACGGCAATGCTCTGCGCCCGGAGCGCCGCGAGCGGCGCCCCAGAAAGCAGAATGCACCCCAGACTGATGAGGTGCGTGAGACGGGAACGGAATATCCGCATGGGTGGGTGCGGACCGCCGGCTACCCGCCGCCGGCGGGCGCAGAACTCGGACTACTCATCGGGCGACGAGGTAACTCAGCGCGTCCGACGCACCCGAGGACCCCAGCACGAGATCGGCCGCCATGCGCACGCCGGTTTCCCGGCCGACGGCCGTAAACGTGCCGGCGAGCCTGGAGAGCTCGATGGCGACGTGCGGCTTGACCGTGAAGCGGAACGCCTCGAGCCCGGCATCGATGTCCGTGCCGTTGAAGGCGCGCGGCGTAAACGCGGCAAACCGGATGCGCCCCTGTGCCGCGTCCGCGGCGTTCAGGAAGTACGCCTCACCGTCCTTCGAGTCCGGCGTCTTCGCCGACACGAGATCGAGCGTGCCGGGTTCGAATGTCACGTTGCCTTGGAACGAGCTCACGACGACGTCGTTGGTGAGGACGCGCACGACGAAGGTCACCGACCCGTCGGTGTTCACGGGTTGCTGCAGAATCGCCAGCTGCACCGCGCCGCGCGGGACGGTGGCCGAGATCGCCGGCTTGGGTGCCGGCGCCATCGGGTCGTCGTGGCAGGCGCTCGCCGCGACAACCGTCGCGGCGATGGACATCAGATGTCGTGCCTTCATGCTGACTGACCTCCCTGCGGGTGATGCGTGCATCGCCAGCTTCAAACGACTACGGGGTGATGGTTACGGACACGTTCCGAGGTGTGACAAACACCGGATTGCCGACAGCGTTTGCTGATGCTGAAACAGAGGCATTGATGCCAGATACACCGGTCGTTGTCTTTGCGGTCAGAACCACGTTGCAGACCGTGAAGTCCGACGTCGTGCCACTGGCACTGAACACCGAGCAGTTGACCGGGCCTCCGGGATTCACTGTTGCCGGACCGATCGTCGCGGCCGCGCCAATGCCGGTGCCTGCGCTCGCGCTCTTGAAGTCAAATCTGGTCTGGTCCCAGGTAAGGCTGACGGTGATCGAGCCAATGTCATCGGTCCCGCGGTGAGACATGTCGATCAGGAGCGGGATGGTGATGTCCTGACCGGTCTGCACAGACTGCGTCGCCGACGCGGTGACATTCAGCGCAATGCCGTTGACCGTGAGGTCGAACGTGTTCGAAGCGGTCGCCGCCGTATTGTCCGTCACCTGAACGGTGAACGTCGTCGGAGACGTCAGCAGACTCTGCGGCCGGCCCGTGATCTGACCCGTGCTGGTGTTGAAGCTGAGTCCGGTCGGGAGCGATCCGCTCGTAATGGCAAACGTGTATGGCGCCGTGCCGCCGCTCGCGGTCACTGGCGTGAACGGCGTAATAGCTGGCTGGCTATTCGGCGTTGCTTGCAGGGTCGTCGATGCAATGGCCTGAACCGCCGACAGCGGCCCGTTGACCGTGAGCTGGAACGTCTTCGCTGAGTTCGCGCCGGCGTTGTCAGTCACCGTCACCGTGAACGTCGTCTGCGCGAGCGTCGTGGTCGGCGTACCGCTCACGGCGCCCGTGCTCGTGTTGAAGCTCATACCCGTCGGCAGCGAGCCGCCCGAGAGCGCGAACGTGTACGGCGTCGTGCCGCCGCTCGCCGTGACCGGCGTGAACGTCGGAATGACGGTGTTCACGGTGCCACTCGTGCTCGCCACGGCCTGATTCGTGAGGAGTGCGCTGTTCACGGTCAGGTCGAACGTCTTGGCCGACGTGGCGCCGATGTTATCGGTGACCGTCACCGTGAAGGTCGTCGTGCCGAGCGTCGCGGTCGGTGTGCCGCTCACCGCGCCGGTCGTCGTGCTGAAGCTCATGCCCGCGGGCAGCGATCCGCCCGAGAGCGCGAACGTGTACGGCGTCGTACCGCCGCTCGCCGTCACCGGCGTGAACGACGGAATGGCGGTGTTGATCGTTCCTGACTTCGCCGCAACAGCCTGGGTCGTGGACAGCGCTCCGTTCACCGTCAGATCGAACGTCTTGGCCGACGTTGCGCTCGCGGCGTCAGTCACCGTCACCGTGAACGTGGTCTGCGCGAGCGTCGTGCTCGGCGTGCCGCTCACCTGACCGTTTGTCGTGTTGAAGCTCATGCCCGTGGGCAGCGAACCACCCGAGAGCGCGAACGTGTACGGCGTCGTGCCGCCGCTCGCCGTGACCGGCGTGAACGTCGGGATGAGCGTGCCGGTGTTGCCCACCTTGCTCGCGACAGCCTGCGTGGTCGTGAGCGCGCCGTTCACCGTGAGATTGAACGTCTTGCTCGACGTGGCGTTCGCCGCGTCGGTCACCGTCACCGTGAACGTCGTGATCGAGAGTGTGGTCGACGGCGTGCCGGTCACCTGACCCGTCGTCGTGCTGAAGCTCATGCCCGTCGGCAGCGTGCCGCCGGAGAGCGCGAACGAATACGGCGCCGTGCCCCCGCTTGCGGTGACCGGCGTGAAGGACGGAATCGCCGTGTTGACCGTCCCAACGGTGCTCGCCACGGCCTGCGTGGTGGTGAGCGCCGAGTTGACCGTGAGGTCAAACGTCTTTGCCGACGTGGCCGAGGCGTTGTCGGTAACGGTCACGGTGAACGTGGTCGTCGCCAGCGTCGTCGTCGGCGTGCCGCTCACGGCGCCCGTGCTGGTATTGAAGCTCATGCCGGTCGGCAGCGCGCCGCCCGAGAGTGCAAACGTGTACGGCGTCGAACCGCCGGCCGCCGTCACCGGCGTGAACGTCGGGATGGCGGTGTTCACCGTCCCGACCTTCGCCGCCACCGCCTGCGTGGTCGAGAGCGGTCCGTTGACGGTGAGCTGGAACGTCTTCGCCGACGTTGCGGACGCGGCGTCAGTCACCGTGACGGTGAACGTCGTCTGCGCGAGTGCCGCACCCGGCGTGCCACTCACGAGACCGTTCGTGGTGTTGAAGCTCACGCCCGTCGGCAGCGAACCACCGGTGAGCGCGAAGGTGTACGGCGTCGTGCCGCCGCTCGCCGTCACCGGTGTGAACGAAAGCGCCACGCCCTGCGTGCCGGTCGTTGTTGGAACCGCCTGCGTCGTCGTGAGCGCGCCGTTCACCGTGAGCTGGAACGTCTTCGCTGACGTCGCGCCCGCGTTGTCGGTGACGGTGACGGTGAATGTCGTCTGTGCGAGCGTCGCGGTGGGGGTGCCACTCACCGCGCCCGTTGTCGTGTTGAACGAGAGCCCTGACGGCAGCGAGCCGCCGGAGAGCGCGAACGTGTACGGCGTCGTGCCGCCGCTCGCCGTGACCGGCGTGAACGTCGGGAGCACCGTGTTGATCGTGCCCGAGGTCGTCGCGACCGCCTGCGTCGTCGTGAGCGCGCCGTTCACGGTGAGCTGGAACGTCTTGCTCGACGTCGCCGACGCCGCGTCGGTGACGGTGACCGTGAAAGTCGTCGTCGCGAGCGTGGTCGTCGGCGTGCCGGTGATCTGGCCCGTCGTGGTGCTGAACGCCATGCCCGTCGGGAGCGAACCGCCCGAGAGCGCGAAGCCATAGGGCGTCGTGCCGCCACTCGCGGTAACCGGTGTGAACGCCGGGATTGCCGTGTTCACGGTGCCGGACTTCGTCGCCACGGCCTGCGTCGTGATCAGGGCGCCGTTCACGGTCAGCTGGAACGTCTTGCTTGACGTGGCGTTCGCCGCGTCGGTCGCCGTCACGGTGAACGTGGTGGTCGCGAGCGTGGTCGTCGGCGTGCCGGTGATCTGGCCCGTCGTGGTGCTGAAGGACATGCCCGTGGGCAGCGTGCCGCCCGTGAGCGCAAACGTGATCGGCGCCGTTCCTCCGCTCGCCGTGACCGGCGTGAACGACGGAATCGCGGTGTTGACCGTACCCGTGGTGGCCGCCACCGCCTGCGTTGTGGTGAGCGCCGTGTTGACCGTGAGGTCAAACGTCTTGCTCGACGTCGTGGTCGCGGCGTCGGTCACGGTGACGGTGAACGTCGTTGTCGCGAGCGTCGTGGTCGGCGTGCCCGAGATCTGACCCGTGGTCGTACTGAATGAGAGGCCCGTCGGCAGCGAGCCGCCGGTGAGCGCGAACGTGTACGGGAGCGAGCCGCCGCTGGCGGTGACCGGTGTGAACGCCGGGATCGCCGTGTTCTGTGTTCCGACCTTGGCCGCAACCGCCTGCGTCGTTGTCAGCGGGCCGTTCACCGTGAGCTGGAACGTCTTTGCGGACGTCGCGCCGACGTTGTCAGTGACGGTGACCGTGAACGTGGTTTGCGCGAGCGGTGCGCCGGGCGTGCCACTCACCAGGCCGTTCGTTGTGTTGAAACCGACACCCGTCGGCAATGATCCGCCCGAGAGGGCGAACGTGAGCGGCGCCGTGCCGCCCGCCGCCGTCACCGGTGTGAAGGACAGCGGCGTGCCCTGCGTGCCCGTCGTCGAGGCGACCGCTTGCGTGGTCGTCAGCGGGCCGTTCACCGTGAGCTGGAACGTCTTGCTCGAGGTTGCTCCCGCGTTGTCGGTGACGGTGACCGTGAACGTCGTCGCCGCAAGCGCACTCCCCGGCGTGCCGCTCACCGCGCCTGTGGTCGTACTGAAGCTCATGCCGGTCGGCAGTGTGCCGCCGGAGAGCGCGAACGCGTATGGCGTCGTGCCGCCGCTCGCCGTGACCGGCGTGAATGTCGGAATCGCGGTGCCGACGGTGCCCGACGTCGCGGCAACGGCCTGCGTCGTCGTGAGCGCCGGGTTCACCGTGAGGTCGAACGTCTTCGATGACGTCGTGCCGACGTTATCCGTGACGGTTACGGTGAACGTCGTCGTCGCGAGCGTCGTGGTCGGCGTGCCGGTGATCTGGCCGTTGGTGGTGCTGAACGCCATGCCGGTCGGCAGCGAGCCGCCCGAGAGCGCGAACACGAGCGGCGCAGTGCCGCCGCTTGCCGTGACCGGTGTGAATGCGGCCATGGCGGTGTTCACGGTTCCCGCGCGACTCGCGATGGCTTGCGTGGTCGTGAGCGGACCATTCACCGTGAGCTGGAACGTCTTGGACGACTGCGTGCCAACGTTGTCCGTGACGGTGACGGTGAACGTCGTTGTCGCCAGCACGGACGTCGGCGTGCCGCTCACCGCGCCGGTCGTCGTGCTGAACGACATGCCGGTCGGGAGCACGCCGCCGGAGAGCGCGAACGTGTAGGGCGCCGTACCGCCGCTTGCGGTGACCGGCGTGAACGTCGGGATCAACGTGCCGCTCGTGCCGGTGGTCGCCGCGACGGCCTGCGTCGTGGACAGCGCGGCGCCGACGGTGAACGAATTCGAAACGGCACCGGTGATGCCGGCGCTGTTGAACGCGAGTGTGTGCGCGCCCGTGCCGGTGATGGTGAGGCCACTGAAGGTGACGACACCGTTGACCGGCGTTCGCGTGAGCGTCCCGGACAGCGTGCCCGTTCCGGAATTCACGGAGACGGTCACGGAGTTGTTTGCGGTGGTGACGAGCGTGCCCGTCGCATCACGCAGCTGGCCCACCGGCTGCGTCGTAAACGCGAGGCCCGATGTCGCACCTGCGGGCTGCGTGGTGAGCACGAACTGCGTGACCGGCAGCGGTGTGACGGTGAGCGTGACCTGATAATTGAGCGTCGGTCCGCTGGCCTGGAGGAGCGGGACTGTGGCGGTGAACGTGCCGGCGGCGAGCGTACTTGTCGTCGCGGTCAGCGTGAGCGTCGTCGGCGTCGTTCCGGCGCCGAGGACCGCGCCAAGCCAGCCGGATGCGCCTGCGCCGTAGGTAATCGTTCCGACCGAGAGCCCCGTGATTTGCGCGGCCGTCGACGTGAGATTCACGACGAGCGGCGCCGGGGAGGCCGCGGTGCGTTGCACGGTGAACGTGGCGGACAGCGGATTTGCGGTAAGCGGATTCGCGGGTCCGACCACGAATGTGTTGCTGAAGAACTGGCCCGTGATGCCGGCGCCCGTGGCGACGAGTCTCGCCGCCGTGACCTGTCCGGACACGCTGAGCCCGGTGAACGTCGCAATGCCGTTCACGGCCGACGCGGTGACCGTGCCCTGGAGAGTGACCCCCGCGGGCGGCGCGTCGAGCGCAATCGTAACCAGCCCCGTGTAATTCGAGACCACGGCACCGGTCACGTCACGCGCCTGAACGACGATCGGCGGCAGGATCTCAGTCGCCGCGACATTGGAAAGCGACGTCACCACAGCGAGTGCAACCGCGGGGCGGGGCGTCGCGTTGAACGTCGAGCTCAGCACTGTGCCGCCGATGCCCGCCGCGCTGGCCGAGAGACGGAGCCCGTTCGCGACGGCAGAAACCGTGATGTTGGAGAACGTGGCGACGCCGGCGACCGCGTTGACCGACGTCGTGCCCTGAAGGACGACACCGGCCGGCGGGTTGTCGAGCGTGAGCGTGACGACGTCCGTAAAGCCCGTGACGCGGTTTCCGAACTGGTCGCGTGCTTCAACGACCACAGCCGGCGACACCGGGTTTCCGACAATCGTGTTGGTGGGCTGCGTCGTGAAGGCGACAGATGACGCATTGGCGGCAGAGCACGACTCGGTGAACGTCACCGGCGAGCCGGTGAGGCCAGCGGCCGTCGCGGTGATCGTGATCGCCGCGGCCGACGTGCCGCAGGTGTACGTGACGCTGCCGAGTCCGTCGGTGCCGGTGGTGGCAGTGGCCGACGACAGCACGCCGCCGCCACTCGTAATCGCGAACGTGACCACAACGCCACCCGCGGTACCGCCGTCGCTGGCCGTCGTCTTCACGACGAGCGGTTGCGGAAGCGCCGATCCGATGGTCGCCGTCTGGGCGTTGCCACTCTCACGGGAGATGGCTGACGCAACGGGCGTGACCGCGATCGTGGCATCGGCGAACACGCCGTTGGGAAGCGTGGCACGAATGTGCGCGTTGCCGCGCGCGGGGCCGAAGGTCGCGCGGCCGACGGCCGGATCCGCCACCTGTGCGAGTGTCGCGTCGAGCGACGACCACGCGACCGGCGTGCCCGTGAGCTCGGTGTTGTTCGCGTCGAACGCCTTGGCGGTGAAATTGAGCTGGGTGCCCGCGGCGGCGCTGGTGTTCGACGGCGTGACCGTCACATGCGTTGCGGTGGCGCCAGGACCCGAATACTCGGTCGAGACATCGACCGCCGCGCTGCTGCCGGCGACGCCGATGACGTGGATCGGCCCGCCCGTAAAGACTTCGGAGTTGTTGCTGAGGAAATGCAGGACGATGCTGAATTCCTCGCCGGACGCCGGCGCATTCTTCGACACCGGGACGATGAGCGTGATGTCTCCCTGACCGGTGCCGACGACGCTGGCACGGACCGCCGTGCTCGTGACGTCGGCGCCGTTCGAGACGCTGTTCGACGCGCCGCGTCCGCCGCTGCCCGCGGTGATCGTGGTGTCGAGTGCCACGGTGCCATTGGTCCGCGACACCACCACGTGCACTTTGTCGAAGGACACGACCTGTTTCGCGGCATCCGTCGGATAGACCGGGTGCACCGTGAGCGAGACCGTATGTTTGTCGGTGTTGTCATTCGGGCCTGTCGAATCGGAACAGGCGTAGGCCCCGGCAACTGCAAGCGCCACAAAGGCGAGGGGAGCGAGGCGGGAGACGACCGGACGCGTCATCGGGTGCAACGTGGCTGCCAGAGGTGAGAAACGAGCCGTTCGGCGGACACAAAACCTACTATAGAGGCGACCCCGACGGCTACGCGCTAATGCCACGGTTACTGTGTGCTCCGTGTCACACCGTGTCACACGCGTAACGCCCTCTTACACCGAAGCGGGCAGATATACTGCGGGCGCCATGAATACACGGAAGCCGGTCCTGTTGTTGGTGCTGTCGCTGATCGTCGCGGCCGGCTGCGTTCGGCTGGGCTTATGGCAACTCAGCCGGCTGTCGCAGCGGCGCGCGCGCAACACTGTTGCGCGCGCCGGACTCGCCGCTCCGGCCGTCGATCTGTCAAGCGCGCCGGCCGACAGCGTCGCGCGTTTCCGCGCCGTCCGCGCGCATGGGGTCTTCGACTTCTCCCGCGAGGTCGCGCTGTCAGGCCGGCCGCGCGACGGAGCGCCGGGGGCCGACATCGCGACGCCGCTCTTGCTTGCAGAACACGACGCTGCCGTGCTCGTGGTTCGGGGCTGGGTGTACTCCCCGGACGCCGCGTCCGTCGATTTTGCCCGCTGGCACGAACGCGACTCCGCCGTCGTTGAAGGGTACGCCCTGCCGTTCGATCCGGACGCGCCGGCGCCGATCGCCCCGTCGGACTCATCGCGCGCCGTCCGACGCCTCGATCACGCACAACTGGAGCACCGGCTCGGTATCCGCCTTGCGCCGTTCTATCTGGTCATGACGTCAGGTGTTCGCCCGGGCGATTCGGTTCCGCAGCGACTCGGCCCGCCGGTTCTCGATGAAGGGCCCCACATGAGCTATGCAATCCAGTGGTTCTTTTTTGCGGCGATTTTCGGCGTCGGCGGTACGGTGGTCGTGCTTCGGGCCAATCGCCGATCTTCGGCCGTAGATTGAAGCCGTGACCGCTACCGCTCCTCCGCAGACGGCAACTGAAGTCGAAGCACGCGATGTCGCGGAAGCCGCGCGTGAGTCGGAATGGTCGCACCCGTCGTTCCTCCGCGAAGCATTCCTGGGCCGGTTCCGGATGGACCTCCTGCATCCGTTTCCGGAACGCGATGATCCTCAGGAGAACGCCCGAGCCGCCGCATTCATCGATACGCTCCGCGCGTTTCTCGAGCGCTATCCGTCCGACCAGATCGACCAGACCGGCGACATCCCCGAGCCGCTGGTGCAGGAATTGCGCGAGATGGGGGCCTTCGGCATCAAGATTCCGCGCGAGTTCGGCGGACTCGGGCTTTCCCAGATGAGCTACATCGAGGCCATGGAGCTCGTCGCCTCGAAGGATGGCTCCCTTGGCGCGCTGCTGTCGGCGCATCAATCGATTGGCGTCCCGCAGCCCCTCAAGCTTTTCGGAACACCGGAACAGCAGGCGCGGTTTTTCCCCCGCATCGCGAAGGGCGCGATCACCGCGTTCGCGCTGACCGAACGGAACGCGGGGTCGGATCCCGCGAACATGACCACGACCGCCACACTCGACCCTGACGGCAAGTCGTGGGTGATCAACGGCGAAAAGCTCTGGTGCACGAACGGTACGCGCGCCGAGCTGTACGTGGTCATGGCGCGCACGCCGGACATTGTCGTCAAGGGAAAACCGCGCAAGCAGATCACGGCGTTCATCGTCGAGCGGAGCATGCCGGGCGTGAGCGTGGTGCACCGGTGCCATTTCATGGGCCTGCGCGCGATCGAGAACGGCGTCATTCGCTTCGAGAACGTGCGCGTGCCCGCGGAGAACGTGCTCCTCGGCGTCGGAAAGGGCCTCAAGCTCGCGCTGACAACGCTCAATACCGGCCGGCTCACCATTCCCGCGTCGGTCGCGGGGGGCCTCAAGGCGGTGCTGCGCGAAGTTCGCACGTGGGCGAACGAACGCGTGCAGTGGGGTCAGCCGATCGTGAAGCACGACGCCATCGCGCAGCGGATCGCGTCGATGGCCGCCGACACGTTTGCGCTCGAGTCGGTCGCCCGCATGACCACGGCGTTGTACGAGCGCGGCGGCACGGACATCCGCCTCGAAGCGGCGATCGCGAAGATGTTCAACACGGAACGCGCGTGGTACAATGTGGACGCGGCCATGCAGATTCGCGGCGGTCGTGGCTATGAGACTGCGGATTCGCTGCGCGCACGCGGCGAGCGCCCCGTGCCCATCGAGCGCGCGATGCGCGACGCGCGCATCAATCTGATCTTCGAAGGATCGTCGGAGATCATGCGGCTGTTCATCGCGCGCGAAGCCGTGGACGCGCATTTCTCGATCGCATTCCCGATCGTCGGGCCGGGATTCACGCCCGCGCAGCGCCTTGCCGCGTTCGTGAAGGCCGCGCCGTTCTACGCCACGTGGTATCCCGCGAGGTGGCTGCCGTCGTTCCGGACGTACGGCGAATTCGGGCCCGTCGCCGAGCATGTCCGGTGGGCGTCCCGCGCCACGCGCAGGCTCGGACGCGCGATCTTCCACGCGATGGTGCGCTTCGGTCCCAAGCTCGAGAAACGGCAGATGGTGCTGTTCCGCGCGGTGGATATCGGCGCGGAAATCTTTGCGATGTGTTCCGTGTGTTCTCGCGCGCAGATGCTGGCGAAGCAGGGCAACACGAGTGCGTACGATCTCGCGGACACGTTCTGCCGCGAATCACGGCACCGGATCGAGGCCAGCTTCAGGACACTCTTCGGACCGGACGATCGCGATCGGTATCGCGTCGCACAGCGCACAGCCGCAGGCGATTATGCGTGGCTCGAAGAGGGAATCGTTCGTCCCGACTGACGCCAGCTGATCAGAGGCCGTAGCCCTTCAGCAGAATCAGCGCCACGCTGAAGTAAATCACGAGGCCGGTCACGTCGACGAGCGTGGCGACGAACGGGGCTGACGCGCTGGCGGGATCGAACCCGAGGCGGCGCAGGATGAACGGGAGCATCGACCCGGCGAGCGTTCCGAACATCACGACGCCGAGCAGGGAAAAGCCCACGACCACGGCGATGCGGAGATAGTTGGGGCCGTACTCGTAAATGCCAAGGCCTTGCCATGCGAGCACGCGCAGCACGCCGATGGTTCCGAGAATGACGCCGAGTGCGATGCCGGCAGTGAGCTCACGCCGGGCCACGCGCCACCAGTCCTTGAGCGAGACTTCACCGAGGGCGAGCGCGCGAATGATCAGCGACGTCGCCTGCGAGCCGCTGTTGCCGCCCGAGCTCACGATCAGCGGAATGAAGAGCGTCAGCACCACCAGCGCCGCGATTTCCTTTTCGAAGTACTGCATCGCGCTGGCCGTCAGCATTTCGCCGAGGAACAGCACGCACAGCCAGCCCGCGCGCTTCTTGAGCATGTCGACGAAGCGGCTCTCCATATACGGATCTTCGAGGGCTTCGAGGCCGCCGAAGCGCTGCACGTCTTCGGTCTGTTTTTCCTGGATCACGTCGATCACGTCGTCGACCGTGACCATGCCGCGCAGAATGCCGGCGTCGTCGACCACCGGAATGGCGACGATGTCGTACTCAGAGATGAGCCGCGACACCTCGGCCCGGTCCGACGACGTGACGACGCTGCGCACCTCGGAGCGCGCGATGTCGGTCACGCGTGCGCCCTCCGGCGCGGCGAGCAATTCGCGGAGCGAGATCACGCCGGTGAGCTTTCGCGATGCGTCGGTCACGTACACCACGTTCATGGCTTCGCGCCGGCCCGAACGGGCAATGGTCCGGACCTGCGCGAGCGCGTGCTCCACCGTCTCGGATTCCAGCACCGAGACGATTTCCGTCGTCATCAGGCCGCCGGCCGTGTCCGGATCGAACGCCAGCAGCTCCTGCGTCTCGCGCCGCGCGTCCGCCGGGATGGCCTCGAGGATTTCGTCGGCGCGCTCTTCGCCCAGTTCCTCGAGAACGTCCGCGCGATCGTCGGGCGTCATCTGCTCGACGAGCTTTGCCGCTTCGATCGTGCTCAGCTCTTCGAGGAGCACGCTCCGGAGTTTTTCGTTGACGTACTCCAGGACCGAAGACGCGCGCGATCCGGGCAGCGCCGCGAGAAACGCCGAGACACGGGAGCGGGGCAGCAGCTCGACGATATCCGCCAGGTCCGCCGGGTGCAGCTCTTCCGTCTCGGCGGCCACATCGGCCGGCGAGTGCTTGAGCAGATCGATGATGTCCGGTGCGAGCAGCGCCGCGATCGGGCGCTCCTGGCGGACGGCCTTCTTCGTCTTTCTCATGGCCCGGTTATCGAATGCTACTCGAGAAACGGCAGGCGCCGCCGCCGGTCTTCGGACAGCGTTACAATGCCGAGACCCGTGAGTTCCACGGCGTCGCGAACCGCCTTTTCCGGCAGGCGGCCGTCGTGCACGATGACGGCTTCGCCCATGCGCACATCCACGTTCGTCACGCCGGGAAGACTCGCCAGCGCGGTGTTGAGCGCGCGCACGGCGTGCACCGCGTTCATTCCGGACAAGCGAAGATAGAATCGCCCCAGCGCCATGCAGCAAATGAATCGGGCGCTCCGCGGAGTGTCCAGAGCGGCGAGTATGTTTCGATGATCACGCGCACTCCGGTCGCGGACTCTTTCGACAACACTCACATGCACTCCGTCGCATTCCTCGGACTTGGCGCCATCGGTACGCCGATGGCCACGCATCTCGCGCCCCCCGCCACGACGCTCGCCGTGTGGAACCGCACGGCATCACGCGCGCAGGCCTTCGCCGAACGCACAGGGGCGCGCGCCGCGGCCACACCGGCCGATGCCGCGCTCGGCGCGGAATTCGTCATCACGTGTTTCCCCACCTCGCGCGACGTCGAGTCCATTCTCGACGGCCCGGATGGACTCCTTGCCGGCATGGCGCGCAACACCATACTGGTCGACTGTACGTCGGGTGATCCCGCGACGTCGCGGAGAATTGCGGAGCGGCTGGCCGCGCGCGGAATCGGGTTCATCGACGCGCCGGTGAGCGGCGGTGTGAACGGCGCGGAGAAGGGCGTGCTGACGATCATGGTCGGAGGCGACCCCGCGCTGCTCGAGCGCGCTCGTCCCGTCCTCGAGAAATTCGGGAAGAAGATCGTCAGCTGCGGCCCGGTGGGCGCGGGCGATGCCCTCAAGGCGGTCAACAATGCGCTGCTCGCGACGCACATCTGGTCCCTCGCCGAAGGCCTCGCGGCACTCGAGCGCGCAGGCGTCGCCCCGGCTGTGGCGCTCGATGTGATCAACGCGTCGAGCGGCCGGTCCAACACATCCGAAAACCTGTTCCCGACCCGCGTGCTCAACCGCGCGTTCCCGCGGACGTTCCGCCTCGCGCTGCTCGACAAGGATGTCGGTATCGCCGCGGGTGTCGCAAAGGAAACGAACGTGCCGGCGCAGATCATGGAGCTCACGAGCCAGCTCTTTCGCGCTGCGCACGCCGACCAGGGCGAGGAAGCGGACCACGTCGAGGCCGTGAAGTACTTCGAGAAGCTCGCGGGGGGCAACGCGTGAGCTCGCTCGACGCATTTCGCGCGCGCTTCCCGTCGCTTCAGCGCGTCCATAACGGCCATCCGGTGGCGTACTTCGACGGACCGGGCGGGACGCAGGTGCCGCGCGACGTTGCGGACGCGATGACTGACTATCTCCTGAATCACAACGCCAATACGGAATGGGCGTACCCAACGTCGCGCGAAACCGACGAGATGATCGCGGCGTCGCGCGGCGCGCTCGCGGATTTCGTGAACGGCAGCCCGGGAGAAATCGCGTTCGGCAACAACATGACGACGCTCACGTTTCATCTCTCGAGGGCCATCGCGCGATCCTGGGGGCCGAAAGACACGATTGTCGTCACGCAGCTGGATCACCACGCGAACATCGACCCCTGGCGCGCCGTGGCGCGGGACCGCGGATTGCGCATCGAAACCGTGCGGCTCGACCCGGAAACGGGCGAGCTCGATCCTTCATCACTCGAACGGGCGCTCAACCTGAGGCCGAAGCTCGTCGCGATCGGTGCGGCGTCGAACGCGCTCGGGACGATGCCGGATGTGCGCACGATTACCGCGCAGGCGCACGACGCCGGTGCGCTCGCGTACGTGGACGCGGTGCACTACGCGCCGCACGTGCTCCCCGACGTCAAAGCCCTCGGGTGCGATTTTCTCGCCTGCTCGGCGTACAAGTTTTACGGCCCGCACGTTGGCGTCGCGTGGGGACGCCACGAATTGCTCGATGCGCTCGACGTGCCGAAGGTCGCGCCGGCACACGACAACGCGCCCGACCGGGTCGAGACGGGCACGCTGAATCACGAAGGCATCATCGGCGCGGGCGCTGTGGTGGATTTCCTCGCGTCGTTCGGACAGGGGAGTACGCGCCGCGAGCGGCTCGCGTCGGCGTACGCGGAGATTCACGCGCGAAGCGCGGCGCTGTTCGTCACGTTGTGGACGGCGCTCGGCGAGATGCGCGGCGTGCGCCGCTATGGCCCGCCTCCGTCGCGACGCCGGTCGCCGACGGTCTCCTTCACTCTTGACGGCATCACGCCGCGGAGCGCGGCGGAGCAACTCGCCGAGCGCGGGCTATTCGTGAGTCACGGCGACTTTTACGCGCAGACCGTCGCGGAAGTGATGAACCAGAAGGATGGCTTCATTCGCGTCGGTCTCTCTGCGTACTCGACCGGCGACGAAGTGGACCGGTTGCTCGAACGACTCCGGGAGCTGGCCGGCTAGCGCTTTCCTTCCTCAATCAGCGCCGCGCGGTAGAGCTCGTATTTCGAGCCCGGGTTCCAGAGAATGAATCCGCCGGCTCCCGCCTCGTGCGTCGCCTTGAACTGCGCCGCGAGCTCGGCGTCACCGTACGCGGGCTTGCCAAGCGTGAACGCCTGCAGATACGGACGCACCCGTTCGCCGGTCAGGCCGAGGGCGGTGTTCCGTTCGACCGCTTTCGACACGGCGGTCTTGACGATCTGATACGGCTCGCTGTTCGGGGACTGAATGCCGAAGGACCCGTGCACATAGTGTGAGGGGTAAACCATCGGCAGCAGCACGTCCGCGACAGGCGCGAGGGCTTCCCATTGCTGACCGACCTCGAGCGCGCCCTTCACGGTTGTGGTGAGGCCGAACACGTCCGCGGTGGTGCGCACGCCGAGCGGCGCGAGCCGCGCATGCGCTTCCTTGAGGAATGCGGCGAGCGCGTCCTGTTTCGCCACGCCGTTCGCGCCCGGAAACGACTGCTTCGGGAGTGACGGATACGGTTCCGGAAAACGGATGTAGTCGAACTGGATCTCCGCGAAGCCGAGGTGCGCGAGCTCGGTCGCGACGCGAAGGTCGTAATCCCAGAGATCGCGGTTGTAAGGGTTCACCCACGTGAGGCCCTGCTTGTCTCGCCACGGATGACCGTCAGGGCCAAGAATGGTCCAGTCTGGACGCGCCCGGGCCGTCACGGAATCCTTGAACGTCACCATGCGCGCGATCGGGACCAGTCCCACCGCTTTCATCGTATCGAGGAGCCACCGAATGTCGGGAATGGCGCCCGCGTTCCCCGCGAATTGCTTCGCGACGCTGTCGGTGGGATGGTAGTTCAGGCCGAACTCGTCCTTGAGATCGATGACGAGTGCGTTGAGGCCCGTTTCGTGGGCCAGCGCAATGAGCGACCGCATCTTCGGTCTGCTTTGCGCGGCCCAACGGTTGACGTACAGCCCCCGGATGACGGTTCGCGTCCCGGCGGCGGCGTTTGCTGAACTGGAGTCCCGGCTCGGCTGTTTGCCCGGCTGCTGCGCCGCGAGCACGGCGGGCGCCACGACGAGCGCCGCAGTGATGAAAAATCGCACGACAGAAATCTAAGTGAATTCGGAAGCGACGGACGGGCGATATACTTCCGGCATGAGCGCCGCGTTCCAGCGTCCGTCAAAGACCGTAGCTGAATCGCAACACGAGACGTCCGAACTGATGATGCCGCAACACGCGAACATCAGCGGTCACGTCTTCGGGGGCGTTATTCTGGGGATGATCGACCAGACGGCGGCTGTCACGGCCTTCCGTCACGCGCGGACGGGCGTCGTGACCGTTTCCATTGACCGGATGGATTTCCGCGAGCCAATTCATATCGGGGATCTCGTGGTCATGAAGGCGAGTGTCAATTTTGTGGGGCGCTCGTCCATGGAGATCGGGGTACGAGTGGAGGCGGAGGACCTGCTGACGGGGAACCGGCGCCACACCAATTCGTGTTACATGACCTTCGTGGCGATTGACCGGAATGGGCGGCCGACGGAAACGCCGGAGCTCGTCGCCGAGACGGAAACCGACCGGCGACGCTGCGAGGCCGCGCGCTTCCGGCGGCAGCGCAGGCTCGAGGAACGCAATCAGGAGGAACGGAATAAATGAGCGCGGGCCGGATTTTCACGCTCGAAGAGGCGAATCGCACGCTCCCCTACGTTCGGCGGATCGCCGCCGACCTGGTGCGCGATTATCGCGAGTGGCAGGAAACGCTCGCGCAGTATGACCTGGCGGCCGCGCGCCGCCGGGCGGCGGCCGACGGAGCCACGGTCGACGACTCCGAAGCCACTGCGCTCGAGAAGCGGGCGACAGCGCTCGCCGGCGCTATCGAGATATATCTCGCGGAAATCGCCGCGGTTGGCGCGGAGGTCAAAGGGTTTGGCGAGGGTCTCATCGATTTTCCGGGTGAGCTCGATGGCCGCGCGATCCGCTGGTGCTGGATGCTTGGAGAACCGGCAATCGAGCACTGGCACGACAGCGATTCGAATTTCGCGGGGAGACAGCCGATCACAGCGCTCGCAACGACGGGCGGCGAGCGGTGATGGCGCAGTCCGGCGTGGTGTACGAAAGCAGTGACGGGCTCCGCTGGCGGGTGGACGTTCGCAATCCCGGCTCGAGCAACGCGCTCGTGGTGTTCACACACCCCGATCCGCAGCGTACGCGGGAAAACCGGTACGCGAATTACGTCTGGAAGGGTGTGGAATCACAGAACGTGTCGGGCCGGATTGATCCCCAGGCCGTCCTTCGCTCGCTCGACAGCGAAGCGCTCAACCGTCTGTTCCGTCGGTCGATGCCCATGACGGGGCGCCCCACCATCGGAGGCCGTCCTGTCTGAGCAACGGGCGCCTCGCCGAGCCGGGTGAGTCAGCGCGAATCGCCGTATTCGGGACTGCGCGTGCTGGTCGTCGACGACCAGGAACACGTTCGGCGATGGGAGAGGACGGTCCTCACCTCGATGGGGATCCACGATATCGACGAGGCGTCCGACGGCGCCGAGGCGATCGCGGCTGTCACGAGGCCCGGCGTCTGGTACGACGTGGTGCTCTGCGACCTTCGCATGCCGCATGCCGATGGACTCGAGACGCTGCGCGCGTTCGCGCAGCTCCGGATCGAGAGCGGCATCGCAATCGTCAGCGGCGAAGATGACCGCGTTATCGAGACGAGTGCACTGCTGACGGAAGCGCACGGGCTCCGCATGCTCGGCTCGATCACGAAGCCGATGACCGCCGAGAAGCTGACGGCGGTGTTCGAGAAGCTGGAGGAGAGCTTTGCGCTGCACCAGCGCGTCAACCTCGCTCCCGCGGAGGATCTCGAGCGCGCGTTCGCCCAGAGCGAGCTTCGGCTCATGTACCAGCCGAAGGTGTCGCTGCGCTCGGATCAGATGATCGGTGTGGAAGCGCTCGTGCGGTGGCAGCATCCCACCTACGGCCTGTTTCCGCCCGCCGCGTTCGTTCCGATCATCGAAGGGTCCATGGAGCTGAGCGGACGACTCGCCGAGTTCACGCTGCGCGAGGCGATCGCCTGCGCGGGCCGCGCGCGCGCCGCGGGGCGCGACATTCCCGTCGCAATCAACCTGTCGCGGCGCACGTGCGACCGGCTGGATCTGCCCGAGTTCATCGAGCATCTCGCGAAGGCGTCACGCGTACCCTCGGAATCGATCACGCTCGAAATCACCGAGACGGCCGTCGCGCACGATGCGGTGCGCATGCTCGAGGTGGCGACGAGACTCCGGCTCAAGGGATTCAAACTCTCGATCGACGATTTCGGCACAGGCGAATCCGGCCTTTCGCAGCTCAAGCGGCTGCCGTTCACCGAGCTCAAGATCGATCGCGAATTCGTCGACGGATGCTCACGCTCGACGACGCAGCGTTCCGTGGTGCAGGCGAGCGTGTCGCTGGCGCGTCATCTCAACATGACCGCGGTGGGCGAAGGCGTGCAGTACCGCGCCGACTGGAACACGCTGCTCGAGCTCGGCTGCGACGCGGTGCAGGGATTCTACGTTGCGACGCCGATGACCGAGGCGCAGCTCATGGAGTGGAACCGAACGGCGTAGCATCAGCTACGAACGGTACCTCCACCTCCATGCCGTCGCGCGCAATGGTGGTCCCCGGAAAAAGCTGCCGCGACTGCTGTTCGAGCTCGGAGTAGTCCTTCGAGTACCGCGCGGATACGTGCGTGAGCACGAGCCGGCGTACGCCTGAGCGTTTCGCGACTTCCGCGGCCTCGCGCGCGGTGGAGTGCCCCGTCTCCTTTGCGCGTTCGGCTTCTTCGTCGCCGAACGTGGCTTCGTGCACGAGAAGATCGGCGCCTTCCGCGGCGAGCATTGTTGCCGCACACGGGCGCGTATCCCCGGTGTACACGACCGTGCGTCCGCGGCGCGCGGGCCCCACGAGCGCGGAGGATTCCACGATGCGTCCGTTGTCGAGCGTGATGTTTTCGCCCTTGTGGATGCGTCCCCACATCGGCCCTTCGGGCACGCCGAGCTCGCGCGCGAGGTCCACGTTGAAACGCCCGCGCCGGTCGCGCTCGACCAGCGCGAAGCCGAGCGCGTTCGAGCCGGCGTGGTCCACGGTGAACGCGTTCAGCGTGTATTCGCCCCGGTCGAGCGACCAGCCGCCTTCGATTTCCTCGACCTTGAGCTCGAAGGGCAGGCGCTCGTGCCCCAGCGAATCCACCGCGCGGAGCACGCGCACGCCGCCGCGGGGACCGTAGACGCGCAGCACATCCGTGCGCCCCTGCAGCGCGAGCGTGCGCACGAATCCGAGCAGCCCGAGGAAATGGTCGTGGTGCCAGTGCGTGATGAAGATGTCGGAGAGGGCGAACGACACGCCGTAGCGCATCATCTGGCGCTGCGTACCTTCGCCGCAATCGAACATGAGCGTTTCCCCCTCGCGCACCATCGTGAGCGATGCGACGCTCCGCTCCACGGTGGGGCGGCTGGCGACGGTGCCGAGGAAACGCAGAGACAGCGACATGGCCATAACTTTAATGACATGGACCGCACACCCACGCATCACGACGCGGAGCTCGTGCTCCGTCTCTACGATCTCCGCCGCGAAGCGACGCTCCGCGAAAACCGCGTGCGCATGTTTCGCGAATACTGGCCCCGCACCGCCGACGACGTGATCGCGGTCGCGCAGCCCGACCATCCGCTCAACGTGGCGTACCGCCAGGTCACGACGTACTGGGAGATGGCGTATGTGCTGTGCAAGCACGGCACACTGCACACGAATCTCATGCTCGAGAGCTCGGGTGAAGGACTCGTGATGTTCGCGCGGCTCGAGCCGCATCTCGTTGCGCTTCGTGCGGCGACGAATCCGCGGACGCTGCTCGCCACCGAGTGGATCGCCACGCAGACCGAGATTGGTCAGAAGCTCATGGAGATCCAGCGCGCGCGCTACGCGAAACTGCTGGCGGCGCGGAAAGAATAGCGTCGAAGCGTTCGTCGTCGATGTTGCGGCCGCTGACGACGCACACAGCGGGGAACCGGATCTCGCGCACGCGCTGAGCGAGCAGCGCGCCGACGGTGACGGCGCCTGATCCTTCGGCTTTCACGTCTTCGTTTCTGAAGAGCCACCGGATTGCCGCCGCGGTTTCGTCCTCGGTGATCACCGCGATTTCGTCGAGACCGAAGCGGCCGATCGCGAGCGCGGCCTCATCGATCTGGCCGGCGAGCCCATCCGCGAGCGTTGGCAGCGTGGGGATCTCGACGAGCGTTCCGGCATCGAGCGCGACCGCCATCGCGTTCGTGCGCTCCGTCTGGGCGCCGACGATGCGCACGCCGGGAAACTCGCCACGCAGGAAGGCCGACATTCCGCCCAGGAGCCCCGCGCCGCCCACGCACGTGAGCACGGTGCGCACGGACGGCAGCTGCTCCATGATCTCGAGCGCCACCGTGCCCTGTCCCGCGAGCAATGGCTCGCCGAGGCACGGATGCACGAACGTCGCGCCCGTCTCGTTCGCGAACGCACGCGCGCGCACCATCGCGGCGTCATAGTGCGGCTCGGTTGCATCGACGGTGGCGCCGAGCGCGGCGATGCCGTCGCGCTTGACACGCGGCGCCGTGGAGGGCACGAAGATCGTGGCGCGAATGCCGAGCGCGCGCGCGGCGTGCGCGACACCGAGGCCGTGGTTGCCCGCGGAGGACGCGACAATGCCGCGCTCGCGCTCGGCGGGGGAGAGCAGCGAGAGCGCGTTGAACGCACCGCGCAGTTTGAAGGAGCCGGTGGCCTGCTCGGTTTCGAGCTTGAGAAAGACGTCGCCGCCTGCGGCGGACGAGAGCGCGTCCGATCGGCGAAGCGGCGTCCGCAACACCGCACCGCGAATGCGTTCGGCGGCGGCACGAACGTCTGCGGCGGAGGGTACAGGAACGCGTGGCGAAGCGAGCATCCCCTACCATAAATGAAGGTGCGGGATCGTGACGGCGCCCACGTCCATTCGTCTTGACTTCATCCGGAGCCGGACTACGTTACTCGCTCCGGGCGGCCTGCTGCGGGCGTTTTTTCGGGGCCGTCGTGCTCAACCGGACCGGATGATCGGCCGAAGCTCCCGGAAGAGAAGGGGCTGTAGCTCAGCTGGGAGAGCGCTGCATTCGCATTGCAGAGGTCAGGGGTTCGATCCCCCTCAGCTCCACTTTGGTGCACGTGGTGTAATAACGCGGTACTCAGGGTTTGCCCGCCGCCGCTCGGTAGGACGTAGAGTTCCAATGACGGCGTGCAGGGCATCCCTGCGGGGGCATAGATGCAAGAGGTATACGTCACGCCGTCGCGGTCTTACCGCGACGGCGTGTGCGTTTCCGCCAGCACCTGCCGCGCATCGTCGCGCAGCGCGGTGAACGCGGTGGTGAGCCAGAGATTCATGTCACGGTCGGCCGCGTCGACGAACTCGCCGACGCTGGATCCGGAAATCTTCGTGATGAACCGCAGGATCGCGCTCTCCTGCACGGGGAGGACGACCGCGCGCACGAGCAGCGTTTGCGGTGCGGACGCGTCGCGCCTCGCGGCCACGCGATAACTCGAGCCCTTTCCTTCGAACGGGTGCCTGAGCGGCGTGTGCAGCATCTGCTCCGCGAGCAGCGGGAGCTGCCAATCCGGCTCCTTCGTGAAACGGATATTCCATCCCCGCTCGGTGGCGCTCCGGATCACGGTGGCCTGGCCGGCGAGTCCGCGAAATCCCACACGGAAGATCGAAAACTTCGCGGACGCGTCCATTTCGAACGTGAGTGAGTCGGGGAGGTGCATGGCGCCGCCTTCGAGCGGAAGCAGTGCGCCGTGTTCAGACCGGAAGCGCATCACGATCGAATCGTTCCGCATGGTCATGTCGAACCACGTGCGTGCGCCGTCGTGGAGGCGGACGTGTCCCCGCGCGGGAGAGATGTAATCGTGCAGCCACTTCGCGAACGCCGGGTACGCGCCTTTCGCGCGCTCGGTATGCATGACGATCGTGAGCTCCTGAAGCCAGGCGCCCGCGGCATCGCGCGTCGCGCGCCTCGAGGCGAGCGAGAACAACTGGCCGAACGCGCGCGTGCTGCGGGGAAACGCGTCGTGCATGTCCGCGCGCACGGCGGCGGAGTCGGCGCGTTCACCGGCGGCGAACCACGCCGAGGGAATTCCCGCGAGCGCCGCTGGCGTGGCGTTTCCGGCGGCGAACTCGGCGTCGTGCCGCCATTCATAGGAATCGTCGCCGGTCCTGGCGAGGTGCCGGAGCTGCCGCGAGTCGCCCGCGTGCGCGAGCGGCGAGTGCGACGTGTCGAGCATGATATGGTAGCGGGCGCCCTCGGCGGTGCCGCGCCAGCCGGTGGCGCGGACGTCCGATCCGCGCGAGAGCCATGCCGCGGTGTCGCCGAAAATGCGGGACGGGACGAGGGTGCTTTTTGCGATCAGCCGGCGCGCGGTTTTCACGCGCTCGTCGCGGAACACGCGATCGAACCGGATGGCGATGCCGCCGAAGAGCCCGTCGGCGGTGGCGCGCGCGGCGGCGGGATCGGGGCCCAAGGCCGGCGCGACGGAGCGGCACGCGACAGCGGTCGCAGCCAGCGCGCCGCTCAGCACCAGGGCGGGGACTACGCGCGGGTGTCCCATGAAGGAGAAATACCCCGCAGTTGCCGTCGATGTAACTGCCGACACCCGCGGACGCCGCGTTCGCTGTGCTTGTTGCCGGCCTGGCAAATAGCTAGCTTTCTGGCTAGCTAGGAGAAGAATCGTGGCACGATCCAGAAGCCGGCCAGCGCGCTGGGCCCTGCAGGACGCCAAGAACCGGTTCAGCGAGGTGGTCGATGCCGCGCTTCGCGGCGAGCCCCAGGTCGTGACGCGTCGCGGCGTCGAAACCGCCGTCATCATCGCGCACGATGCATATGTCAGGATGGTCTCTCGCGGACAGACGGCTCAGCGTCCGTTCAGCGACTATCTCCTGAACGGCCCGAGAGCCGACGTCGGCATTGACCGGATCAGGCTTCGCGCGCGCGACGAGGTCTGAGCGATGGCGAGCGTCCGGTATCTCCTCGATACCAACGTCATTTCCGAGCTGCGGAAACGGCGTCGCAGCGAGGCCGTCGAACGATGGGTGGGGCAGCTTCCCGCGGACGGTGCGTTCGTCAGCGTGATCACGGTCGGTGAAATCGCGAAGGGAATCGCGAAGCGCCGGACAAGCGCGGAGGCACGCGAGGCCGATGAGCTTCAGACGTGGCTCGATGGCCTGCTTGCGCTGTACGCTGAGCGTGTGCTGGCGATCGACGTTCCGATCGCGGCGCGTTGGGGCCGGCTGTGCAATGACCATCCGGAGCTCGCGACGGACATGCTGCTCGCGGCGACCGCGCTCGAGCACGGGCTCACGGTGGCGACGCGCAACGTGGCGCACTTCCGTGTTGCGGGGGTGCCGACGGTCAATCCGTTCACCGGCTGACCCTCGGGACGCGGACGCGGGCGACGGCCTATGTCGTGTGCCGAGGGGCAGTTGCGACGCTGGATGTTCGCGGCGTTTCGGGGTTGAACGCGGGGTCAGGCAGCTCTAGGTTTCGCTTCCCGGGGTAGGAAAGGATGCCCCGAACCTGCCCCTTGGTGTAACTGGCAACACGCCTGACTCTGGATCAGGAAAGTCTAGGTTCGAGCCCTAGAGGGGCAATTGAAAGCCCGGTCGCGCGCGACCGGGCTTTCTGCTTGCCCCCTCTAGGGCACGGTCGCTTGCTGGCGCTGCGCGATCGAGCCCGGGTTTGGAGAGGGCGTGTTCTTAGTGGCCTTCGCTTCGCTCGAGCCGAGTCGCGCGCGGTCAGGGGAAGGTCAAGCCAAGGGCAATAACGAGGGCGTTGGTCCTCGCTTTCACGCCCGGCGTGCTTCGCCTGTCGAGCGGGAGAAACGAAATCTCGTCGGATGTGCGCGCGATGCTCGCGAGGTA
>DASRAP010000125.1:0-2475 GCA_035638155.1 Gemmatimonadaceae bacterium | reverse complement strand
TCTGCCGATTGCGGAGTGGTTCTGGGACAGCCGCGTCGGGCGCTGGATGGAGCGCGTGCTCATGAGAGGCAGAGCGCGCGCCGTACCTGCAGCGACGTTCCGTCCTACCGAAAGCCTGCTCGCGAGTGCCATCGGCGATCTCTACGCCTCGCTTCCCACGGCGTATCGCAGCGCGTTGCCCGATGTCCCAGTCGTGATCGAGCGGCTCGAAGCGCACGCGCGGCATGCGCGCGAATCGCTGGCTCAACTCGAAGGCGTAACGGCCGTCGATCGGGACACACAGCTTGCAGGAGCGCGCGAAGCGGCACGCAAGCAATTGCGCGACAGCGTGGGCGCGATTGAAGCAATTCGGCTCGACCTTCTGCGCCTCATGGGCGGGGACGCGGACTTGCGGCCGACGACGACCGTGATCGCGGCGGCAAGGGAAGTCGACAACGATCTCAGCCGGCTTCGCGTTGCTCAGACTGAAGCGGGGATCACCCCGCGGCCGCTCGGGCTCACAATCCGCGCGAATTCCCCAGCGTAAGAGGGGTGTTGAATGCAGAAACCCACCATGGTCGCGCTCGCCGGTTTTCTCGGCGCCTTTGCGGCAGGTGCGCAGCGCGTCCCGCCGCCCGCGGTGCATGACAGCGCAGGCGTGCGCATTGTCGAGCACCGCACGATCAAAAACGCGCCGGTTGCGTTCACGATTGCCGTCGCGCCGCAGATCGATCTTGGCGGCCTGAAGGACGATCCAATCACCGAACTCAGCTCAAAGAACCCGTTTGCCAACGCCACCCGGCTCTCCGACGGTCGCTACGTCGCGTCGGATTATTCCTCGATCAAGGTGTTCGACGCCAAGGGGAAGTACATCCGCACCATTGGACGCGCGGGCGATGGACCGGGAGAATTCCATCAACTTCGTGAGGTATGCGTCGCGACCGGAGACACGTTGATCGCGATTGGGTACGGCGACCGGCGCATCAGTGTCTTTGATTCTGCCGGACGACACGTGAGATCATTTACCGCTCCTGGCTACGCGACCGAAAAGCCGTGCTTCGCGGACGGCTCGACCCTTGCGCATGCCAATCCCCGCGTGAACCCGGAGACGAGCATGCCCGCCGAACGCGCCGCCACGCTCGACAGAATCGAGGATCTTGCGCACGTTCGCTCCGACGGAAGCGGAGCGGGCACCATCGGCTGGAGTCACACCCAGGTATTTGCGGGCGCCCAGACGATCAACAATTCCATTGCGAGCGGGCGCTCCGTTTACGTCGGCGACGGTCGCACGGCAGAGATCCGCATTTACTCGATCGACGGAAAGTTGACGCAGATCATCCGATGGGGTGATCCACTGACGCCGATCACCGATGAGGACGCACAGCGAACCGTTGAACCGATGCGCGGAGGAGGACGAGGATCGATGCCACCGCGCCCGCATCTTGCTTTTGTGCCCGCGTACGCGCATTTGCTCGCGGATGAGGCAGGACGCGTATGGGTGCAGGATTACTTCCTGAGCTCCGAACCACGCGGCTGGACGGTGTTCAGCAGCGACGGGAGCCTCGCCGGGCGCGTGTTCCTTCCCAGGCTTGCCGGGGCAAACCTGACTGGCATATTCGAGCTGGTCAGTGTGCACCGCGACTACGTCGTGCTGAAGTGGTACGACACCGAGAACGGCGCGATGCACCTCTCTCTCCATTCGCTGCAGGTCGCGCGGTAGCGCGTCATTCTGCAGGTTATCGGTATTCAGCTTTCATCTGAGCCACGTATGAATCGAATCAAATTCGCCGCTGCCTTTTGCGCCATGCCCTTTGCGCTCGCCGCGCAAACGCCTGCCAAACCGACCGTTGCCGCGTTTCTGAGTCCGGCATCGCCGCTCGAGCTCAATGCGGCGAAAAAGGCCGACCGCATCGCGTGGATGGCGTACGAAAAAGGCATGCGCAACGTCTATACCGCGGCGGCGCCGGCATTCACGCCGGCGCGCCTCACAAATTTCATGAAGGACGACGGCGTCGACCTCACCGACGTGCAGCTGTCCGAGGACGGCAGCGTCGTGGTGTTCGTGCGCGGATCCGCGCCGAATCGCGATGACTGGATCGCCAATCCGTCGCACGATCCCGACGGCGGGGAACGCGCCATCTGGGCCGTGCAGACCGCCGGCGGTTTCGCGCCGTTCAAGGTCGCCATCGGATCCGGCCCGGAGATTTCGCCCGACGGCAAGTCCGTCCTCTACGTGCGCGACGGCCAGATCTATCGCGCGCGCCTCAGCGGAATACCCGGCGCAACCGCGATGGACAAGGGCGAGACTCCCTACATCAAGGCGTGGGGCAACAATTCGCAGCCGCGCTGGTCGCCCGATGGATCGAAGATCGCGTTCGTCTCGAATCGTGCATCGCATTCGCTCCTCGGCCTGTACGATGTGAAGACGCGGACCATGACGTACGTGTCGCCGAGCGTGGACTTCGACGCCAATCCGAGCTGGTCCGAAGACGGCAA
>DASRAP010000124.1:0-8087 GCA_035638155.1 Gemmatimonadaceae bacterium | reverse complement strand
GGCGTTCAACCACGTGATCAAGCCGTGGGTGCTGGCGGACGTGGAAGGGCGGATGCAGGAAGGCAGCATTGCGGTCAGGTGGAACACACGCGTTACCGAGATTCGGGCAGGGGCGGTGGTTCTTGAACGGCGTGAAGGCGGAGTGCGTGAAGCCGGACTCCGTGAAGGCGGACTGCGTGAAATCATGCGCGCCGACCGAGTCTACCTCATGACCGGGTACACGCCGTCCAGCGAATTGCTTGGCCCGCTCGGCATCGCCTTCGACCCCGAGACGGGGATTCCCGAGCACGATCCCGCCACCATGGAAACCCCAGTCCCCGGCGTGTTCATTGCCGGCGTGCTCGCGTCGGGAAACGATGCCAACAAGATCTTCATCGAGAACGGGCGGGATCATGGGGAGCTGATTGCACGGCACCTGAGGGCTGGAGGGCTAGTGGGCTAGTGGGGTTTGTGCTTGAAGTTTGCGTTTGAGATTTGCACTTCCGTTTCCTTTTCTTGTTCGTTTTTCGTAGTTTTGAGGCACTCCCGACCGCCGAGGCCCGATGAAGAAGCCGATTCTCTCCAGCATTGCCGCCGCAGCTCTTGTGACCACGATCGTTGCCTGGGGCCGGCCTGATCCGCTTGGCATGTATGCCAGCACGCTCGAAGCCAAGTCGTTCGGTGCGATCACGTTCGGTCCGGGCAACGTGCTGTTCGTGGCCGACAATGACGCCGAGTCGGTGTACGCGCTCGACATCACGGACAAGGACAAGGCCAGCGGCCCGATCAACATCGAGGGCATCGACGCGAAAGTCGCGCAGGCACTCGGCACGTCCGCTGACCAGATCACGATCGCCGACATGGCGGTGCATCCGTCGTCGCACAACGTGTACCTGAGCGTGATGCGCGGGAAAGGCGCGGACGCAAAGCCGGTGCTGCTCAAGGTCACGAACGACAAGACGAATCCGGTGAGCGAAGTCTCACTCGAGAACATCAAGCATTCCTCGGCGAAGATTTCGAATGCGCCGGCGGCGAATCCCGGCGCGCGCAGCGATCCGCACCGCAGCACCATCACCGACATCGCGTTCGCGGACGGCAAAGTCTGGATTGCGGGTCTCTCCAACGAGCAGTTCTCGTCGGCGTTCCGTCAGGTCGCGTTCCCGTTCGTGGCGGGCCAGCAGACCACGCAGCTGCAGATCTATCACGTGTCGCACAAGCGCAGCGAAACGCAGGCGCCGGTCATGACGTTTGCGCCCGAGAGAATCGACGGCAAGACGTACATGCTCGCCGCGTATACGTGCACGCCGCTCGTGGAATTCGCGGTCGACGGACTCAAGGACGGCCAGCAGGTGATCGGGAAGACGGTCGCCGACCTCGGCGCGGGCAACCAGCCGGCCGACATCATCGGTTACTCGTTTGGCGGCAAGGACTACATGCTGATCGCGAACCGCACGCACCCGATGATGAAGGTGAGCGTGGCCGATATCGCGAGTGCGCCGTCGCTTACGACGCCGGACAGCAACGGAATCACGCGCGTGAACGTCTCGGCACCGGGCGCGGTCGTGCAGCTCTCGGATTTCGACAAGGACAACGTGATTGTGGTGCAGAAGGGAGCAGCGGGACTTGATCTCCGGACCATCGCGAAGGCGGGTTTCTAGGGCTAGCGGGCTGGAGGGCTAGTGGGGTGGCCGCGCACAATCGTTTTCTGACGTGCGCGGCCATTCTCTTATCCGCGTGCGGCGACCGTTTGCCGAAACGCGTGGCTGCGCCGATGATCGTCTTTCACACCGATGCCTCGAAGGCTGATTACGGCGCCGTGGATGTTGTGAACGTCGATCCGTCCCGCATCAAGGCCGGATCAGCTCTGCAATCGGTTTTCAAGGTTCGGGCGAACGACAGCACAGGAATCGAGATGCTCGGCACGTACGCTGCGCATTTCGATACGCTCCGCTTCACGCCGCGCTTTCCTCCGGCGCCGGGAACGACGTATTACGCCGAGTTCGATGGCCGCGCGCGCGGGACGTGGAAGCTCGACGGGCCGAGTGGAAAGCCGACAACGGTTGTCGAGACCGTGTATCCGTCGGGCGATGTCGTCCCGATGAATCTGCTGCGCATGTACATCCAGTTCTCGGCTCCGATGAGCGTGGGCGACGGGGCGGAGCTCCACGTACGACTGCTCGACGAAAAGGGCGACCCGGTCAACAAACCGTTTCTCATTGCCGCGGGCGAGCAGGAGTTGTGGGACCGCGAGCATAAACGACTCACGATCTTTTTCGATCCTGGGCGAATCAAGCGCGATCTGGTGCCGCACAAGCAACTCGGCTTGCCGCTCGTCGAAGGGCACTCGTACACGCTCGTGATCGACACGGCGTGGCGCGACGCGACGGGTCTCCCGCTCGCGAAGACATTCACCAGGACGTTTCGCGTCGGGCCCATGGACCGGACGCTCGTACGGGCGGACTCCTGGCACGTCAGCGCACCGTCAGCCGGCAGTCATTCTCCCCTCGTGGTCGACTTCGGTGAATCCCTGGACCGTGCGCTCGCGCAACGGATGATCAGCGTCCGTATCCACGACACGCCGGTCGCCGGCTCGGTCACCCTGTCGCGGAGTGAGACGCGTTGGACCTTCGTGGCCAGCCAGCCGTGGCCCGCGGGCACGTACGACATCGTCGTTGATACCGAGCTCGAGGACCTCGCCGGAAACAACCTCCACCGGCTCTTTGACGTGATGCCGGGCGACACAGCCTCGCGTGGCGTGAGTGGCACCTCGGCGCACCGGGCATTCGTGGTTCGCTGAGCGACAACGGGAGGAGCTGCAACGATCCGCCGGTCCCGACCGTCAAAGAAACAATGAAAAACACACTCGCCGTTCTCATCGCGTTCGCCGCCCCGGGCGTCCCGGTTGCATCTGCGCAGCAAACGGTGCCGCTCCGCGTGCTGACACCAACAGCCGCGCTGGATAGCGGCTTCCTGCGCCTCAGGCCGGATGTACGCGCGCTATCGAATGGCGGCGTGATCGTGAACGATCTCGCGTATCGGCGCGTGCTGATGTTCGACGCGGCGCTCAAGAACATGAAGGTGCTGGCCGACTCCACCGGCAATGCGCCGAGCCGCTATTCGAACAATTTCGGTGCCATCATGCCGTACCTGGGCGATTCGACGCTCTTCATCGACGCCGAGGCGCAGGCGCTGATCGTGATCGACCCAAAGGGTGTGTTCGGTCGCACGATGAGCGCGCCAAAAGCATCCGACCTTCGGGCACTTTCCGGCAACGCAACCACGGATCCGCTTGGCCGCCTTGTGTATCGCGTGCCCCGGCAGACGCCGGGCCCGGTGATTGGCGGGCCTGACACCGGAAAAATCGTGACGGCCGTGATTCACGACTCCGCGGCGATTGTGCGGGGAAATTTCGAGACACGCGCCGTCGACACTGCGGCGTTGCTTGCGCTTCCCGTGCGGAAGCGCGTCTCGGTGTCAGTGACGGGCGGATACGCGCAGACCACAGGACTCAATCCGCTGCCCCTGACCGATGAGTGGGCGATGATGTCCGACGGCACCATCGCCGTGGTGCGCGGGCAGGATTATCACGTCGATTGGTTCCGGCCCGATGGGTCCAAGACGTCGTCACCAAAAATGCACTACGACTGGAAGCCCGTTCCGCACGAAGAAAAGTTGCGCATGCTGGATTCGGCAAAGGCGCAGATGGAGGCCGCCCGCGCGGCGCGCGGCACCGGTTCGGGCGCTGGCGGTGGACGCGGGGACGGCGGGGGTAGCGGTGCGGGCGGCAGCGCTCGTGGCGTGAGTGCAGGTGTTGCAGTGAACGGTGCGCCACCGCCGCCGGGTGCCGGAGGCCGTCCGAACTTTCCGGTCCTTCCGGTTGTCACGGTCGATCCGGAAGATCTTCCCGATTACTATCCGCCGATTCGCGCGGGCACGGTAAAGGCCGACCCTGATGGTCACCTCTGGATTCTCCCAACGACGTCCGTCTATTCGGAGGGGGGCCTGACCTACGATCTCGTGAATTCCAAAGGCGACATCGTGGAGCGTGTGAAGCTGCCACAGGGGCGCTCGCTCATCACCATCGGGAAAGGCGGCGTCGTGTACATGTGGAACGCGGGGCGGCTCGAGCGGGCGGTGATACAGCGGTAACCGCGAGATCGGGCTCGACGGGCTACGCGAGCACCACGCGCAGTCCGATGCATCCGTCGTGCGCGCTGGGCGTAATGCCATATCGCCACCACACGGTGCAGTGCATGTCCCAGTTGTGATGGCAGCCGCCGCGCAGGCGGCGCGCGTCGCTCGTGCCGCGCCACGGCGTGCCGTCGCGTGGCACATCATTGATGTCGTCGGTGCACGCGTCCTCGCACCATTCCCACACGTTGCCGCTCATATCATAGATGCCGAGCTGGTTCGGCATCTTCGTTGCGACTTCGTGCGTGCGCGTGCGCAGCCCGCGCATGCCGAGCCTCGTGCTCCCCACGAGTTTCCACCCGGCCTTCCACCCAAGCACGCTCACGATCGTCTGGTGCGTGCGTGACCAGTGCGGCCCGTACCACGCGACGTCGTCCGCGACATTGCTTCCGCTCCACGCGAAGTTGTCGCTCCAGCGCGGACCCCCTCGCGCCGCGTACTCCCACTCGGCTTCCGACGGCAAGCGAAACGTGAGGCCGCGCTCGCGCGCGCCGATGTCGTCCGGGACCGCACTCGCGTTTAGTTTCTCGAGGAAGCCCCCGGGTGCGGTAATGCGCTCCCATGACACGTTCTCGACCGGCGCGCGCAGGTCCGTCCGGGCCGCCGGATTCTCGCCCATGACGTATGTCCAGAGGGCCTGCGTCACCGGTGTCGCGCCGATGTGAAAGTCACGCACCTCGATCGGAATTCCCGCCTGGCCGGCCCCGAAGCGGAACGGTTGTCCGTTCGTGCCCGGGACGCTCACCAGTGAGAAATCGTGCTCGGCGCCCGCGGCGCGAAACCGGAAGGACAACATCAAACGGCGGAGATGGGCTCTGACGACGGGAGTGGACGGGCGAACAATGGAACAATCTTTCCCCAGGTTCGTTCCAGCGGGCGGGTCCCCACTGAACACTGGGCTCCCTCAAGTTTACAATTGACCACGCCCAATCACCTGGAGACTCGATGCGCCCCGCCGTTCGCACCATGATGCTGTCGATGTTGATGGCCGCTGCCGCCACGAACGCATGCACGAAGGCCGAAGACGCCTCGGCCAAGACCGCCGACGCCGCCGCGAATTCGCCGGCAAAGAGCGCGCCGCCTCCCGCCCCCAGGGGACGTATTCCGAGCGGAGCGACGATTGCGCTCAGGCCCGAATCGAAGATCTGCACCAACACGCACAAGGTCGGCGATCGCGTGAACGCGACGGTGATTGACGGCGTGGTCGGCGAAAATGGCGCTAGCATTCCGTCCGGCGCGACCGCCGCGCTCGAGGTCACCGAATCGCAGTACGGCCGGAACGACGGCGACGCAGTGCGCCTCGCGGTGCGCCTCGCATCGGTGACGGTGGGCGGGGAGTCCTATCCCGTGAGCGCAGACGTGACGGGCCCCAAGGTCGATCGCGTGCGTCGCCAGTCGACGGGGCAGCAGGTGGGCAAGGTCGCGACCGGTGCCGCGATTGGCGCCGTGGTCGGCAAGGTTGCCGGGAAGAGCACGGGCTCGACGGTGGCCGGTGCGGCAGTTGGTGCCGCGGCGGGCGGCGTCGTCGCGGCGGGGACCGCCGACTACGATGGCTGCATCAATGCCGACGCTCGCCTTGTCGCGAAGCTCTCGAGCTCAATCGCGATGCGCTAGCGGTTTTATCGCACTCGCTACGTCTTGTGCAGCATCTTGCGCGGCATCCCGGCCGGAACTCCGGCCGGGTACCGCGCGAACATTTTCACAGCGGCCCACGCACCCGCGTCGTGAAGGTACCGCATCGGCGCTTGTGACTGATTCGCGGCCGCAATCGAGCCTCCGATGAGCCACATGGGGGCCGTGAGGATGAGAAAGCCGCCATTCGAGAGCGTGCTCAGCACGCCGGCGAAGTTCCACACGCCGAGCTCGTCCGTGCTGGCGTCGTAGTACGCGATTTGCGCTTCCTTGACGTCGGCGAAAGCGATGGCGCGGACAGAATCATCCATGCTGAGCACGAACACGCTGTCGCGATCAGCGGCAAGGAATTCACCGGTGACGCGCGGTCCGCGGCTGGGCGTCAGGACGATCCACGCACCGTAGGGATCTCGCTGCTGTGTTTTCGGCGTGCTGAGCCAGAGATTCGGCGCCGGGTTGGATGTGCAGCCCGCGGCCAAAAGGAGGAACGCGGCAAGCCCCGCGCGACGCAAGCGGTCAGCGTTTGACATACTTGCTCCTCCAGAACGCTTCCTCGAGTGTCGGCTCGACGCGTTTGAACGCCGGCGCAAGCTGCTTCATCGCACCCGCTGGATCGAGAAAGAGGGCCTGCGCGCCGAACAGGTTCTCCTCGGCCACCCACTCGCTGCGCATCCACTCCAGATAGTAACCCTTGCTGTCGAGGAAGAGCTCGTACTGCGACGCGTCACCAGGCAGGTGATACGTGATGTTGTACTCGTCGCCGGGAAGAGTGACAAGCGCCTCGGGACCCGTGCTGAGTTTGCCGCGCGCGGCCGTGTCACGCTTCGCGCCAGCGAACACGTCGGATGGCTCGATGCGCAGCGGCGTTACCTGATCGCCGATCGAAACCAGCTGCGCCGCGTCGATGCGCCAGGCGCCCTTGGCGAGCCGGAGCCGCACGCGCGTCGTGCCCGATTGCTGAGGCAGCGGAATGACGCGCACGTCTGACGCGAGCGGTCCCGTTTCGCGAACAGTCGTCACCGAGTCCCATCCGCCCGACGCGTTCGGTACGAGTACGTCGATTCCGCCGAGCCAGCTGCCGGCGCTCTTCGCCCGATTGATCTGCGACGAGTCGCCGCGCTCGAGCATCGACATCCAGTCGCCGACATGCGAGCCCAGGTACGCAAACGTCTGGTACAGGAGATACGTGGGCAGAAGCGACTGGCGCGATGCGAGCACGAGTCCCGGAGAGCGCGCTCCACTCGCGAACTCGATATCGATGAATTCCCGCGACGCGAGATCGGAAGAATCGGCCGCGCTCGTGCGCTCTTTCTCGTCGAACGCCGCCAGCACTGACCGGCAATCACCTTCGCGTGCAGCGCAGCGGTCCGGCGAAGCAGGCTCGGTGACGGACCAGTAGCGATTGCGCTCATCGACGAGCACACGCCGCCCGGGCACGCGCGGGGCAGCGAGGAGATTCACGTACCGCACCACGTGTGTTTCGTAGGCCTCGTTCATCATGCGCACATGCACGTCGCGGCCCCGCGGCTGCGCCCGGTAGAGCGCGTCCACGTCGCGCGCCTCGAGGCTCGGCGCAATGCTCGCCGAGAATCCCTCCGCCTGAAGCACGTCGCGCGTGCCATCGGTGATGTAGAACGTCGGGCAGGAGCCGAAACAGGCCTTCGGGTTGGACGCGCAGTAGATCGCGATGCTCGCCGTGATGCCCGACATGATGCTGAGCGCCACGACCGACGGTGACGATTTCACGACGTTGGTTTCGAGCAGTGCGACAGAATCGATCGGCACGCTGAAGTCGCCCTGTTTCGCCGCGCTGCGGTCCACGCCGAAGAGCGTGCCGGTGCCATTCACAGTGCGCGCGCTTTCGCTCCAGGTCCACGGCGAGAGCACATAGAGCGCGCCGTCGCGCATGTGGACCTTGATGTACGGGGACTTCTTGTCGAGCGTGCCCGCGGCCGTGGGAGCCGTGACGACACGCTCCATGCGCTGCGTGCAACCGATGATGACGGCGAGGAGAAAGGCGACAAAAACTGAGCGGCGCACGCATCGTCCCGTTTGAGAGCGAGGGGAAGGTCGCGCGGGCGGGCCAACGTCGCAAGAAGTATGGGACTGTGGGACAGGGGGACAGGGAGCGAACCTGGCCGGCGGGGCGTATGTTTGGCCGATGCACCCTTATCGTCTCCGGGGCCCTCTCGTGGTCCTCGTCGGATTCGCTCTGCTTGTGCCGTGGCACGGCGTCACTGCGCAGCGCATTCCTGTGCGGACGCTCACCACAGTCATTGCAACGG